>JBAYXX010000050.1:0-30835 GCA_041673345.1 Kiritimatiellia bacterium
ACACGGGCGGAGCCCGTGCAGCACCAGCCAACAACGGTGCTGTGGCGGCAGCACATTAGGCCCATGCGGCCCATCAGGCCCACAGCGCAGCCACACGGGCGGAGCCCGTGCAGCACCAGCCAACAACGGTGCTGTGGCGGCAGCACATTAGGCCCATGCGGCCCATCAGGCCCACAGCGCAGCCACACGGGCGGAGCCCGTGCAGCACCAGCCAACAACAACGAAATGGAGTAAGCACATGAGCCATAATTTTCTTCCAAAAAAGGGCGGCTATAAGGAGCTCCTCTCTTATCAGAAGACAGTGATTATCTATGATTGCACTTATGTTTTCTGCCATCGGTTCTTGAGTAAGTTCGATCGTACGGTTGATCAGATGGTACAGGCCGCACGTTCAGGTAAACAGAATATTATTGAGGGAGCTAAAGCCGCTGTTACTTCTAGTGAGACAGAGTTAAAGCTGACCAATGTGGCTCGTGCGAGTTTAGAGGAATTGCTGGAGGATTACTGCGATTTTCTAAGAGTGCGCAAGTTTGATCTATGGGATAAGCAGAGTTCAGAGGCAAGCTATGTGCGGAAATTGAGCTCTGGGAAAATTGCATTGCCGAAAGTTCCAGGCAAAGATGCCGGGTGGAATGGTCGTGAACCTGGGCAGGATGTCGATTTGTTCGAGAAAACCCGTCGTGTCTTTGTTTACCTTATTGAAACTCGTCCGCCAGATGTTTGCGCCAATATCATGATTTGTCTGATTCATCAGGCAAATTATCTGCTTGATCGTCAAATTGAGCAACTAGAGGAGGACTTTGTCAAACAGGGCGGCTTACGTGAGATGATGTACAACGCAAGGTCCGATTATCGGCGCAAGGGGCGGTAGGGTAGTGCTATGGGCCTGATGCGCCTGATGGGCCAGATGTGGTTCGCCTGGCGGTGATGGGGCGGTAGCACATTAGGCCCATCAGGCGCATCAGGCCCATAGCACTAAATCTTGTTAATTCACTCCTGAGTCGCCAAAGGTCGCTTTGGTCTTGATGCCACCGCTTCCTCCGACCACCTCCATCGCGCCGTCCACAAGAATTTTCCATAGGGCTGGGCCTCCCCCTTTTTTAGCGGACTCCCAGGCATCCAGATTGCTTCCGTCAAAAAGAACAACCGCATCCGAGGACGGCTGGCCTGGTTCCGCCGTGATTTTGACGGGAGGCGGACGATTCCAGTCATGCACCGCCCAAGCGTGCGTGGCATTCGGGGTATCACCATACAGCCCAGCCATGGAAGCTATTGCGCTCATGCCACATACACTTAAAAGACCCAATTTACGAATATCCACCCTATGCTCCTCCATGTTTTCAATGCATTAAATAAAACAACAATGTAATAGCATTATTAGCTGATCAGGATTACGCTTTTTCCCTATTGTATTTCGTAGGAAGGAGTGGTAAACTGATTTTATACAAGTAAGAAGAGCTGAAGTCAACGTCTTCAGGCGCCCGGCCGCTGGCGGGTAACTGAGTAGTTGCGGACTTTTAAACATTAACTATAAATTAAGGGATAAAAATATGAGTCAGATTTCAAGGCGTTCGTTTATCAAGCAAAGTGCGATTGCCACGGGAGGAGCAATTTCAATTGCCGCCACCGCACGCGCCCAAAGTTTAACATCAACACAAAAGAGGGCCTCCTTAAAAAAACCGGGAGATAAATTGAGGATGGCGGTTATCGGTTCCGGTGGTCGGGGAGCGGGCAATCTCAGTGAGTTTTATAATTTAGGCGAGGAGATCGTCGCGCTGTGCGATGTCGATCAAAACCAGCTGAATAATTCCTACAACAAAGTCAAAGAGCGCTGTGGCGCAGCTAAAAAATACACAGATTTCAGGGAGTTGCTGGCCAGCGAAAAGGATCTCGATGTAGTGGTGGTCTCCACCCCGGATCATATGCACGCCACCGCCGCAATTGCGGCGATGAAAGGCGGCAGCCATGTGTATGTTGAGAAGCCGCTGGTCAGAACTGTATGGGAAGGACGCCAGTTTAAGAAAATCGCCGATGAGCTGGGTGTGGTCTCGCAGATGGGCAACCAAGGCAATGGCTCCCCCTCGCATCGGCGGCGCATTGAGGTTTTGCAGTCAGGGATCTTGGGACGGATTGATGAGGTGCATATGACCACCAACCGGCCGATCTGGCCGCAGGCCATTAACCGCCCTGCTGGCAGCGACCCGGTTAGCGCTTCGCTTAACTGGGATCTTTGGCTCGGTGTCGCCCGGGAGCGGCCATACAAGAGCGGTGTCTATCACCCCTTCAAATGGCGGGGATGGTTTGATTTCGGTACTGGCGCTATGGGGGATATGGCCTGCCATGCGACGAGCGCCTTCTTCCGCGCTTTCAAGCTGGCTGAGGTGCTGACCGTGGAGTGTGTCGCGTCCACTCCGCGTTTCCCTGAGACCTATCCCATGGCAACTACAGTGAAAACGGTTTACCGCAGTGATATGCAGGCTGAGCCAATCACGGTCTATTGGTATGATGGCAATTCGCTGCCTGATCCTGCGGTTTGTCCCAAAGTGGCGGCCATCTTTGGTAACCTAGGAGGTCAGACCATTATCACCGAGCGGGCGATTGTCAGAGGCGACTCCCTATGCTGGAATAACGAGGAAAAATTCAAAGGGTTCGCCAAAGATGAGCGTTGCTCAAAGGTGGAGGAGTCCATCCCCCGTGTGCAAAGTCATCACTGGGAGTTTACTGAGGCAATCCGCGGCGGAGTCAAGCCACTCTCGCATCATGATCACTCGGTTCCGCTGACCGAAGGGGTGCTGCTGGGGTGTATCGCGCAGCAAGTCCCAGGTGAACTGCAGTGGGATGCCAAAGCAATGCAATTTAAAAACAACGCTGAAGCCAACAAACTCATCCATCCCTTTGTTCGTGACGGATGGAGTATTACATAGGAGGAAAAAGAAATGAAGAAAGTTTTGATTGGAATGATGACAATGTTTGTGTCAATGAGTGCCATGGCGGACGATCCGACAATCGACGGTGTGATGGTTCAACAGCGATGGCCCTGGAGCCGGCTGGTGGATATTGACTACGTGTTGACATGTGATCTGGAGCAGTCAATGGACATCGTTGTCAAGGCGTACAACGGTTCTAATCTGCTTGATGTGCCGGAAACTTCGTTCTCAGGCGACCTCAATGGCGTTGCTTGCGGCGCGCGGCGGATCGTCTGGGATCCGGCAATGACCTCTTATACCAACAACGGGGTTCTGCCTAAGTTCTGCGTGGCGCTTACTCCGAGCCCGACGCCGCTCTATATGATCGTGGATCTGACAAAGTCGGCGGGGGAGACAGGACAGACCGAGTATGTCTATGAGTCAGATCTCACGAACGGCCTTTGGGGCGCGTGGGTGCGCAATCCGGTGACCAACAGGGGAACGGTCGTCCAATCCGTGGTCTGGACCGGCGTGACAACCAACGACATTTACAAGACAGATAAGCTCGTCCTGCGGCGCATTTCAAAAGGAGAGTTCAAGATGGGTGATACGGATCCGCCCACGCTCTCCACCACATTGACAAAGGACTTCTACGCGGGGGTGTTTGAGATGACGCAGAAACAGTGGGAAGAAATAATGGGGGCAAATCCTTCAGAGTTCAAAGATCCGATCAATCCTGTCGAAAAAGTGCGGTACAACGACATTCGCGGCACGGCGGCACTTGGCGGCGGCGGTTGGCCGACGAACAGCAACGTGTACGTGAATTCCTTTGTGGGGCGGTTGCGGACTAAAACCGGGCGGGTGGGCTTCGACCTGCCGACCGAGGCGCAGTGGGAGTACGCCTGCAGGGCGGGGACGACTACTTTGTTCAATAATGGGAAGATTAGCGGCACCGCCACAAATCACATGGATGAATTGAGTTGGTGTAAACATAACAGCGGAGATAAGACACATCCGGTGGGGCAGAAAGTGCCGAATGCGTGGGGCCTGTACGACATGCACGGTAACGTGTCAGAGTTGGGTCTGGACTGGCACTTTTGGATACTGCAAGGTGGAGAAGATCCTGCAGGACCGTTGTGGAATACTGACCGCGTGAGACGGGGCGGGTGCTGGAACTACGAAGCGGCCAACTGCCGTTCGGGGTTTCGCAGCAGCCGTCCGCCGCATGGTTATGACTCCCACCTTGGCTTCCGTATCGTGATGACCCTGCCATAGCCGGGTATAGAGTTACCCTCACCCCAACCCCTCTCCCGGCGTGGAGAGGGGGAAGAATCCGGTGATTAAATTTTCGGTGCCCAGCCTGCTTCGTATTCACGCGACCAGTACTTCAACGCATCCTTGTCATTAAGGATGTGACCTGTCTTAGGGTCGATCTCAAGTGATCTTCCGGTTCTTAGCGCAATGTTGCCAAGCTGAACCATCAGGGTGCTTTTATGACCTTCATCAATGTTACAGCTCAGCTCTTCGCCTGATCTGATAGCTGAAAGGAAGTTATGAGCGTGCGGGTCGCCAACTCTTTTCGGCAGTGCAGGTTTGTCCGGTGATCGAAGCGTTTTATCAGTCTTGGAATCTTTTACCACATTATTCTTTAAATCAAAGATTGTGTAATTGTTGCCATCAATCTGCAAGCTTCCTTTTTCGCCGTAAAAGATTACGGAGCAAGCTGACCCTTCAATACGCTTGCCGTTACAGCTGCGTCCTTCCCATGAGATGGCCTTCCTGTCGGCGAAATCCAGATTAATAACCTGAGTGTCCGGGGTTTCCCAGTCATCCCCTGTGTAGCAGTAGCGTCCACCACTGGAGTTTACTTTCACCGGATAATCCACGTCCATTCCCCAGCGGAGCAGATCAACCATGTGCGTTCCATTATTAAGCGCCTCGCCGGTGCCCCAGTTCCAGATCCAATGCCAGTTATAGTGGACAATATTATCTTTGTAGGCTTTTCTTGGGGCCGGGCCCTGCCACAGATCCCAGTTCAGCCATTCGGGGGGTGTTACGACCTTACCGATGCCTATTGTCCCCCGATTGGCGGTATACCAACCTTTGCCAAAGTAGACACGGCCGATCACACCGTCTTTAATCTCCTCAATGGCCCTGATCAAGTTTGGCAGTGAGCGCCGCTGGACACCCATTTGAACAGCCAGCTTGTATTTTACAGCGGCATCCCGCAGCATTTCACCCTCTGCCGGGTTATGACTGCAAGGTTTTTCAACATAAACATGTTTACCAGCCTGCAGTGCCAGCAGCGAGGCTGGCACATGCCAATGGTCGGGCATGGCGACGATAAACACATCGATATCCTTTGATTCAAGTGATTTACGGAAGTCGTCAAAACCTTGGGCTTTAACATCCTTCTGTGATTCTTGCAGCTCTGTCAGACATTTTGTGGTAGCGTGCTGATCCACATCGCAGATGTGAATGACATCACAGTCTGGCTGCTTGGCAAAGACTTTGGACAGTTGTCTCCCGCGTAAGTTAACCCCGCCAACCGATACCCGTATTTTTGCATTAGCGCCGATAATACGGCTATAGCTTGCCGCGCTGAATCCCGGCAAAACGCCTCCAACGGCAATTGAGGCGGCAACCCCGCTGGTCTTTTTTATAAAACCTCGTCTTGTGTTCTTCATATGTTCTCCTTTATTTTTTATGAATTATTACAACGTTATCAAAATGCGGAGATAGTGTCAAATCACCAGAGCAACCGTCTCGCGTTTTCTTAGTTCATTCCTGATCCGAACGCCGCTCCAAAGTCACATAGACCGCAAAGTGATCCGAATAGCCAGCAACAAAGCGATCGCCGTATCGCTTGCTCCTAACTCGCCGATAGGGCAACGGTGAGCCGAGCCCTTTGAAACAGATCTTCTCTGGATTGTAAACAGTATAGGAGTCTGGCTTGACCTTCCAGGGCGTAAGTGGCGTGAAGCCGACCATGCCCCGGGTTACACTGATGGAATCTAGTGAATTCCACTTTTCATTCGGCGCGTAGTAATAGGTGGCCCGCTTTTTTTCTGGAAGCGCGGCCGCAAGATTATAAAGTTTATTCGTGTTCTGCTCTTTTTGCAATTCATCCAGCGTAAGCAGAAAACCGGCGGTCTCAGTCAAAACAGCCTCGTCGATATCGGCGTTAAAATCACCTGCCACCACAATGGCTGCCCCAGGGTTCTGGCTTAGCTTAAGGTCAATGAAATCGCGCACCGATTGCGCCTGCTGCTGCCGAATGAAATTGCTCTGCCCTGGTGTGCCCAGCTTCGATTTCCAGTGGTTGACCATGACTGTCAACTCATTGCCGTCAATCGAGAACTCACAGGCCAACACATCACGTTGACCTGAAATAGCGCGGAACCAGCTGATGTTATCTGGCATGAACTTGGCCATGATGGCCACATCAATTCCGCGCACATCACCGCCATCACGGTGAATAATCGCAGGTAACTGGTAATTATGGTTTTTCAGCAGGGTCGACCGCAAATCTTCTAGAACTCGGCGGTTTTCCACCTCAACCAGGCAGAGAATAACAGGTTGAATTTCCGCAATGACCTCGGCCAGATGGTCGAGCTTAACCTGATACCTCTGTTCAGTCCAATTTGCCCACCCCTGAGGGGTGTAACCGTCATCGTGAGGATTGTTCAGGTCATCCTCGGTATCGAAAAGGTTTTCCACATTCCAGCTGGCAACCACCAGCTCGCGCCCCTCCGCAACTAGCATCGGCAGGTAGAACAGCAGCAGCGCAAACAGGGCCGCCAGCGCAAGGTTTGCCTGCTTCGCTTTGCTGATACGCACAATCTTTGTACTACTGTCGTTCATAGAGCGGCTGCTACAGGCGAGATTTAAAGCTGTAATCACCAAGCATCGTGCCAGTCGTCAGATTGTGCGCGATAAGCTGCAGGCGCTCGCCTGTAACCTTGCCCTCAAATACCGTCAACTGGCCTTTAGGCGGCATATCGCATCCCGAGCCACCCACCACGTGCGCCCATGAGCGCTTAGAAGTCGGCGCGTCATAGCGGAACCGATGCCTGTGAGCGGTAACAACCAGTTGAACGCCGTATTGCTCGAAGAGCGGCGACCAAAGGTCATGACAGTGGCGCTGCCAACTGGCCCAACCCTCGACCTTATCGCCGGGATTGGCAGTCGGTGAATCATCGAACAACGGGATATGACAGAAAGCTACAATGTAGGGTGCGTTCTTGATCTCGGGTTGTTCCAGCGCATTTGCCAACCATCGTGCTTGCAGCTCGCGGTAGGGAGTGAATTGTGCCAGCTGGCCCCATGCTGTATGCCAATCCGGCTTGTCCTCGCCAGTGTCGAGCCCGATCATGGCGATCTGACCCTGACGGTAGGCGTAGTTCCACCCCAGTGTCCAGTAAGTACTGGCGCGTTCTGTTGGCTCGCGGGTCAGCAGCACGCGTGGCAGCTCACGCGCGACAAGACCGCGATAGTCATGGTTCCCGGGAGTAAAGAGAATCGGGCGGTTGACAGCCAAAGCCGAGTGACCAGGATATAGTACGACTTGGGCCATCTGCGACATCTGATTGAAAGAATTGCAGAGGTCGCCATTCCAAACTGTCACCGCAGGGTTCAGAGCCTCAATTTTAGCCGCCAGCAGGGCGCAGGCCGGATGATTTTCATGCGTGTCATTGATCACAGCAAAAGAGGAAGGAGAGGCTATGCCAGGGGTGCGGAAGGATTGGATCTCACCCAAAACCAGCTCGTCGGGCAATATTTTGTAGGCTCCCTTAAAATCAATCGGTACGGTTCCGGTGCGGTAATAGTAGAGTGAATTTGGCTTAAGGCCGGTGAGCCGCACGCCGAGAGCCACATCATCCAGTGCCTTCAACCCTCCGTCACCGGCAAAAAAGCGGCGCGCATTCGCAAGGTCAGAATGAGAACTCAGATCCACAAAGCCGGTGACACGGGCGGTGACACCCCATACAACCCCCATAGAGGTTGGTGCTGGTATTTGCAGTGATGGCGGGGTACAGACCGGCGAAGGAAACTCAGTACCCTGCGTACTCTTCGGTTTTGGGTTATCAGCGGTAGCAGCGCGTGTTGACGCAGCGAGCGTTGCCAGAACACTACCTTTTAAAAATGACCGTCGTTGTAACAGTGCCATATCCTTTCCTTTCGTCTAAAATTAAAAAACTGCAACTCGCGCTTGTAAATCATCTAAAAAGCAATTAATCAGAGTATTGCAAAACTTCTTTCCCCTGTCGACCTAATTGCCTGAACCGCAATGCAAAGATATTAGCATCCTCCTTAAGGACTCTCCCAATCAAACCGAAATATCAACAAACTGTTCTTTTGCCCCATAAGGAGCTAGATCCGCGCTGGGCGCGGAAGTCGACTGCGCCTTCGGTTTACGATAGCGGCGACGATGTTGTTGTTGTTGTTGTTGGTGGTGGTGGTGGACGATTTCTTTAATCGCGGAGTCTTGAATCGTAATCCGCCATCGTCGGCCAGCATCGAGTGTAGTAGCCGCTCTATGAGCGGCATGTGTCGCTCATAGAGCGACTACTACACCAACCTCTGTGTCGCTCATAGAGCGACTACTACACCAAACCACCGATAAACGTTCGATAGACAACTTTTTGCAAAGAACAATTAATTGTTTTTTCTAGTCGCCTAAGCGACTAACGATGCTCAAGGATGTCGAAGAGATAAGAGCCATAAACTGATTTTCTTAAATTCTCAGCCAGCGCACTAAGCTGCGTGGTATCGATGAAACCCATACGCCAGGCAATCTCTTCAATACAGGCAATTTTAAGCCCTTGGCGATCCTGGATGGCTTTCACAAAAGCGGTTGCCTCTGCAAGAGAGTCGTGGGTTCCGGTGTCCAGCCAGGCGAAGCCCCGGCCCATTAGCTTGACACTCAACCGCTCCCGCGCGAGATAAAACCGATTCACATCGGTTATTTCGTACTCGCCACGTGCCGAAGGTTTGAGTTGCGCGGCGATCTCAACCACGTCGTTATCATAAAAATAGAGTCCGGTAACAGCATAATTGGATCTGGGCGAGGTTGGTTTTTCTTCGATAGTCTCAGCCTTGCCACCCGCGGCAAAACTGACAACGCCATAGCGCTCCGGATCGTTGACATAGTAACCAAAGACCGTGGCACCGGCTGACTCACTGGCCGAAGCCAGCAGACGGCGCAGACCATCACCATAAAAAATATTATCGCCGAGGATCAGGCAGACGGGATCATCGCCGATAAAATCACGGCCCAGCACAAAGGCTTGCGCCAGCCCGTTCGGCACCTCCTGAACTTTGTACTCAATGCGCATGCCGAGTGAAGAGCCGTCACCCAGGAGCTGAGCGAAAACCGGGGTCGCTTCCGGTGTTGAGATAATGAGTACCTCCCTGATCCCAGCCAGCATCAGCGTGGAGAGGGGGTAATAAATCATCGGCTTGTCAAAGATTGGCAGAAGTTGCTTGCAAATGACCTGCGTGACTGGATAAAGCCGAGTTCCCGAGCCCCCTGCCAGAATTATTCCCTTACGATTCTTCATATCAGCACCTTTCACGGGTAACAGCCCGTGCTATTTTGTTCCCAGACGCTGGCCGCTGTATTTTTTCGCACGGATGGGCTGCCACCACCAATTATTGTCAAGATACCATTGAACGGTCTTGACAATGCCAGTGTCGAAATTTTCTTCAGGCGACCAGCCTAAGTTTGCTCGTATTTTAGATGCGTCGATGGCGTAGCGTTGATCATGTCCTGGGCGGTCAACCACAAAGGTGATCAGCTCACGAAACGATTTCAGCTTCAAACTTTGCAGGTGATCCGGACATAATTGATCGAGTGTGTCACAGATCGTCTCCACGACCTGCAGATTTGTGCGTTCGTTGTTGCCACCGACATTGTATTTTTCACCGGGCGCGCCTTTTTCCAGAACCAGAGTCAGTGCCTTCGCATGATCATCGACAAACAGCCAATCGCGCACATGGTCGCCGCGTCCGTAAACTGGCAGCGGCTTACCATCCAGCGCGTTTAAAATAACCAGCGGGATGAGTTTTTCCGGAAAATGAAAAGGTCCGTAATTATTGGAGCAATTGGTCATCAGTACCGGCAGTCCGTAAGTGTGGTGCCATGCCATCAAGAGATGATCTGAAGCGGCCTTGCTGGCGGAGTAGGGCGAGCGCGGGTCGTAGGGCGTATCTTCGTGAAACAGTCCCTCAGTGCCAAGCGATCCATAGACCTCATCCGTGGAGATATGCAGGAAGCGGAAATCACTTTTTAAGGAGCGGAAGGGAGTTGACCTCTGATCTCCGGCCTCTGACCTCTGATCTCCATCCTCTGGTAAACCACGCCAATATTCAGTCGCGCATTCCAGCAGAACAGCGGTTCCCACCACATTGGTTTGGATGAACGTGGAGGGGCCATCAATGGAGCGGTCAACATGAGACTCAGCAGCTAGATGCATGATTGCGTGCGGTTGGAACTCATGCAGGATTTTTTTAACGCTTTGCGCATCGCAGATATCGGCCTGCGCAAAGCGGTAGTCGCCGCTACCGGCAACCTCTGTAAGCGATTCGAGGTTGCCAGCGTAGGTCAGTTTATCCAAATTTAGAATTTTTACATCGCCTCTTTTTACCAGATAGCGGATCAACGCCGAGCCTATAAAACCAGCCCCCCCTGTTACAAGTACACGTTTCTTCATCAAATTACTCTTCCTCTCGTGTGGCTTAGTCGTCATCATCAAACATTGAGTGATCAACCATGTCCTGCCGCAAGGAAGCCGTGGAGGGGGTCAGATCATCATCGTCCAAGATGGCACTCACCGCACCTTTTTTCACATTTTTAGCGGCTGATCTTTTATCAAAAGTGATTTTCTTGCCTTGGCCGTAAGCGCCATAGCGTGATGTGTAGCGATAGGCAAAGCGGTAATGGTAGTCATACTGAGAAAACTGGTTTCGTCTGCCAAAATCAACGTCATTGACAATAACGCCAATCACCCTGGCCCCTGATTCTGTCAGAGTGCGGGCGGCATGTTTAATCGGACGGAAGCGCGTTCGGTCAGGGCAGCACAGAATCATGACAGCGTCCGCCAAAGATGCCAACACCATGACATCGCCCACAATTCCAAAGGGAGGCGAGTCAATCAGGATCCGGTCATAATTTGCGCGGGCCCACTCAAAGAACTCATCAATCGCGCCGCTGCCCATCAAATTAGCAGGGTTGATCTCGGATGAGGCTTTGGAGAGAACCAGATCCAGGTTTTCAATCCCGGAGGCAACCGGAAGGTCGGAAAACTGCTGCACCCCGCCCTCTTGAATAGCATGTGGCAGGCTCTTGAACTCAGTGTGGTTTTTCTCAAAAATTCGCGCTAGGCGGGGACGGCGCATGTCACAGTCGATCAGCAGTGTTTTCTGTCCACTCTGGGCGCATGAAATAGCGAGGCCGCAGGAGGCAATGGTTTTACCTTCACCAGGCTGGGTACTCATGCACAGCAGCACCTTGCTGATCTCCACGTAACGCGGCGAATCCAACAGATTTCGCAACCCTGCAACCGCCTCGGCAAACTGTGAAAACTTCTCATCCTTGACCACTTTGGCGAGTTGCTCACGTTTTTTTCGGCGCACATGGGGAAAGACTGCCAAAGTCTTGAGACGCAGCCGCTGTTCAATGTCAGAGACACCCACAATTTTATCCTCTAGATGGTCGAGCGCCAAAACAAACAAAATGCCAAAAAACAGGCCGAATGCAGGGCCAGCCGGAAAGATCAGGATCGGGTTGGGCAGAACTGGTCTGCGCGGCTCAAACGCTTTTTCAACCTGCTTAATAATTGCCGTATTTTCATCGGATGCTCTTTGCGCTTCGCTGGTTCTTTGCAGAAGGGCTTTATAGCTTAAATCTGCGACCTCACGCTCGCGTGCCAACTGGTCGATCTTCATTGACGCGGCAACCATTTTAAGTTCGATCTCAGAGATTTTCTTCTGCAGCGCCTCCTGCTGCGGAATAATCTGATTGAGCTGGCGCTGCAGGAGGTCCTGGTTTGCCTCGCAAGTTTCCAAAGCGCGAAAAACCACATCAGCAAACTGTTGCTGATAGATCTCAACCTCTCTCTCTTTCACCTGTACTTCCGGGTGGTTGGCGGTGTATCTGGCGAGCAGGGAGTTTTTTTGGGCCAGCGTCTCCTGCAACCTTGAATAAGCGACACCAATTTCAACGGTACGCGGAATGGAATCAGGCAAGCTGCCGAACTTTTCGGGCTCATTCTGAATCGCCTTGAGTGTTTTCAGCAGTTCAGTGACCTTTGTGATCTCACTTTGAAGTTGAAGCACCTCGCTATTGATTGTAGTGAGCGCCTGCTTGGCACTCTCACTTGCATTGGCCATAGTCTCCATTTGATTGGCAATTCGAAAATCAAGCATCTCTTTATCAGCCCGCTCGAGCGTTCGTTTCTGTTGCTCAGTGGTTTGCACGAGCCATGCCACGGCCAGCTCAGCCGCGCTGCGGTTCTGGTCAGAGGTGAAACTCTCCGCCGCACTCGCGTAGGCATTGGCAAGGTCTGTCGCCAGCTTGGGGTCAGTTGAGCGCACCGTCACTGTGATCAGGCGGGAGCGGCGCTGCAGTTCCATTTCGGAGCTGACCAAGGTGCTCACCAGCTCCCCATCGGAGACCGTTGAACTAGGATAATCGCTACGATACTGGGTGACAATCTGGTCAATCACTGCGCGGGAGCGCAGGAGTGCCAAACGTGTATTAAATATCTCGCTGATATTACCCTCAACGCCTTCCATGATGGCCTCTCGTCCACCCATGATCGAGGGTTTGCGCATGCGCATCTCAAAAATGCTGCGTGCTTGATAAATCACTGGGGATATTTTAAAAACCACAAAAGAAGCGACTAAGCCTATCACCACAAAGACAAAGATGGTAATCCAACGCTGCGAACAGACACGGATCATACGACCGATGGTAATGACACCGGTCAGTGACTCTTGATCATCTCCAACACCACCACCAACTCCACCATAATAATAGCCGCCAGCGCCATAGCCATAGCCAGGACCGGGATACCCGGGAGCTGCTGGGCCGCCATAGAGGGCCGGCGAGCGGGGGGAAGTGGCATAAGCAGCCGGAGCGTGACCACCATAGTAGATAGCGGATGATTTTCGCGGATTCGCGTATGCAGCAGGCGACTGCCCGCCATAATAGATCGGTCGGCTGCTTTTGGGCTCACTATTCTGATCACTCATTAAACTACTCCTCTATAAATTCCAGCGGCGGGAAAGCCGCATGCGCTACTTTGACGGAAGGAATGACGGCATGGTTAGCATCACAATAAATACTGAAACAAATAATCCCGGCAATCGGTAAGGGCTGGACACAAAGCTTTCGCCCAGGCAACACAGTGTTGCCGTAACCCCTGTCACCACAAAAGGCGAAATATGCTGTAAATAACTCCACCCTGCCTGCCCCTCTCGAAGATGCTGTACCCAGGCGATGCGTGCGTGATGGCAAAGCGGGATAATCATTGTCAACATCAAGACTGAAAAAATTGATACGCCCAACAACCCGAATTCACATAGCATCTGCAGGCCATCATTATATACAAGTCCTTGATTCAGCCGAATCAAATTCCAACTTTTGTCGTTGAGAACCGTGCCGAGGTAGTGCTGATATCCCTCTACGCCTTTGCCAAACCACATGCCCCCTTTCCAAATTTCCATGGCCGCTTGGGAGCGTATGTCCTTGGTCACCCAGAGATTTTCCCAATATCCTGACAGGTCAGCGGTCATGCCCAGTTTATCTGTCACGGCACTCTGCGGCAACACTACGACTGAAAGTGCCAAAACACTCGCGATAATGATCGCTGTTACCATTAAAAACTTTATAAAGTAAGTTTTGGAAATCGAGGCAGAAAGACAGGCACCCAAATAAATTAACATCAGCAAACCAGCAACAGCGTACAGAATCAACGATGGCAACGGGGCGAAATAAAGCAGGCCGGAAAAATTACAAATAATTCCCAAAAAATAGATGATCACGCTCGCGCGCTTTTTATGCGTTGCCGAATCCGCAAATGCGCCAAAGCCGACCACCATCCAAAAACCAAAGAAGCTTCCCAGACTACTTGACGCGGGCCCGCGCATCAGCTCCGCATACGGGGCAACCCCTGGAAATCCCTTCCAGAGCATTCCGAGCGCTAAAACACCGCTGATTGAACTCAGCCACTGTAATAAATAACGCTTGCTCTGTTTACCGACAGCATGCCGCAGACACAACCCGAAAACAACACATGCGGCCATCAGATTAAACACTCGGAGTGCATCCCCGCGGTCAATGCTGAAAGGCAGCCAACTCACGGCAGGCCTGCTATAATTCCACACTCCAGCATTAACATCATACTCAGGAACACACCCTCCGTTGAGCCACTGCACACAAAGAAATCCAACCATGAGTACCCCGGCATATAAAAACGGATCCTTGCTCAGGGACTTCAAAGCGCGTGTTCGCGCGGCTGAGAAATTTTCATCTGTGCGAACCGCCGGAAGCAGCAAATACAGCTCCGCTGACAACAGTGAAAGCCACAGCAAAGGAGCCACAGCAACAGATGAAACCCTGCCTGGTGAAACAAACCAAGTCAGCAAAACTGTCACTCCGATGCTTACGACAAGCCAGTGTTTTGTGAGAACTTTTTGTAGCATGGTAACTTATACGAGATTTTATTTAGAAAAAAACGTCTGCATATCTTCCAACAATAAGCAGACGTTTTAAAATTCATTTGTCAACAACGCGCCTGTATTCTTAGTAACGCAAATTCAAGCCCAAGGTGCCGCGGTAGCGATTAAATTCATTCATATTTTGATCTGAGAACTGTTCCTCATACTCCAGCCCCGCATATAGATTCACATATTTCCTCAACTTATAACGGGCCATCAGACGCGCTGAGTAACGGTCGTCGCCATCGCCATCCCTGGCATTTGCTGTATTAATCTGCCTCTCTTCACGACGGTAGGCGAGGTCAAGCGAGGTTGTGAGCCGTCTGGTGGTCTTGTATGTCAGACTGCTTGACACAGAGTACGTCTGATCCGCCTGGTTGACTTCGTATTCACTCGGCTGAAAACTGCTGGTGCCGGCAAACGAAAGAGCCCACTTTTTGGACATCAACCAACTGAGGTGGCCTTCATATACAAAACCTGCCATCTGATCGCCTTTAGCGTAATCAAACAAGGAGGCGCCCGCCTTCAGAGAGTACATAACGCGCTCAGTGGCACGTGAGCCAACGCCCGCCATCAGCGTGTATCCGACACTGGAACTGTCCACACCACCACGCGCGCCATCACTATGATATTGCTGATAAGAACCGCTGACAAGGAAGTCGCTTTTGGCTGTCATCTGACGCGCCAGTTGCAGGCCCACCGAATACAGTGTCCAACCATAAAGACCGCCGTACTTGCGCGTGTCGTTCTCATACGACAAGTCAGAGTAGAGACCACTCAGCGTCACGCTTGTTTTCTCACTGAATTGATACGCGAGAGCACCATTAATATCCAGCTGGTTGCGGTCACGCCACAAGCCGCGGCCGCTATCAGAGGTCAGAGAGTCGTTCTGGGAGGAGTTCACGTATCTCTGCCCCAAAAGAAGCTTGAGCCCTTTTGGTGACTCCCAGTAAAAATCCACGCTCTCGCCATAGCTGTCTTTATCGAGAATGTCATACTCATGATAATAATCGTGATCATACCACGCATTGCCCTTAAGGCCCCAGTCGTTGCCCTTATAATTCAGATCGACCCCTGGGTTAATACTGAAAATATGATCGTCCCTTTTTTGACCTTTACTGTAATCCACATTCGAATTGTACGTATACTCCAAATTGACATAGGGAGAAACAGACAAGTTGTTATACCTGAAACCAAGCTCTTCATCAGCATAAGAAATCTGAGCCAAAAACGCGAGGCACACGCAAGCGCAACCAGGTTTAAGACTCAATGAGATTTTTTTGTTTGTCATAACTCTTGCACTCCTTCATTGAAATTAACAACACTCAATCAAAATGTTTGATTTTGATATCCTTTCGGAATGCGAAGCACCCCAACATCGGAGGGTTGATTAAACTCAAACCTAGTTGCAGGGACTACCCAGGATTCGGTAAACACCTGCTCTAATGAGCTGCCGGAACTCATCAAAAAAAGGCGCTGACCCATATTGGGGAGCCCCACCAGACGCCCGTAAAACTCAGCTCTGATCGTCAAAGGCTCCACATCAGCCGCAGCCAGCAGCGACGTGTAATCTCCGTTGAGTGCGGCAGGCAGCCAGCCATCAACTAAGCGGTTTGTCCGATCATCAGGCATTAACGCCAGAAGTTTGTCCTCCAGAGCTTTGTTGGTTGCCCCTCTGAGGAAGGCCAGTACAACAAATGTATTACGCACAGCCGCGTCATCCGCACGTTCATTGCGCTTGGCTGCGATTTTCACAACCGAGGTTGAGATCTCCTCATACGCCTCATCCGATAGGTTGTTGAACTCCTGATTGAAACGTTTGGAAAGCTCCTCAGTGACAACCGGCAGGAAAGAAACCGGAACAGTGGCAAACACCTCGGCAATCACATGAAATCTAGTGTCGCCTTTTGATGCCTGAATACAACTGACCGCAGTTCTGACAAACGCGGCCGCTTTTCTCTCCGGCTCAACTGGCATACGAGAAACAGCGGTCATTGCTCTTTGAACAAATTCCACCTTTTCATCTTCGGCCACTTGCGAGAAAGTCTCCTTGAGCACACCTTCATCCATGACAGAGGCGCCAATCTTTTTCAGCCATTGCGACCGCTTGAGTTGCACCCCATCAGCGCGTATTCCTGTGCAGGTGAAAACAAACACAGCTATCGCACATATCGTTGTTATGCACTTCATCTTTTAACTCCCTTCTTTTCAATACCAAGACTCAGGTACCCAGACAACATCTCCTGGTTTCAATTTCATATCCAGGTCTGCTCGCCCATCTTTCCCGATCTTTTCAATGTCAATCATAAAACGCTTCAACTCGCCATTTTTTTCCCGGCGCGTAACACGGACCTTGCGCTTATCCGCCATGGGTGTTGCGCCACCAGCCATCATCAGTGCTCTGACCACCGTCAAATCGCGCGTGGACGGCATATTCACTGGGCCAGGCCGGGCGATCTCTCCCATCAGCAGCACCTGCCCCCATGGCGATTTCATGCTGGCATTTTCAACATACACAAAGTTGACTGATACCTGCGGATCAATAAAATAGTTCTTATATGATGTGCTGATCTTATCCTGTAGTTGGACGACTGTCAAGCCCTCACATTCAACCGCGCCAATCAGCGGCATCAATATCTGACCGTTCAGATCAACCTCCTTTAAAATATCCCGCACGGCTGGCGAGCCTGAGGCGGTGACCCCTACCCGCAAAGTTAACCCTGATTTAATGAGCGGCTCTCCCTCATCAACATGCTCAGCCAGCGCATCATACCCAGGACCTTCTTCGCTTTTTGGCCAAAAAGGGATTAAACTACACCCGCTCAAACCAGCAAATAAAAAACACGGTAAAACAAAATAAATGAAATTGGCTTTCAGTGGCAGTACCTTCTCTTTAAAAATTCTAACTCTTTTCCATCAAACGGCTTTCATAATATCACCTTATAAGTGCGTTTTGCAAGTTGGAATCACATCAAAATTCATATTGTAATTTTTCGCGCCATTGCCAAAACTACAGGCATTTTGATGGGCTCATCATAGAAACTAACGCATGCGAGAAGATTAAGTTCAACTTGATGGCATTCCTTTCCTTTGAACTTGGGCTCAGTGTATACCATGAAATTACTTAACTCTATGGGGTGTAACCCTACCACGCCGCACAAAAGTTTGTAGTACAGGCTTTAGCCTGCTTAAAAGCGGTTTATTGAGAAGTTGCAATGAAGGCTATAAAAAAGTAGCACAGGCATCCCGCCTGTGTTTGACATGTAATTCACAGCCGAAACGGCTGTGCTACTTTTTCACTCTTCTAAAAAACCGAGCATCAAAGCAATGCTGCATTGTTGCACTTTGAATAGCAACTAAAGTTTTCTGCTTGTGCCAACTTGTATTTTTTTGATAATATTACTAATATCTTAACTGGCTACGAATTATTTTGTAAAACACTGTTATCAACTAGGAGGAAAAACTATGAATACATTTAAATACATTACTCGCCTGTTTTTTTGCACAACCTTGCTTCTTGCGGCATCTGCCAGCAAAGCAGAGGAAGGAGCGGATAATACCAACGTTGTCAGAACCTGGACCAGCGCGACTGGCGACAAGATTGAGGCTGCGTATGAAAAAACGCTCTACGGCCTGATCCACCTGAAAAAAGCGGATGGGACAACGATTAAAATCAAAAAACCCGCTCTCTCAGCAGAGGATCAGAAGTTTATTGATGACTTGGCTGGCAGCGTGGTTACCAAAGCCGTTGGTGTCCAGAAGAGTGAGCCGCTGCCTAAAGCCCCGGATGCAATCTATGAATTTTTCGGCGACAAGCTGAGAACCGCCAAAAACAAACCAGTGCCGGTAGACACCCTGACCGACAAAGTGGTCGGTATCTACTTCTCCGCTCACTGGTGCCCCCCCTGCCGCGCTTTCACCCCGCAGCTGGTCAAGTTCTACAACAAGCTTCAAGCTGATGGCAAACCGTTTGAGATTGTTTTTGTCAGCTCAGATCGCAGCAAAGAGGCGATGTACGACTATATGAAAGAGATGGACATGAAATGGAACGCTCTGCCATATGGCGACAAACACAGGGAGCTTCTGGCTAAGAAATTCAATGTCAGCGGTATTCCCAAACTGGTGATCCTAAACGCCAAAGGCGAGCTGATCACTGAAAATGGGCGCAATTATGTCAACGGCGAGGATACCGCTATCTTTGAGAAGTGGGCCGCTGGCAAAGAGCGGTAGAAAGTGCGCGGGTGCTTCGCAAGCCAAAATTGTCAGGCACCCGAACGCGAAACGAGCCCCCGCGGTCACGGCCCGCGGCTACAGTGCTTCGCAAACTGCAAGGCGCGCGCAAACCGGGTAATATGCGAGACGAAGCTGTTTCACGAATAATTTAACACCCCAGAGGCAAAATGAAATCGCGACACTTTGACTCTAAAAAGGAATCATAATGACCACGATGGAACTAGCTGAATTTCTTAACAACACCTTGAATGTTGCAAACTTCAAGGATGTTTCCAATAATGGGTTGCAGGTGGCCAATGATGGCATCCTGACCAAGGTTCTTTGCGGGGTGGACGCCAACCTCAAGTTGTTGCACGAGGCCAAAGAGCGCGGCGCGGATTGTATTGTCTGCCACCACGGCATTAGCTGGGGCGACTCACTCAAGTATATCACCGCGTTGAATTACGAGCTGGTCTCTTTGGCCATTAAGAACAACATAGCGATCTACGGTGTCCACCTGCCGTTGGATGCACATCCTGTGTATGGCAATAACGCCCAGATCTGTCAGGCGCTCAAGCTGATCGAGCTTGATCCAGCCTTTGACTATCACGGTCAGAGTATCGGCTTCACCGCTGAACTGGCAGAAGCCCTTACTTTCGAGCAGATCTGCGCTGAGGTCAACGATCAAATCTCTAACTCTTTCAGCGCGTTGAACTTCGGGTCAGCGAGTATTCGCAAGATTGGCGTTGTCTCTGGCGGCGCGGCGGATTTAGTCAGCCAGGCGCAGGAGCTGGGGGTTGACCTCTTTATCACAGGCGAACCTTCGTTGCTGGGATACAATCTCGCTGAACAGCTAAAGATGAATCTCATCTTTGCCGGCCATTACGCCACCGAAATCTTCGGTGTGCGAGCTTTGGCCGAGGTGATCAGCCAGGAGCTGGGCATTCCTGCGGAATGCGTAGATTACAAAACGCCATTCTAAAGCAGCTTTCCGCCGCTGCAAAACGGTGCGAAAACGCTGCGAAATGGGTCAACCCTTGCTGCAAAATGAGTATTTTTCGATGCCCATGATTGCGGACAGGGACGTTGTTGAAGATGTCTCCTTCAGGAATCAGATAGAACCGCTGCCTATTGAAAAGGTTATAGAGACCGTATGTGAAGTTTTCGGTTGAAGCTAGAATTTTTATAAAGGAGTAACCATGAACGAAGAGACAACGATCACCGACGCGCAGTTACAAGCACAGATCGAGGCATACCGACTCGAAAAGCAGGAGCATTATAACCGCTATGCAGAGATCCTCTTGCGCGTACTGCAAAAAGCCTGCGCCATCCACTTTCCCGAGGCCTTTGTTCAGGCCCGTCCAAAATCCGTGGATAGCTTTGCCGAGAAGTGCGTGCGCAAAGCTGAGAAGTACAAGGATGCGATCAATAGGATGACTGACTTGTGCGGTGCACGCGTGATCGTGCAGACGCTAGATCAGGTCATGGCTATGCGCGCCTTTATCAAGGGTAATTTCAAGATCGTCGAAGAGGATATAAAAGGTGCCAACTTCAAGGACTCCGAGTTCGGCTACCGCGATGTGCATTATATCATCGAGCTTCAACCGGAAAGTTGCCTCGCGCTCGGCATAACGGATGAGGAGCAGACAGTGATCGGCAGCCGCCGCGCTGAGGTGCAACTCCGTACCTGGTTACAGCACGCCTGGGCCGATACGCTGCATGACCGTATGTACAAAACCACCTTGAAACATCCGCGAGAGTTCCGTCGCGTGGCCGGGCTGCTGGCCGCCCTGATGGAGGACAGCGACCGCACGTTCAACGCTTTGGCAACCAAGATTGATGGCATGCTGGCAAATTACAACGCCTATGCATCACGTGAAAATGTCGCGAAAGAGGCCGCAAGGCAGGAACAGATCCTGGCTAATATCGATGAGCCAAAACGCCCCAAGGTGGCGCTGCAGCTGGCCCGCCTGGTAAGCGGCCAAGGTCGTTACGCTGAAGCAATTGAGGTATTGCAAACGTATGCCGATCAGCACGGCACGTTGCGTCCAGAAATCCTGCTGCATCTCGGCTATGCGCTGTGCAAGGAACACCGCTCCAACCCGTCCTCTCTGGACTACCAGCGTGGTTTGGCCTTGCTCGAAGAGGCTGTCGCTTTGTTGGAGGCCACGAACGCGCGTGTGCCGCTGAACACACGTCGACAAAACAGCCTATTGGCTCGCGCATTGGCCCGCAAAGCCTGGGCACTCGAGGCCATCCCAGTCCGCGCCTATGAAGCCCGCACGTGCTATCAAGCGGCTCTCGAAATGGAACCGGACAACCCCTATCACCTGACCGATGTGATCGGGCACGAGATTGGCTGCCACCATGACCGCGACATTGTCAATACAATGCGGGCTCCCATGCGTGCTGCGCTTGAGACCTGCCGCGAACACATCCTGAACAACACCGAGATGCCTTTCGCCTGTTTTGCCGCCGGACGCCTGCATCTGCTGCTGAATGAGGCCAACGAGGCACTCAACAGCTATGCGCGGGGAATTGCCCACTTGCTCTCCTGCGACTCCTGCTGCCCCCCTGATGTTCTTGACATTGAGGAACAGTGGATCTTGCGGATCGTGGGTGCCCAGAAGCCCAAAGAGGGGTTTGACTGGACATTGCGTTTACTCGGATTGGCCCGCCGCGTCAAAAACGGCGGCACCCAACACACAGAGATTAGCGGCGAGTTCACACGCCCAGTCCTGCTCTTGGCGGGCGGTGCCGCCACTCTCAATCATGAGGCTGACCGCAACAGGATCACACTATGGCTGAAAAGGGTCTTCGCCGGACTTCGCGGAACAGTGATCTCCGGCGGCACCGACAGCGGAGTACCTGGTTGCGCCGGCGCGGCGGCGGCCGCGCTGGGCGCGGAGCGCACGTTCAAGCTGGTCGGCTTCCGTCCGAGGCTGCTGCCGGACGATGCGCCCGCCGACAAGCGTTACGACCAGCAGATCATTGCCGGAGAAGAGAAATTTACGCTCGTGCAAGTCATTTACTGCTGGGAGACCCTGCTGCAAGCGGGCATCACGCCGGAGGATGTCCGCCTGCTGGGCATCGGCGGCGGAGCGATCGCCGCTTTCGAGTACCGTCTCGCACTGGCACTCGGTGCCTCCACCGGTGTGGTTGAATTATCGGGCGGGGCGGCGCAAAGCCTGTTAGCGGACGAGATCTGGAACACTATGCCGAACCTGCTGCCTTTGCCGCAGGATCCTGATACCATGCGCGCCTTCGCACACCCGGCGGAAAAACTGGCTCCCTTCCCAGATAAAACCCTGCAAGCCATGGCTCAGGCCTTTCACGCCAACTATGTGGCGGGGAGTCAGAGCAAGCTGCCGCCAACCATGCGGCCCTGGCCCAAACTCGCTGAGACCTTCAAGACCGCCAACCTTGAACAGGCGCGATATTCGGTCAAGATTCTTGAGGCCTGTGGCTTCGAGGTGCGAGCGGCTGCCGACCCGGCGAACCCGATCATCTTCAACGGGTTTACAGCCGAAGAACTTGAACGCATGTCTGAGATGGAACACGGCCGCTGGAACGCCGAGCGCTTGCAGAACGGCTGGCGGCGAGGCGAACGCGACGATGCCAAGAAACTGCACAATTGTCTGGTCCCCTGGACGGATGACAAAACCCTGACACCTGAAATCAAGGGCTACGATCGCCAGTCGGTCGAAAAGTTCCCAGAAATCCTGGCCAAGGCCGGGCTGGAAGTAATAAGGAGGCAGCCATGAAACCCTATGTATTGGCTGTCAAGGCCGTTATTGTCAACGAACAAGGCAAGACCCTGCTACTGCGGCGTTCATCTGCAAACACCAGCTTTGTCGGCTGCTGGGAGTGGCCAGGCGGCAAGGTTGATCCGGGCGAGGATTTTGCAACTGCGCTTGTACGTGAAATGAAAGAAGAGGCAGGGCTCGATGTTGAGATCACTGGTCTTGCGGGTGCCATGGAGTTTGAGATGCCCAAGGTTCATGTGGTATTGCTGTGCATGAATGCCAGGATCACTGCGGGGCAGATCGTGCTCAGCGACGAACACGATGCGTGGGCGTGGGCACCGCTCGCCGAGCTAAAGGATTGGCAGTTGGCCCCCCGCGTGGACGAGTTTATGTATGCCTATGCAACTCGCGGGACGGTGACATAGCAGTAGTGGTGCAAAAAATACGGAGAAAGGTATGTCTATGCGCAGAGGATTCGGGGCGCTCTTAAAAGGAGTTGGCGGATTACTACAGTTTGGTGGAATTATTGGAGCAGGATAGAAATGTTGTAGAGAAAAGGATATGAGCGAAACAATACCCACAATTCGGATTTTTATATCTTCGCCTGGCGATGTGGCGGTTGAGCGTGGAAAGGCACGCAAGGTCGTTGAAGCCCTGCAGAAGCGCTATGCCGGACGGCTGAAGCTGGAAACAATGCTCTGGGAGGACCTTCCGCTGGGGGCGGAGACCTCTTTTCAGCAGGGCATTGATCTGGTGCTCTCTGATCAGCATGGTGTGGATATTGCCGTTTTTATTCTATGGTCACGCCTTGGCTCCCCTCTGGGGGCGGCAATCCGTAAACCGGATGGAACTGAATATCGCTCCGGCACCGAACGTGAATTCGATATGATGTTATCCGCTCGTGCTCTACTCGATGCTGTTCCGGAGCTGCGGGTTGATGACGAGACACTTGCTGAGCTCAGAGAGGTACTGGCTGGAGGTTTGGACAAGGCATTGAAAATGTTGCTTAAACGTGTTTTTCCCGATGCCGGGAAAGCGGGGACAATGCGCCTTGTCCTGCTGCTTGACCAATTTGAAGAGCTGTTTACTGCCTCCGGCGCTTCTGATGAGGAGATCAGATGTTTTCTGCGGGCAATTCAGTCATTGGCTTGTTCGGGATTTGTCTGGGTGCTGGCAACTGTGCGCAGTGATTTTTATGATCGCTGTCAGCGATTTCCCATCTTGATAGAGATGAAAGGGTCGCAGGGGCAGATTGATCTTCTGCCGCCGGAACCCTCCGATATTCACCGCATCATCACTGGTCCTGCCGTGATGGCTGGGTTGGCTTTTGAGAAAAGTGAAACCGGGGAAACGCTTGATCAGCGTATTCTGAACGATGTAGTCGGTCATCCCGAAGCCCTGCCCCTGTTGGAATTTATGTTGTCTAATCTCTTCGACCATCGTTCTGCGGACAATGTTCTCACATTGGCACAATATGAGAAGCTCGGAGGAATTGATGGAGCAATCGGGCACCATGCTGAAAAGGTATATGCGTCATTGTCTGACGCGAGTCGTATAGCTCTTGTAAATGTTATTCCTCTACTTGCGCAATGCAATCAAGCTAATGGCGGAGAATTTGTCCGTCGCAAATGTGATGAATCGGAATATGAAAATATAGATGGTGCTTCGGAGGCTGTCCAGGCCATGGTCAATGCACGGCTCATGGTAAAAGAATTCGGTCACGAAGGACATTCAGTCATCTATGTAAGCCATGAAGCAGTTTTCAGAACGTGGGAACGTGCAAGCCAAGCAGTTGGCGAAGCTAGGTCAAAAATTGAGTTGCGGACTTATCTCAGCAATGAAGCTCAACGTTGGGAGCATCTGGGCAAGTCGAAAAATCTTTTATTGCCTCGAAAACGTTTTGCGTATGTTGACAAGCTTATACAGAATAGTGCTACCCCATTGTCTGATACTCTGTTGCAGTATATTTGGAGCTCGGAGTGTGTTGAGAGGCGTGCGGGTTTGTTTCGAACTTTTGTTTTTTGGCTTATTGTGCAGCTTTCAATTGATTTTGCATGCATCGGCACTGTCGATAGATTAAGTAAAAACTTTGCGAAGGAAGCAGTCAAATTGTTCGCTGGTGACTCAAGATCCGATCATAGTGCGGAGCTTAAACTTGCTCATGCTCTGCTCTTAGATGGACAGTATGAAGATGCTGTTAGTCTCCATGATAAGTACATGTATATTGAGTTTCCCGACGGAGAGTTATGGCGCAAAAAGGTATACAAAGATTTCCAGATCCTGCGCGCCGCTGGCCGCGACCACCCAGACATGAAAAAGATCGAGGCGATGTTGGAGGATGCGAAGGCGGTTCCGTGAACCATAAATGTTGCGTCAAATGAGCAAATATGATAACTTAATGTTATGAATTTTGAAGAGTTGTTAGTATTAGTCGCTGACCTGCCGGCTTTTTCATCCAGTCTGCTGCTGTCTGGCAAGACGGACGAGCGGCAGATACGGTTGCAGATGTCGCGTTGGGTGAAGGCTGGGCGGTTGCTGCAGCTTCGCCGCGGGCTGTATGCCCTGGCGCCGCCGTGGCGCAAGGTTGAGCCGCACCCGTTTCTGATCGCCAACCGCCTCCGGCGCGGCAGCTATGTCAGCCTGCAGTCAGCATTGGCGTGGCACGGTGCCATTCCTGAACAGGTTCCGGTGGTCACCAGTGTGGGGCCGGGGCGACCTGAAGCAGCGTCCACGCCGCTGGGCGCTTTTCAGTACCGCTATCTTGCCGAGAAACTGCGTTTCGGTTATGCGAAGGTCGAGGTCGCCCCCCGCCAGTTCGCCTTCGTGGCATCGCCTGAAAAAGCACTGCTCGATTTGGTGCACCTGACCCCCAGCGCAGACTCAGAGCACTTTCTCCGCGAACTGCGTCTGCAAAACCCGAGCACGTTCCAACCTGCGATGCTTGAGGAACTGGCCCGGCGCAGCGGCAAACCAAAACTCATGCGGGCATCCCGCATAATCCGTGTGTTGCTCACCGAGGAGGAGGGAGAGCCTTTATGAAAGATTACCTGCGGCAACTGACCGAAGGCAATACCAACGCACTTGCCCGCAACTGCCTGGCGCGGGAATACCTGCAGGCGCGTGTGCTAGAGTCGCTTCAAGACACGGGTGCTTTCATGCGCTGGGCTTTTGTCGGTGGCACCGCCTTGCGTTTTCTCTTCTCCATTCCCCGCTTTTCCGAAGACCTCGACTTTTCGCTGATCCAAGAGGGACTTGAGCCCGCGTTCAAACAGGCGATGGAAGAGGTCAGACGGGCATTCACGCTCGAAGGCTACCGGGTCGACATCACGGTCAACGAGCGCAAAACCGTGGCCTCCGCCTGGGTCCGGTTCCCTGGCCTGCTTTACGAACTCGGCCTTTCGGCGCAGGCGACTCAGGTCTTATCCATCAAACTGAAACTCGACACCCGTCCGCCGCCAGGCGCGTGTATCGAAACATCCATTGTGCGCCGCCACGCCACGCTCAACCTCTGTCACTACGACAAGGCTTCGCTCTTCGCCGGCAAACTACACGCCGTCCTGAGTCGTAAATGGACCAAGGGACGCGACCTTTACGATCTTGCCTGGTATCTTGCCGACCGCCGCTGGCCCGAGCCGAATCTAGACCAACTCAACGCTGCCCTGTCCCAGACCGGTTGGGCGGGTCCGACCATGACCGCAACCAACTGGCGGAGCGAACTAGCCCGGCGGCTTGCAACGCTAGATTGGCAACGCGCCCAGGCTGACGTTCGTCCCTTTCTGGAACGCGAACGCGACATTGACTTGGTTACGCTAGAATCGCTGAACAAGCTGTTGGAGACCCCATGAAAACTATCCGTATCTTTATCTCCTCCCCCGGCGACGTGGCCGAGGAGCGCGACCGCGTCAAACGCGTGGTCGAGGGACTTCGTAAACGCTATGCAGGGCGACTGGCGTTGGAAACCGCCCTTTGGGAGGAGCTGCCGCCCACACAGGCCGACACGCCCTTTCAAGAGGGCATCGAAAGGTTAGGTAAACGCATACTCTTGCAATCAGATTACGAATATCGTAATATAGAAGCATAAATGCAAAGTCTTACAGAGCGTGTTTTTAAGTTGGCGCCGCCGGGCGGGCTGTTTGATGAGACGGTCATCGGCAATCTGTTCCCTGACAGCAGTGTGGGCGCAAGGGCGCTACTGGTGCATCGGGCCAGCCAAGCTGGCGAAATCCTGCGCCTGAAACCGGGGCTGTTTGTGCTCGCCCCTCCTTATCGGAAAACGGAACCGCACCCGTTTATGTTGGCCGCCAGCCTGCACGCGCCGTCCCATGTCAGCTTGGAATCCGCATTGGCACATCATGGGCTGATCCCCGAGGCGATCTATCAGGTCAGCAGCGTCACGGTCGCGCGCAGCCGGGTGTTTCATACCCCTGTAGGTGTATTCAGTTTCAGTCGTGTTCCGACGCTGGCGCCGCGCGCGGGCGTTGAAGCCGTGGCGGTCGCCCGAAACACCTGGGCGTTCATCGCGTCGCCCCTGCGTGCCATCACGGATGCGGTCTATCTCAACAAGGAGGTCACCTGGAAACGTGACGGTATCCGCTACCTAACTAACTCACTGCGCATCGAAGAGGACGACCTGCGGGCGCTCTCGTTTGCGCCGCTGGACGAGATTTTGGAGAGTCTCCGTAGTCGGCGGGTGCGAGCCTATCTTGAAGGTCTGAAAGGAGCGGTCAGCCATGTTGGATAACGTGTTGAGCGCGAAGTTGCGCGAGTATGCGCCGACAAACGCGGTGGAGCAGGATAACGTACTGCAGGAAATGATGCAGCACTATGTGCTGGCCAGCCTTTCGCGCGCGGGGTTTTTTGCGGATGCCATCTTTCACGGCGGCACCTGCCTACGCATCGTCAACGGGATCAACCGGTTTTCAGAGGATTTGGATTTTCTGCTTAAACGGCCCGATCCGTTTTTCCGCTGGCAAAGCTACTTGGAAGCGGTTCGGAAAGATTGCGCACAGGAAGGCATCCCCTTCGAGGTGCAGGATAAGGCCGAATCCGCATCGGCGGTGCGGAAAGCCTTTCTAAAGACCGACTCCATCGGGAAGCTTCTGACGCTGGATTTGCCCTTCGAGCGATATCAGGCTCGTAAACTCCGCATCAAGCTGGAGATCGACACCAACCCTCCGGCAGGATCGTCTTTCACCACCAGCTACATCACTTTTCCAGTGACGGCACCTCTGACGACTCAGACCCTCGAATCAAGTTTCGCATTGAAACTGCACGCGCTGCTCTGTCGCTCTTATGTCAAAGGACGGGACTGGTACGACCTTGTGTGGTACGTCGCGCGCAAGGTTACGCCCAATCTCGATTTGCTGCAAAACGCTCTGCAGCAGCAGGGACCCTGGGCCGGAGAAGCGTTGACGTTGACAGCAGGCTGGGTGCAGCAAAACATGGAGGCGACCATCCGGCGTATCGACTGGAATATGGCCCGGAATGACGTCCAGCGCTTCCTCCCCTTGCGTGAACAAGAGGGACTGCGTGTCTGGAGCACCGACTTCTTCCTCAGCCAACTCGCACACATGAACGACGGAGAGCCCACCCCATGAAAACCATCCGCATCTTTATCTCCTCCCCCGGCGATGTGGCCGAGGAACGCGAAAAGGCCAAGCAGGTCATTGCCCGGCTTCAGGCCCGCTATGTCGCCGAGGCCGAGTTGTTGCCCATCCTCTGGGAAGACCTGCCGCTGCAGGCCGACACGCCTTTTCAAGAGGGCATCGAGGTTGTCCTCGCCCGGAACGCGGGCATCGACATCGCCGTGTTCGTCCTTTGGTCGCGTCTCGGCTCGCCGCTGGGCAACCGCGTTACCAAGCCCGACGGCACCCCCTATCGCAGCGGCACCGAACGTGAGTTCGACCTTATGCTCAACGCCCGCGCCATCGCCGTCGAACGCGGCGAACCCGCGCGCCCCGCCATCATCGCTTATACCCGCGACGATGACGAGAGCTGGAACAAGGTGCTCGACCCGCGCGTCAAATCCTCGGACGACCTCAAGGGCTTGCTCGAACAGCGTGAACTGGCCCGCCAATTCATCCGCGAGCAATTCCAGGATGCCGAGGGCCACAACCTCCGCGCCTATCACACCTATCGCAATCCGCCCGACTTCTGCGGACGCCTGCGCACGCATCTCATTGGCTTGCTGGATGAACTCATCGGCCCCGGCCAGGGCGGCGGGTCATGGGATGGCTCGCCCTATGTCGGCCTCAGTGCATTCGATTTCGACCAGGAACCGATCTTCCGGGGACGCGAGCGCGAGGTCTGCGAGCTGGCCGAACGCCTGCGCCAGCGCGCCGCCGCCGGTTGTGCCTTCGTGCTGGTGGCCGGAGCCAGCGGCAGCGGCAAGAGTTCCCTCGTCCGCGCCGGCTTGCTTCCCGCGCTCTGTCTGCACGAGCTGGACGACGAGGTCGCCCAGTGGCGGCGGGCCATCCTCCTGCCCTCCCTGCATGGCGGCAACCTGCTCCTCGCGCTGCTGCGCGCCATCGCCGACGAACACGCCTTGCCCGAACTGCGCGAAGTGGCCCCTGCCGGTCTTGAACGCCTTGCCGTCGACCTGCGCACCAGCCCGGAAACCATCGTGGCCAACAATTTTGCTATGGCCTTCCAGCGTGCCGCCGAGGCGGCGCACGGGCCCGTGCGTCTGGTGCTCGTCGTGGATCAGCTTGAGGAGATTTTCAGCGGCAGCGCCATTCCCGCAGCCGACCAGCAGGCGTTTTTTGCCGTGCTCGACGCTCTGGCGCGCAGCGGTCACATCTGGATCGTTGCCACCCTGCGCAGCGACTACTACGCGCTTGCCCAGAACGACGAAGCCCTCATGAAGCTGCGCGTCGACGTGGCGGGCGCTGCGGGCCTCTTCGATCTCGTCGCAGTGGAGCCAAGCGCCCTGCATCGCGTCATCACCCAGCCAGCCCGCATGGCAGGCGTGGGCTTCGAGCCTGCCACGACCGCGCACCCGGAACCGCTCGATCAGCGCGTCCTCTCCGACGCCCTCAAACACCCCGAAGCCCTGCCGCACCTCCAGTTCCTGCTGCAGGAACTCTACGAACGCCGCAACCACAAAGCCCACCTGCTCACCCACCAGGGTTACGACGAACTCGGCGGTGTAAGCGGTGTGCTCGGACGCCGCGCCCAGCTCGCCTTCGACACCGTAGTCGGCCAACTCGGTGCGCAACCAGCCGAAGCCGCCTTCCATGCCCTCATGCGCGCGCTGGTGACCATCCAGACCGAAGGCCGCCAGCGTCCCGTGCGCCGCCGTGCCCGCCTCGCCGACACCACTGGCGACCCAGGTGAAAAAGCCCTCTGCGAGGCCCTCGTCGCCGCCCGCCTGCTCACCGCCGACCGCGACCACGACGGCGAGCCCGTCGTCGCCGTCGGCCACGAAACCCTCTTCGACTCCTGGCCCCTGCTCGCCGACTGGATCACGGAAAACCGCGACTTCCTCAAGGAGCGCGCCCGCGTCGAAAGCGCCACCCAAACCTGGCACGATCACGGACGCAAACCCGGAGACCTTCTGCCTCCCGGTCTCCCCCTCGAACGCGCCCTCGACCTCCTCGCCAAACATTCCCGGGAACTCGGTGCCGAAGCCACTGCCTTCATCCAGGCCAGCGCCACCGCCGCCGAGGCCAAGCGCCAACAAGAACTCCAACGCCTCCGCCGCCGCAACCTCATCTACGCGGGCCTCGCCGCCGCCGCCCTCGTCGCCGCGATCCTCGCGGGCTTCCAGTGGCGTGAAGCCAGTGTCCAGAAGCGTCAGGCGGAAAGTGCGCGGCAGCGGGCTGAAACCGCACGCAGCTAGGCGGAAGAGCTGATCTCGTTCATGACATTCAACCTGCGCGACAAGCTGGCGGGGGTCGGCAAGCTCGATGTGTTTGACGATATTAATCAGGCCGTAGAACGGTACCACCAGCAACGTGAAAAGCTTATGGAGTCCAGTGGCGATGTTCTGTCCGATGACGAACTCCGCCTTCGCTCGATTAGTTACAATACCCGCGGCGACCTGCTCAAAGCGCAAGGCAACCTGCCCGAGGCCGAGAAACACTACCGCAAGGCGCTGGAGATCGCCGAAACCCTCGCCGCGCGCGACCCCGGCAACGCCGACTGGCAGCGCGACCTCTCCGTCAGCCACAACAAACTGGGCGATTTCATGAAGGCCACCGGCAACCTGACCGAGGCCGAGAAACACTACCGCAAGGCGCTGGAGAT
>JBAYXX010000051.1:0-30828 GCA_041673345.1 Kiritimatiellia bacterium
AGCGCAATGCCGCTCATAGAGCGGCTACTACACCGAACGGCAAGGTTTGCAAGCCGGCGCGCGGTGAAACGCGCAGCGCAATGCCGCTCATAGAGCGGCTACTACACCGAACGGCAAGGTTTGCAAGCCGGCGCGCGGTGAAACGCGCAGCGCAATGCCGCTCATAGAGCGGCTACTACACCGAATGGCAAGGATTGCAAGCCAGCAAGCTGTTTTTTGACCTAGTGACTTGGTGACCTAGTGACTCGGTGGCATTGCTTACTGACCCGAACTCCGATTCAACGGACCTTAGAGTTACCTCCTCGTTTTTGCGCAGCGCGCTGAACCCTAAACCCTAAACCCTAACTCTCCGCTACTCTTTGTGAATATCTACGCGGTCTCCACTGCCGCGTTTGTAGGGCGGGGGGCTGACAATTACCTGGCCCTCATCAGTCGGCGGCTCAGATGAGCGTCGCCCTGCGCCAGGATGAAAGTTTTTAAAGATATCCGCAAACGGATTTCCGGTTGTGCCGCGCTCCTCCATCAGTACCATGCGGTACTCCCGCTCCGCCGCGCTGTAGATGTAGTAGGCGAGCAGCAGCCGCATGAACAGATAGCCGCCGAAATGCGCTTTGTCAAACAGGTAGAAGTAGATATTCCAGATGGCGAAAAGAATAGCCAGAAAGCGCCCAATGCGTGATGCCCACCAAGTGGCCCTCAGTTTGGTCATAAAAAACTGCTGCAACAAGGAGCGTAGCATGCGTCCGCCATCCATCGGGAAAGCCGGGGCCAGGTTGAAGATACCAAGAACCAAGTTGATGACTCCAAAACCGTACAGCACCTCCATCATAAAGCGAGAGAGGCCGGGTATCAGGTGTGCGCTCAAAAGTCCTAAAGCTCCCAGAGCTAAACTGACGGTCGGGCCTGCTAGGGCCATCAGAAACTCCTGCCAAGGCTTGCGCGGCATGCTGAGCATGGTGGCGCAGCCGCCTAGCAGCATCAGGGTAATGTCGCGCACCTTGCAGCCAAAGGCCATGGCCACCACGCTGTGGCCCAGCTCATGCAGCGTGATGGAGAGTAGCAGGCCAATAGCAGCGAGCACTCCTAGGAAAAGATCACCGAGGGATAGCGCAAGGAAGATCGCGAGAATGATCACCGAGAAGTCCAGTTTGATCGGAATGCCGAAAACGCGGCCGAGATGGTATGTTTTTTGAATCATAAAGTTGTATCGCTAAGGGTTGTTACCAGCAACGATGCCTCTGTTGCGGTTGCAAGGGTGAATTTTTTTACGGCGGCTGGTATCAGGGCACTGCCACCGCGGCTAAGGTACACAACGCTGCCATTGCAGGCGACCCTCGCTGCGCCCGCGACCACAAAGATGGCGGAGAAGGTGGAGCCGTCGTGCTCAATCTCAGTTGAACCGCTCAGATCAAGCTTGCGCACTGTGAAGAACTCACAGGCAATCACCTTTGACCAGCGGGCCCCATTGGACGTATGATCCAAGGTTGGTGTGATCATGGCTGGTGGCTGCAGGCTCCAGTCAATGGTCTTAAGACTCTCCTCAATATGCAGCGGACGGGGTTTGCCAGCTGTATCAGTGCGGTTCCAGTCGAAGATCCGGTAGGTGGTGTTGGAGTTCTGCTGCACCTCATAGATCAGGCAGCCATCGCCAATGGCGTGTGCTAGGCCGCCGGGGATAAAAAGAGCCTGCCCTGGCTGCACGCGCAGTTCAATCAGCTGCCCTGCCACACGGCCATCCGCCAGCGCACCTCTCACACTTTGTTCATTGGCGGCTGCGCCCATTCCCGCATAGAGCGAAGAACCTTTTTCGGCGTCGAGCACATACCACATCTCAGTCTTTGGTTCACCAGCTGTCAGGGCAGCATTGGCGTTATTGGGATGCACCTGCAGGCTGAGTTTAAGGCGTGCGTCAATAATCTTGAACAGCAATGGGAAGCAGTCGCTCTGTGGAGCCAGAGTGCCTGTCAGCTTGGCTCCAAAGCGTTGCGCCAGTTCATTAAGCCCGCAACCTTTAAAAGTGCCCTCCGCGACTCTGCTCACTCCATCTGGATGGGCGGAGATCTCCCAGGATTCAGCGCAGGGCACTGGTGTGCCCTTCCGTTGGAACTGCTCCGCGATTTTGCCGCCGCCCCAGAGATAGTCTTTGTAGACAGGGGTGAATAGCAATGGTTCTTTTAATGAAATCATGCGCCTATTCTAGCAGATCAGAGGCTTACTTGAAACTGGCAAAATGAGCTGTCAAAATGAGCTTGCTAATTTAACGTTGGTTATGAAATAATTAGCGGCAATGCAAACCACTAGAAATTTTTTTAACCTGCGACTTACCACGCTCAAGCTGTTAGACGGCTATGGGATGGTTGTAGTGTAGGCTTTTGCAGGGCCAAGTCGAATCAAAACTCCCGTGACCGATATTCAGCGTCTGCGGGAGTTTTTGTTTTTAGGGCGCGAAAGATCGGTGACGGGCAACTGTTAAGGAGAGATAAGAAATGAGTGAGAAAAAAAATATGCGATGCATCTATGTGTTTGACACCACATTGCGCGACGGCGAGCAATCTCCGGGATGCACCATGAATTTAAACGATAAGTTGCTGGTTGCCGAACACCTCGAGGCATTGCGGGTGGATGTGATTGAGGCGGGCTTCGCGATTGCCTCCAAGGGCGATTTGGCATCAGTCAAGGCAATTTCCGAGGTGGTTAAAAATGCCACTGTGGCCAGTCTGTGCCGCGCCCTGCCAGGGGATATCGATTGCGCCTGGGAGGGGGTCAAAGGGGCCGCGCGTCCGCGCATCCACACATTTATCGCCACCTCTCCCATTCATATGGAGTTCAAGCTCAAGATGCGGCCAGACGAGGTCTATCAGCAGGCGGTGGCAATGGTGAAGTATGCCCGCAACCTCTGCGGCGATGTTGAGTTTTCGCTGGAGGATTGTTCGCGCAGCGAACGCGCCTTTATATACCGTGTGATTGAGGGGGTGATTGCCGCCGGTGCCGCGACGGTCAACATTCCCGATACTGTCGGTTATGCAGTGCCTGAGGAGTTTGGTCAGCTGATTGCGGACATCCGCGCGCATGTGCCCAATATCGAGCAGGCGCGAATCGCTGTGCACTGCCATGATGATCTGGGTTTAGCTTTCGCTAACTCGCTGGCCGCCATCAAGGCTGGCGCGGAGCAGGTGGAGTGTACGGTCAATGGCATTGGCGAGCGCGCGGGTAACACCGCCTTGGAAGAGGTGGTGATGGCCATAAAGACTCGCAAGGATTATTATCAGGCTTATACCAACATCGACACCTCCCGCATTTATCCTGCCAGCCGCTGTGTGGTCAATGTGACTGGCAGCCGGGTGCAGGCCAACAAGGCGATTGTCGGTGAGAATGCCTTCGCGCACGAAGCCGGCATCCATCAGCACGGCATGTTGGCCAATCCGCTGACCTACGAGATCATGACCCCCGAGTCAATCGGTCTGCCAGCCAACAAGATGGTGCTGGGCAAGCACTCTGGCAAGCACGCGTTCGAGAGTCGGCTGGCGGAGCTGGGTTTCAGCTTTGATACGCAGCGTATCAAGGAGCTGTTCGGCAAGTTCAAAGATTTGGCGGATCGCAAGAAGTGCGTTGGCGATGCGGATATCGAGGCTTTGGCCTATGATGTGCAGACCATGGTGGTTGCTGGCGCCAGACTCGACCGGTTCAACACAACTGCCAGCAACGCGATTACGCCGGTCAGCACTGTGCGCTTGATCGTTGATGGCAAAAAGGTTGAGCAGGTGGCTATTGGAGACGGTCCGATCAGCGCCTCCTTTGCCGCCATCAATCAGATTTTGGGGGTGGATGTCACCTTGGATTCCTTTGAACTTTCCGCTGTGACTGGTGGTCGCGACGCGCAGTGTGAGGCCACGGTGCGTGTGCGCAACGGCGAGAGTAATTACCATGGCCGCGGAGTTTCCACCGACGTGATTGAGGCGAGCATCCTGGCCTACATCCAGGCGGTGAATATTCTGATGACTGAGCATTCGTGTCATTCGCGTTATTCGTAGTTAAAAATTATCACGCTGCCCAATTTTCTTACCCCCAGTTTTCTTACCTTAAATCTACCAGACTGCAACAGATCTTTCTACCCTCTATTTTTCTACCTAAAAAACAGCCGGCAAAAAAACTGATAATAATTGTTAGCGACAGTTGACAAAGCGTGTTGAATTTGGGTATTCTATCTGTCGTTTCTTTTCAGGGAATAGGTTTTTTTGGAAAGAGATCATTATATCAAAGTAGAAAAGCTCCAAGACGGTTGGTTTCATGGTCAATTACAGCCCAGAAGGCTGAACCGTTAATGGGTAAGGGTATCTTTGCTTGGTTTGAAGATTTGCCAATGCCAATGTAGCTCAGTCGGTAGAGCGCATCCTTGGTAAGGATGAGGTCGGCAGTTCGATTCTGCTCGTTGGCTCCACTTTGGTAGATTTTTTGTCACAACTCACAGGAGAAACTTAAAATGGCGAAAGAGACATTTGAGAGAACAAAGCCCCACGTTAACGTTGGTACAATTGGCCACGTTGACCACGGCAAAACAACGCTGACAGCAGCGATTACCAACGTGCAGTCACTGAAAGGTTATTGCAAACCGATTTCATATGATCAGGTTGCGAAGGCCTCTGAGTCGGCAGGACGCCGCGATTCAACAAAAATTTTGACCATTGCCACATCCCATGTGGAGTATGCCACAGAGGCGCGTCACTATGCGCACGTTGACTGCCCGGGCCATGCGGACTATGTTAAAAACATGATCACAGGCGCGGCCCAGATGGATGGCGCGATTTTGGTGGTCAGCGCGGCTGACGGTCCGATGCCGCAGACCCGCGAGCACATTCTGCTGGCCCGCCAGGTGGGTGTTCCGGCGATTGTGGTGTTTTTGAACAAGGTTGACCTTGTGGATGACGAAGAGCTGCTTGAGCTGATTGAGATGGAAGTTCGCGAGCTACTATCCAAGTATGATTATCCCGGTGATGATATTCCGATTATCCGCGGTTCAGCACTGCCGGCCACCCATGTCAAAACAGCCGATGATCCGGCAGGTGATTGTATTCAGGCGTTGATGGATGCCTTGGACAACTACATTCCGGAGCCTGAGCGCGTCTTGGACAAGCCTTTCCTGATGCCGATTGAGGATGTATTCTCAATTGAGGGTCGCGGAACAGTTGTAACTGGTCGTATTGAGCGCGGTGTGATAAAGACTGGTGAAGAGGTCGAGATTATTGGTCTGCGCCCAACTGCCAAGACAACCTGTACAGGTGTTGAGATGTTCCGCAAGCTGTTGGGTCAAGGCCAGGCTGGCGACAACATTGGCGCGCTGCTGCGCGGCACCAAGAAAGAGGATGTGGAGCGCGGCCAGGTGCTGGCCAAGCCCGGTTCGATCACGCCGCACACCGATTTCTCGGGCGAAGTGTATGTGCTGAGCAAGGAAGAGGGCGGGCGCCACACTCCGTTCTTTAAAGGATACCGTCCTCAGTTTTACATCCGCACCACTGATGTGACAGGTGACATTACACTGCCTGAGGGCGTTGAGATGGTTATGCCTGGCGACAATATTTCGATTGAGGTCAAGCTGATCTCACCGGTCGCTTTGGAAGATAAGATGCGTTTTGCTATTCGTGAAGGCGGCCGTACCGTGGGCGCCGGAACCGTGTCAGCCATTAAGAGAAAATAGTTTCCTGTGAGCGATTCCTGCTGGGGCGTATGCTTCGGCAGGAGTCACAGCTTCATGAAGGGGCGAATAATATGCCGAGAGATTTAGCAATTTTGGCTTGCACTGAGTGCAAGCGTCGTAATTACACAACCACGCGCAACAAGCGCACCATTGCCACTCGTTTGGAGATCACCAAATTCTGCAAACATGATCGCAAGCGCACTTTGCATCGCGAGGTTAAGTAATTGAGTTTAGGCCAGTAGCTCAATTGGCAGAGCACCGGTCTCCAAAACCGGTTGTTGGGGGTTCGATTCCCTCCTGGCCTGCCATTTCATAGCGGGTTCTGACTGTTCTGTGCCTGGGGGTGCAGTGACGGGTTTTGTGTTTAACCGCAGCTGACCGAAGGGTCTAAAAAGATGAGTGACTTAAAGAGTACCGTTCAACGTCTGGGAGGATATCTCGGTGAGGTTGGTGTGGAGTTCAAAAAGGTTTCATGGCCGGATCGGCAGGAGCTGGTGGACTCTACGTACGTGGTGATCTCGTTCATTGTGATATTGGCCGTGGTGGTTCTTTGTTGCGATAAGGTGATTCAGTTTGTGCTTCAATTGATCCATGCGTAAGAGCCAAAGGACGGAGGTTTCACCATGACTAAACAGTGGTTTGTGTTACATACATTGACAGGGCAGGAGCTAAAAGTACGCCGTTCCATTGAGGCGCGCGTGCGGCTGGAGGAGATGGGGAACTACATTGGGGAGGTTATGATACCGACCGAAAAGGTTTCTGAGGTTAAGAATGGCAAAAAGACCACCATTGTCCGCAAGTTTTTCCCTGGGTATGTCTTGATTAACCTGGCTCTTTATCAAGAGAACCGCGAGGTGATTGAACCAACGTGGCGTTTTTTAAAAGAGACACCAGGTGTTATAGGATTTATCGGCGGTGATCGTCCGATGCCGCTTTCCGCCAAAGAGATTGATGATATTTTCAATCAGACGGCGGAGAAAGAAGAAAAGGTCAAGCCCAAGGTTATTTATGAGCCGGGCGAAGCTGTTAAAATCGTTGATGGTCCGTTTATGAGTTTTGTCGGAACCGTCGATGAAGTGGATCCTGATCGGGGTAAGTTAAAGGTCTCTGTAGCGATCTTTGGACGTTCCGCCCCGGTGGAGCTGGAATACTGGCAGGTTGAGCGCGCTGATATCGAAGAGTCGTGAGTGCCTGCTGGAGATTGTCTGCCGCCCAGCGGCGGGCTGCCAGTTTTAAAATGTCAACTCGTTTGTACCGGGTGGGATGCCGGGAGGGTGACGCAGAAAAAAGTTAGGGTTAATTATGGCTAAGAAAGTTACAGGCACCATCAAGTTGCAGATTCCCGCGGGTGCGGCGAATCCAGCACCTCCGGTGGGTCCTGCATTAGGCGCCGCAGGCGTGAACATCATGATGTTCTGTAAAGAGTTCAACGCCAAGACGCAGGAGAAAGCCGGTTTAATCATACCGGTTGTCATCACTGTGTATGCGGATCGCAGTTTCTCTTTGGTCTTTAAAAGTTCTCCGGCTTCAGCGTTGCTGAAAAAAGCCGCGGGTCTTGCCAAAGGCTCTGGAGTTCCCAACCGTGATAAGGTCGGCAAAGTGACACGCGAGCAAATTCGCGAGATCGTTGCCATGAAGATGGCCGATCTGAATGCCACTACCGAGGAAGCCGCAGTGCGGATGATCGAGGGCACAGCGCGCAACATGGGCATTGATATCATAGATTAAGGGAGGGAACTGAAGTATGGCAAGACATGGTAAACGCTATAATGACACCAAAAAGAAGGCCCCTGTTGGTCTGGTGTCTTTAGAGGAAGCGGTCGCATTTGTTAAAGACAATGCGAACGCCAAATTTGATGAAACTGTTGAGGTTGCATTGCATCTGGGTGTGGATCCTAAGAAGTCCGACCAAGCGGTTCGTGGCACGGTCACGTTGCCTTACGGTACGGGCAAAAATATCCGCGTGATAGTTTTCGCAACCGGCGAGCAGGCCGACCAGGCGCGCGAGGCTGGTGCCGAGGCTGTAGGATACGAGGATTTGATCGAGAAAATCAAAGACGGCTGGACCGACTTTGATGTCGCGATCTCAACCACCGATGCCATGAAAGAGGTGCGCAAGATTGCGCGTGTTCTGGGTCCGCGCGGTTTGATGCCGAATCCCAAAACCGGCACTGTGACCGATGACACGGCAGCGGCGGTGCTGGCAGCCAAAGGCGGCAAAGTCGATTTTCGAATGGATCGCACCGGCAATGTGTGCGTGCTCAGCGGCAAGTGCTCCTTTGACGCGGATAAGCTGACTGGCAACATCAACACGATTGTTGACGCTGTCAATGCCGAGCGTCCTGCCAGCGCCAAGGGTGTCTTTGTGCGCTCACTAACGATTAGCTCGACCATGGGTGTGGGCATTTCCGTCCTGTTGAAAGACTGAGGAGAGTACGAATGAGATCTGAGAAAATTTCCATACTGGATGAAGTAATTGACCGGGTTAAAGGGTCGGATTACTGTTTTATAGTCAATTATGGCGGCTTGAAAGTGGAGCGGCTGAACACTCTGCGCAAAGAGTTGCAAACAGTTGACACCCGCCTGATGGTGGTTAAAAACAGCTACCTCTCAAAAACAGCTGAAATGCTGGAGTGGGATGATGTCAGCGCCTTGCTGATCGGTCAGACAGCGATTGTGACCGGAAAAGGTGATGTGGCCGAGGTTGCCAAGCTGTTGGTTGCTTTTGTCAAAGGCAGCACAGCTGAGGTCAAGGGTGCCAATCTAGAGCGCAAGGTGCTGGATGCCGACGATGTGGTTACGCTTTCAAAGCTGCCATCCAAGGATATCATGCGCTCCGTGCTGCTTAACACCATGCTGGCGCCTGCCACAAGCTTGGTGCGCGTAATGAACGCGCCGATGTTGAATGTGCTCTACGCGTTGAAAGCGTATGAAGAGAAAAAAGAATCTGCGGCATAAAGTGTCGTAAAATCCGCTGAGATTAGGTTTTGACGGGTGTTGAAATCTTTGCTGGCTGAAGCCAGTGCCCTCGGCGGAGTCTCCTCGCGTGGATTAACACGTGCGGTTGCACCATAAAAAGGAATAAAAAGATGAGTGATATCACTAAAGATCAGGTGGTTGAATTTTTGAGCGGTTTGACCGTTCTCGAGATTTCAGAGTTGGTTAAGACGCTGGAGGACAAATGGGGCGTATCCGCCGCTGCGCCAGTGGCTGCTATGGCCGCACCAGCTGCCAGCGAAGCAGTTGTAGAAGAGCAGACAGAGTTTGATGTTGTTTTAGAAAACTTCGGTGCCAACAAGATTGCGGTAATCAAAGAGGTTCGCACGATCACAGGTCTGGGCCTGAAGGATGCGAAAGATCTGGTTGAAGCCGCCCCTAAGGTTGTCAAAGAGGCCTGCGCCAAGGATGAGGCTGACAAGTTGAAAGAGCAGCTTGAGAAGGCTGGCGCCAAAGTTGAAATTAAGTAAACTTTATCGTCCAGTCGCAAAGGCGGGGGCTGCTCGAGTGATGACCCGGGCAGTTCTCAACCTCCGTTTTACACGGTTAAAAATTGTTGGTCATTAAATTAGTTTAGTCGCGCAAGAACGATCAGTATCGTATCTGAAGGTGCGCTCGATTACTACCGCCGAAGTGTGAATTGGATTATCATAGTGGCTGCTTACCACACTCACATTCATAACCGGTCTTATTAAAGTGTAAATTGAGCAAGCTGGATGGGAACAGAGTCAGAACTCTGACGTGTTGTGTCACGCTGGCGGCTCCCTTAAAAACATCCAACCTGAGGTAAGCAATGGTTGAACGCAAAATTTTTGGCAAGCTGAAGGCAGTTATTCAGCCGCCAGATCTGATTGATATTCAGACAAAGTCGTACGAAGATTTTCTGCAGTTGAACACCGCGCCGAGCAAACGTTTGAAGAAGGGTCTTCAGACGATCTTCCAAGAGGTCTTCCCAATTGACAGTTACGACGGACGCTATACCTTGGATTTCGTGAAGTACGACATGGGGGAGCCCAAGTCTACCGACCTTGAGGCAATGGCTGATGGCAACACCTACTCTGCTCCGCTGCATGCGACGTTCCGTCTGAAAGATGGCGATGAGGTGCGCGAAGAGGATGTGTTCATGGGCGAAATGCCGTTGATGACCAAAGACGGCGCTTTTGTGATCAATGGCGCTGAGCGCGTGATCGTCTCTCAATTACATAGATCCCCAGGCATTTGCTCTGAGAAAGCCAACCATCCCAATGGCTCGATTCTCTACTCTGTGCGTATTATCCCAGACCGCGGTTCCTGGATCGAGATTCAGTTTGATTCCAGTGACCTGATGTGGATCTACATGGATCGCCGCCGCCGCCGTCGTAAGTTTTATGCAACTACCTTTCTGCGTGCGCTCGGTTATGGGACGGACGAACAAATTCTGGACCTTTTTTACACCTTCAAGCTCCTGCCGGTGAACAGCACCTATGACCCGGAGGTGCTGGAGATGCTGGTGATGAAGGATGATCTGGTGGATGTCGACTCCCAGACGGTTCTCGCCCGGCGCTACGATCCAGTCACCCCCGCTCTCCTGGAGCAGATCGCTGTTATTGGCTTTGAAAGGATTGAGGTTGTTGATGTCTCGGTTGACGAGGGTACTCTGATCAAAACCCTGCGTGAAGATAACAATGACGGCATTTATTCAGAAGACGACGCTTTAATCAGTATTTATAAGACCTTGCGCCCTGGCGATCCTGCCACACCCTCCAATGCCAAGGCACTGCTGAAACGCCTTTTCTTTGATCCGCGCCGCTATGATCTGGGCAAGGTCGGTCGGCACAAGATCAATCAGAAGCTGAACTTGCAGGGCAAGGTCTCGGAGGAGATGCGTGTTCTACATGAGAGCAGCATTGATGTGATTGAGGCCATCCGCCTGCTGCTGCGTATCTACGTTGGCGAAGCGACGGTGGATGACATTGATCATCTTGGCAGTCGCCGTATCCGTACCGCAGGTGAGCTGCTTGAGAATCAGTGCCGCGTGGGCCTCGCCCGCACCGAGCGTCTGATTCGTGAGCGTATGACGCTGCATGATCCTGCCAATGGAGTACTCGCTCCCGCGCGTTTGGTCAACAGCAAATCACTCTCAGCGGTGGTCCAGGATTTCTTCGGGCGTAGCCAGTTGAGCCAGTTTATGGATCAGACTAACCCGCTGAGCGGTTTGGCGCACAAGCGCCGTCTTTCGGCGCTCGGACCTGGTGGCTTGAGCCGTGAACGCGCCGGTTTTGAGGTGCGTGACGTTCACCCCTCCCATTATGGACGTATCTGCCCGATTGAAACGCCGGAAGGCCCGAATATCGGGCTGATCTCATCGCTGGGCATTTACGCACTGATCAACGAGTTCGGGTTTATTGAGAGTCCCTACCGAGTTGTCAAAGGCGGGAAAGTCACTGATAAAGTGGTCTATATGTCGGCTGACCAAGAGGAAAAATATGTCATTGCGCAGGCCAACGCAGTTTTGGGCACTGATAATCGCTTTGTGAACGAGCGTGTGACCTGTCGTTATGAGACAGAGTTTGAGGATATTGACCGTGACCGGGTTCAGTACATGGATGTCTCGCCCATGCAGGTGATCTCCATTGCGGCCGGGTTGATTCCTTTTCTGGAGCATGACGATGCTAACCGCGCGCTGATGGGTGCTAACATGATGCGCCAGGCGGTGCCGCTGTTGCGAACTGAGAGCCCGCTTGTGGCAACCGGACTTGAACCCTTGGCAGCGCGCGATTCGCGTGTCACCGTGCTGGCTGGCGATGACGGTGTGGTCGCATATGTTTCCGCTAACAAGATTGTCGTGACACCTGACGGCGTGATGCCAGCTGGCAAGCCTAAGAAGAATGAAAATCTTAAGGGCATCTGGCGCTATGACCTGCAGAAATTCCGCCGTTGTAATGCGGGAACCTGCTTCAATCAGAAACCAATCGTGATGGTTGGCCAGAAGGTGAAGAAAGGAGATGTGCTGGCTGACGGTCCGGCAACGCAGAACGGAGAGCTGGCGCTGGGCAAGAACCTGCTGGTGGCTTTTATGCCGTGGCGCGGTTATAACTTTGAGGACGCGATTCTGGTCAGCGAGCGTATTGTGCGCGATGATATTTTCACATCAATTCATATTCAAGATTTTGACGTTGGCGCCCGCGACACTAAATTGGGACCAGAGGAGATCACGCGCGACATTCCTAACGTGGGCGAGGAAGCCCTCAAGAACCTCGGCAGCGACGGGGTGATCCGGATTGGCGCTGAGGTCAGGCCCGGTGACATTCTGGTGGGTAAAATTACGCCTAAGAGCGAGACCGAGCTGGCACCTGAGGAGCGCCTGCTGCGCGCGATCTTTGGCGAAAAGGCCGCGGATGTACGCGACACCTCACTCACAGTCCCGAGCGGCCTTTACGGCACTGTGATGGATATCAAAGTCACATCGCAGCAGGATGTGCGCCGCCCCTTCCTCTCGCTGGGAGTACCAGAGAGCGAAAAGAAAGAGGTTCGCGATGTCGAAGCGGAGCGCAAGAAGAAACGCGCCGGCCTTGAGGATGAACTGACAACCGCTCTGAGTAATATTCTGCTGGGAGAAAAAATACCGCTGGATGTGATCAACTCAGAGACCGAGCAGATGATTATTCCCGCCAACCGCAAGATCACAAAAACTCTGCTGGCAAAGCTGGCCAAGCACCACGATACAGTCTACATCGAGAGCAGCCCTGTGCAACAGAAGATTGATGAGATTATCGACAGCTTCCAGTCGCGTTTTGATGAGCTTGAGAGCGAAGAGAGTGATGACCCGCTCGGAGAGGAGTTTGATGGAGGCGACGACGAAGGCAGTGTCATTAAGCAGGTCCGCGTTTATATCGCTGAGAAGAAAAATCTTTCGGTGGGCGATAAGCTGGCTGGCCGTCACGGCAACAAAGGCGTTGTCGCCAAGATTGTTCCAGACTGTGATATGCCCTTTCTGCCGGATGGCACCCCAGTGGATATTGTTTTGAATCCGCTTGGCGTTCCCTCTCGAATGAATCTGGGGCAGCTCTTTGAGACCTATCTGGGGGCAGCCTGCAAGGTACTGGGCTTCCAGTGCGCCACACCGGTGTTCGATGGAGCGAAAGAGGCGGAAATTGACCAACTTTTGACCGAGGCGCATGCCGTGCAGAAGAAAGAGATCGGCGGCAATGCATGGCTGAATCAGGATGGTAAGACCCTCCTGTACGATGGACGGACCGGCGAACAGTTTGATCAGCGCGTGGTTGTCGGCCAGATCTACATGTTGAAATTGCACCACTTGGTGACCGATAAAATTCACGCTCGCGCAACCGGACCGTATTCGCTTGTGACGCAGCAGCCGCTGGGTGGTAAAGCTCAGTATGGCGGGCAGCGCATGGGCGAGATGGAGGTTTGGGCGCTGGAAGCTTACGGTGTAGCCTACGCGTTGCAGGAGTTGCTGACCGTGAAGTCAGATGATGTCGGCGGACGCACACGAATTTATGAGGCGATCGTCAAAGGCCAGAACACACTGGATGCGGGCATGCCGGAGTCATTCTCCGTGCTCATGCACGAACTGCGCGGTTTGTGTCTGGATATGAAATTGCTTGGCGGTGAGACGGCTTCGCCGATTGCCGATTTTACTTCAATTTAAGGCGAACAAGTTTCAGGAGGTTCTCAATGAATCCTTATGCAGCAAGAGAGATGTTTGGTGGTGTTTTTGACGCAGGCGCGCACTATGATGCGGTGAGTATTACGCTGGCGTCACCCGAGATTATCAGATCGTGGAGTCACGGCGAGGTCCGTAATCCCGAGACAATTAACTATCGTACCTATCGCCCGGAACGCGATGGCCTGTTCTGTGAGCGGATCTTCGGGCCGACACGCGACTGGGAGTGTGCCTGCGGCAAATATAAGCGTATCAAGCACAAGGGCGTGGTATGTGACCGCTGTGGTGTGGAGGTGACCGTCTCGCGCGTCCGCCGCCAGCGCATGGGCCATATTGAACTGGCCGTGCCAGTCTCGCATATCTGGTTTTTCAAGTGCAGCCCCAGCCGTATTGGTCTGGTGCTGGATAAAACCGCCAGCGAGCTGGAGCGTGTGCTCTACTACGAGGACTACATGGTGCTCAATCCGGGTGATACGCCGCTGAAGTACATGCAGTTGCTCTCCGAGGCCGAGTACTACGAGGCTTTGGAGAAGTATGGCGAGTCTTTTGAGGCGCTGATGGGCGCCAAGGCGGTGCGTGAGGCGTTGAGCCAGATTAATCTCGAGGCCCTGATGCAGGATCTTGAGGTGCAGATTGAGAATACACGCAGCAAGCAGACCCGCAAGAAAATCACGAAGCGCATGAAAATCGCCGATGGTTTCCGTATCAGCACCTCCCGTCCAGAGTGGATGATTCTGGACTGTCTCCCGGTTATCCCACCCGAGCTGCGCCCGTTGGTCCCGCTGGAAGGCGGACGTTTTGCCACCTCCGATCTGAATGATCTCTACCGCCGTGTGATTAACCGCAATAACCGCCTGAAGAACCTCCTGGCGCTCAAGACACCGGATGTGATTATCCGCAATGAAAAACGGATGCTGCAGGAAGCGGTGGATGCCGTGTTTGATAATGGACGCCACGGACGCGCCGTTTCAGGCGCTGGTAATCGTCCGCTGAAATCGCTCAGCGACATGCTCAAGGGCAAGGGCGGGCGATTCCGCCAGAATCTCTTAGGCAAGCGTGTTGACTACTCTGGCCGCTCTGTGATTGTGGTTGGCCCTGAATTGAAGCTCACACAGTGCGGATTGCCAAAAAAAATGGCGCTGACTCTGTTTGAACCCTTCATCATCCGCCGTTTGAAGGAGAAGGGCATCTGCCATACAGTGCGCACCGCACGCAAGTTGATTGAACGTCATGACGAGCAGGTCTGGGATATCCTGGAAGAGGTCACGAAAGACAAAACCGTGATGCTAAATCGCGCACCTACACTGCATCGGTTGTCGATCCAGAGCTTTGAGCCGATCCTGATCGAGGGCGAGGCGATCCGCATTCACCCGATGGTTTGCACTGCGTTTAACGCCGACTTTGACGGCGACCAGATGGCAGTGCATGTTCCTCTCTCAGTTGAGGCGCAGTTGGAGAGCCGTCTGCTGATGATGTCGTCCAATTCCATCTTCTCGCCTGCGTCCGGCAAGTCCATCATGACCCCGACTCAGGATATCGCGCTGGGCATCTACTACCTGACGATTCTGAGTCAGCGGGACAAGCTGGCAGGTATTGAGATTGGTATGGCTCACAATGACAAGCAACGGCTACCGCTGTTCAATGATGTCGCCGAGGTCGACTTAGCTTTGGCGGAGGGTGCCATCCATTATCACACCCGTATCCGTTACCGTAACCCCGACTTTGGTTCAACCGGCAGACGCTTTGGCGATCCTGAGCACAGCACGATGGAAACAACGGCTGGACGGGTCATTTTCAACGAGCTGTGGCCGGATGAGCTGGGATTCGTCAACCGCAAGATTCAAAAGGGTACGCTGGGTGATCTGATTCTGCACTGTCATCAGGTGGCTGGTCACAAGGTGACGGTTGAGGCGTTGGACAAACTAAAATCCCTGGGCTTTAAACACGCTTGCATGGCCGGTGTCTCAATGGGCTTGAAAGACATGATTCGTCCCAAGAACAAGGACGATATCATTAAGAAGGCCTATGTGGCGGTGGGTGAGGTCGAGGAGCAGTTCCAGATGGGTGTGATCACCGATGGCGAGCGCCACAATAAGATCGTCGATATTTGGACTGCTGCAACAGAAAAGGTCTCGGATGAGCTTTATCTTACGATTGACCGCAATGTGACTGCGGAAAACCCAAACCCAACGGAGACCAACCCGGTTTTCATGATGGTTGACTCCAAGGCCCGCGGTTCTAAATTGCAGATTCGTCAGTTGGCTGGTATGCGCGGTCTGATGGCCAATCCCTCTGGTGAGATTATTGAACGTCCGATTACTGCTTCGTTCCGCGAGGGACTGAGTGTTCTAGAGTACTTTATTTCAACGCACGGTGCTCGTAAGGGGCTGGCTGACACAGCATTGAAAACAGCGGATGCCGGTTATCTTACACGCAAACTGGTGGATGTCTCACAGGATGTGATCATCACAACCCAGGACTGCAACACGGTCAACGGAATTGAGGTCGCCGCCATTGAGGAGGGCGACGAGGTTCTGGTTGCGCTCAAGTCACGTATTCTCGGGCGCACCGCGCTGTATGATGTTCTTGATCCCGCCACCAACGCTATAATCGTTCCGGCCAATGCGGAGATTGACGAGGTTTACTGCAAGGCCATTGACGCAGCTGAGGTGGAAAGTATCTGGATCCGTAGCGGCTTAACCTGTGATGCCGTGCATGGCATGTGCGCCAAGTGCTACGGACGCGACCTCTCTACCGGAAAAGACGTTGAGATCGGCACTGCGGTCGGTATTATTGCGGCCCAGTCGATCGGTGAGCCTGGCACTCAGTTGACCATGCGTACCTTCCATATCGGCGGCACTGCGTCTACGCTGTCCAAGATTCCGGAGATTGTGGTTAAGAACAGTGGCTTTATCAAATTAGTGGAGTGCCGCACAGTGCGCAACGATGATGGTCATATTGTTGTGACCAACAAGCATGGCACCATTGAAATTGTCGATGCCAAGGGCACGGAGATCGACACCTACGCGCTGCAGACCGGTACGGTCCTGCTGGCTGAAGACGGCTCTGCCGTCAAATCCGGTCAGAAGATCGCCATGTGGGATCCGCACTCACTGCCGATTCTGGCGGAAAACACCGGGGTTATCACCTTCCAGGACTTTGAGGAGGATGTCTCGGTGCGCACAGTGCATGATGCCACCTCGGGCACAACCTCGAAGCTGTTGCTGGAAACTAAAGAGAATCTGCACCCGCAGATCATCATCACTAATCCTAAGACCAAAGAGATTCTCGGCTTCTATCATATTCCTGCAGGCGCGATTGTGATGGTAAAGGAGAAGTCCAAGGTGACCCCGGGAACCTTGCTGGCCAAAACACCTCGTAAAGAGGCGAAAACCCGCGATATCACCGGTGGTCTGCCGCGCGTGGTTGAGCTGTTCGAGGCGCGCCAGCCCAAGGATCCTGCCGATATCTCTCGGATTGAGGGCGTGATCGACTTTGCCCCTAACGTGCGCGGCAAACGTTGCTTAATCGTCCGCGATGAGCTGACCGGCCATGACCAGGAACATCTGATTCCCATCGGAAAACAGGTGGTTGTCTTTAAGGGTGACCGCGTCAAGAAGGGCCAGCAATTAACCGAAGGTCCGGTTGTGCCCCAGGAAATTCTGGATGTCTGCGGACCCCAGGAGTTGCAGCACTATCTGGTGAATGAAGTGCAGCAGGTCTATCGCCTGCAAGGGGTGGAGATCAACGACAAACACATCGAGATCATTGTCAGCCAGATGCTGCGCAAAGTGCGCATCACCAATCCGGGCGATACTGATTTCCTGTGGGGCGAGCAGGTCTCACGCCAGAAGTTCCTTGAAGTGAACGACACGATTCTGCAAGAGGGTAAGCGCCCAGCCGAGGCGCAGCCCGCCCTGCTGGGTATAACCAAGGCATCGCTTGAGACAGACAGCTTTATCTCAGCCGCCTCATTCCAGGACACAACTCGCGTGCTGACAGACGCTGCCACTATGGGCCGCGTGGATGAGCTGCGCGGGTTTAAGGAGAATGTGATTCTCGGACACTTGATTCCGGGCGGCACAGGCTTCCCGCTGCACCGTCATGTGAAACTGGTACCTCAGGCTGAACCAATCAGCGAGGAGGAGATGAATGCCCTGCAGATCGATGCCCAGGCCCAGCTTGATGAGGCTTTTCATCAGAGCTAAAAAAGGCCTTTGTACAAGCCAAAGCTGCGGGCTTTACCCGCAGCCTGGCCTGTAGTTTGTAGCCTTGGAATGCAGGGCAAAGTGGCGGGAGCATCTTGCTCCCGTTCTGCAGCAAGGCTTTATAACTTCGGCTCGGGACGCACAGCATTTTCGCTTTGCGGCGCGTTCATGGCCCGCACCCTACAGAGCAGCCAGTGACATTGCAGGCTTCAGGTAATAGGTGGCGGGCATCTCATCAGGTAGCATGCGGCAGCTGTCAGCCACGCACAGGCATCTCATCAGGCAGCATGCGGCAGCTGCGTTGTAAGCTCACAACCTGCCTCTTTTAACCTCGTAATTGCGACCACTCAGTGGTCGCAATAATCTCCAAATGCGCCCGCAGCCAGCAGCCCATATTTTTTTTGTATGGATGTTGCCTGAACAAGGCGGATGTGCTATTATTAAAAATTAATTTTAGCGTGACAGCTTGATATTTTTCATGTGTCATCGTATTAATGTATAAGCAATTGATAGTTAATGGTTTACAGATGATACGATTGAAAAATCTGCATCATTTGCGGGGACGGAGTCTGCAAACTTTCGGTCAATTTTGGGTAATTGTGACAAAATAAGGAAATAAAAATGAGTAAATTAGCGAGTCGACATGTCTTTACATCAGAGTCAGTTTCAGAGGGGCACCCCGATAAGGTGTGCGACCAGATATCCGATGCGATTTTGGATGCGTGTTTAGCGCAAGACCCTGAGGCGCATGTTGCCTGTGAAACAGCGGTGGGTTCTAACCTGATTGTCAATCTAGGCGAGATCACATGCGCTAACTGGGACGCGATCAATCCCAAGGCGATCGCGCGTGACGTGGTCAAGGATATCGGCTACGATGCGCCAGACGAGGGTTTCAGCTTTGATACTTTCAACTATCTCAACGGCTTGCATGGTCAGTCGATAGACATTGCGCAAGGTGTCAACCGCATAGGTGCGGCCAGTCAGGGCGCTGGTGATCAAGGCATGATGTTTGGCTACGCATCCAATGCCACCGCTGAACTGATGCCAGCGCCGATTGTCTATGCCCACGGTCTGCTGCAGTTTTTCACCGCGCTGCGTAAAAATGGCGAGCTGGCCTACCTTCGTCCTGACTCTAAATCGCAGGTCAGCGTAATGCACGAGAATGGTGTCGCCAAAGAGCTTACCGCCGTGGTGATTTCGCACCAGACCCGCGATATCCCAATTGAAAAAATTCGTAAAGAGCTGGAGGAGAATGCACGCGCCTATCTGGCGGAGACTAAGCTTCTGACCAATCAGACTGCGTTTTTTATCAATCCGACCGGCCGTTTTGTGATTGGCGGTCCTTGCGGGGATTCCGGCGTGACCGGCCGCAAAATCATTGTTGACACCTACGGCGGTGTCGGCTCGCACGGCGGCGGCGCGTTCTCGGGCAAAGATCCCTCCAAGGTTGACAGATCAGCGGCCTACTATTGCCGCTATGTGGCCAAGAACATTGTGGCAGCAGGGCTGGCGGAGAAGTGTGAGATTCAGGTGGCCTACGCTATCGGCGTGGCTAAACCCATGAGTATCAATGTCAGCACCTATGGAACCGGTAAAGTTTCAGAGCAGAAAATTGAGCGAATCTTAATGTCGCAGGAGATCTTTGATTTCCGCCCAGGTATGCTGATCAAGGACCTGGGGTTGAAAACGCCGAAACTTTGGTCATACCGCAAGAGCTCCAACTACGGCCACTTTGGCCGCGATGGCTTCCCCTGGGAAGTAACCGACCGCATTGACGCCCTGCGCTCCGCAGCTGGGGTTTGCAACCACTAAGTGATTTTTGCAACCACCAAGTGGTTGCAGCAACCCTTTTAACCTCCTGCAGCAACCCTTTTAACCTCCTGCTGCAACCACTGAGTGGTTGCAGTAACCAAGGAATTTCCACATGAACTACAAAATCAAAGACATCACCCTAGCCAGCTGGGGCCGCAAAGCAATCGAAATCGCTGAAAAAGAGATGCCCGGGTTGGTGGCCACACGCGCCAAATATGGCGCATCAAAGCCGTTGCAAGGCGCCAGGATTATGGGCAGCCTTCACATGACGATCGAGACCGCAGTCTTAATCGAAACCCTGGTCGAGCTGGGCGCGGATGTGCGCTGGTGTTCCTGTAACATCTTTTCCACGCAGGATCACGCCGCCGCCGCAGTTGCCGCTTCGGGGGTCCCTGTTTTTGCCTGGAAGGGCGAGACCTTGGAGGAGTACTGGTGGTGTACCAAGCAGGCACTGACCTGGGCGGATGGCGGCGGGCCTGACCTGATCGTGGATGACGGCGGAGATGCCACCCTCTTTTTACACAAGGGTTATGCCGCTGAAGCAGGTGACCCCTCGTTCCTGGATCAGCCCACTGATGTCGAAGAGATGCAGGTTTTTAATGCGCTGATCAAATGCGTGCTGCGCGACTCGCCCGGCTTCTTTGCCGGTGCGGTGAAGCGCTGGAAAGGTGTCTCCGAGGAGACCACCACAGGCGTTCACCGTTTGTATCAACTGGCTGCGGAAAACAAGTTGCTGGTTCCAGCGATCAATGTCAATGACTCAGTGACCAAGTCAAAATTCGACAATATTTACGGCTGCCGCGAATCTCTGGTGGACGGCATCAAACGCGCCATGGACGTGATGATCGCCGGCAAGGTGGGATTTGTCTGTGGCTATGGTGATGTGGGCAAAGGTTCGGCCGAGGCGCTCAAAGAGCACAAGGCCCAGGTTTGGGTCTCAGAGGTTGATCCGATCTGCGCCCTGCAAGCCTGCATGGCTGGCTACAAGGTCACCACCATTGAGGAGGCACTGCCGCATGCGAATATTTATGTGACCACCACCGGCAATCTGGATGTGATCACAGCTGAGCACATGAGCAAAATGCGCGATCAGGCGATTGTCTGTAATATTGGCCACTTTGACAACGAGATCCAGGTGGCGCCGCTGCGGACCTGGCCTGGGATCAAGCACGACAATATCAAACCGCAGGTTGATAAGTTTACCTTCCCTGATGGACATAGCATTTATCTGCTGGCTGAGGGTCGCCTGGTCAATCTTGGTTGCGCCACCGGTCACCCCAGCTTTGTGATGTCCAGCAGCTTCACCAACCAGGTTCTGGCCCAAATTAAACTGTGGCAGGAGGAGTTGGAGATTGATGTCTACCGCCTGCCAAAAGAGCTGGACGAAGAGGTTGCCCGGCTGCATCTGGCACAGCTCGGGGCTAAACTGACAACACTAACTCAGGCACAGGCTGATTACATCGGCGTTCCAGTCGAAGGCCCATACAAGCCCGAGCACTATCGTTATTAGAAGGTTGAAGCGGTTGAAAGTTTAACCCTGAACCTCCCGCCACCCTAACCGCCGTCTTTTTTACCCTCCTGATTGCGACCACTGAGTGGTCGTAATAACTGGTCGCAAGAAGTGGTCGCAATAACCTTATGAAAATTCTCATCACAGGCGCCCGGGGCATGCTCGGCACAACACTGCGGCAACACCTGCGGCAGCACGAGCTGCTAGCCGCAGATCTGCCGGAGCTGGATATCACGGACGCGGCCAAGGTGGAAACCACGATACAACGGTTTGCGCCCGACTTTGTTGTGCATGCCGCGGCTGTGACGAATGTGGACGGCTGCGAGGCAGATCCAGACGCGGCCATGCGGGTCAATGCCTTAGGCAGCGCAATAGTGGCCGCCTCAGCGGGCCGGGTGGGCGCGCGCTTGATCGCTCTCTCAACCGACTATGTTTTTGATGGTAGCGCGGATCGTCCCTACCATGAGTTTGACACGCCCGCGCCGCGAAGTGTTTATGGGATCAGCAAGCTGGCTGGCGAGGCGGCAGTGCGGGCGCATTGCCCGGATCACACCATCATCCGCACTGCCTGGCTTTACGGCGGGGGCGGGCCCAGCTTTCTGCACACCATGCTGAAGCTCGGCAGGGAAGCGGGGCCAGCTCTCAAGGTGGTGCATGACCAGCGCGGCAACCCCACATCCACCGACGCTCTAGCTAGTTTGATCGCACGCCTGATCATCCATCCAGTCCCGGGTGTGATTCACGGCTCATGCGAAGGTGAGGTCACCTGGTATGAATTTGCGGTGGAGATTTTCAAGGTCTATAACCTCAAGCGTGAATTACGCCCCTGTTCAACCCTTGAATTTCCCCGCGCCGCGCCGCGTCCCGTCAACTCACGGCTTGATAACAGGGTGCTGCGATTGGCTGGAATTGAACCCATGCCACACTGGCGTGATGCGTTTGCAGCTTATGTCTCCAAGTGCCAGTAGAATGTGGAATGAAAAAGTGCTAAGCAGCAGTCGGCAACCAACAACCAGCAGGCGGCAGATGCGTTGCAATCTCCCCCTGCCTCTTTTAATCTCATGATTGCGACCACTCTGTGGTCGCAATAAGGTCGCAATAAGGAAGTTCCTATGAATTGGTTTGTACGTAATGTTCTTGTGGTGCATGTGCTTGCATTGGTGATGGCCTTCAGTTGGATTCAGGGCGGCACACGCGCTGAGCTGCTGGTGCCTGTGATTCCATGGCTGGCCGCACTCACGCTACAGTTCTTGATCGTTTTTCCACAGGCCAAAAGTACTGAGACCCTGATGGACGCGCGTGAGCGGGTCTGGCGCGCTCTGCGGCGCGATCCGCTGGTTTACCTCTCTCTGCTTTTATTGGCGCTACTGATCATCCCTCTGTTTAATGTAGCGCCGCTGCCGGTTTTTGATGAGGCCGCGCAGCGCTGGGTGAACGCGCCGCCACCTGTTGCCTGGCTACCATTCTGCACCTCGCCGGATTCACATGCGGTTCTGTTCCTGTGGTTTCCCCCCGCGCTGATCGCGGCACTCTCCGCCCGCCACGGATTATTGAAGCGCGGCAAAAGGCTGCTGCTGGAATTGATCTGCTGGAATGGAGCACTCCTGGCTGTGATAGGCTTTGCTCAGGTGATCACCGAAACCAAGGAGCTGCTGTGGTTTGTTCCGCTGGAGGCGCAGTTTTTCTCCACCTTTGGCTATCCTAATTTCGCAGGCGCGTTTTTCACCCTTATTTTTGCCATCTCAGCTGGTTTGTGGATGTATGAGGCCACCTTGTTTATGCACAGTAAAGAGATCGCGATCATCCAGTCGGAAAAAAACTTTTTCACTAAGCACAGGTTGTTTGCCGCGATGGCTCTGAACTTTATAGCAGCACTGGCGACACTCTCGCGTGCCGCTATACTGCTCGCAGCGCTGGTTTTTATAATCCTTGGACTTTACCTGATCCTTTTTATCTGGGAGCGTTTTTCAAAAGTAGGGCAGATAAAGATTGTCACTGGTATTGTTTTACTTTTTATGCTGGCCGCCGCTACTTTGACGCTCTTTGACCTGAAAGAATTTAAAGGCGAAATCCACACACTGTCGTATGACACGATTGTGAGCCGTGTCACTGGAGGCGCATACTATCACGTGCGCGTGGCTCAGGATATTTACCGAGACTACCCTGTGTTCGGGGTGGGAGGCTGGGGCTATCCGATCTATCAGTCGCAGTATATGAGCCCAGCTGAAATTAAAGGGATGCAGATTGTCGGTGGTGCCAATGTGCATAACGACACCTGGCAGTTTCTGGCGGAACAGGGATATGTTGGCTTTGGGTTGTTGATGGCCTGTGTGTTGGCGTTGCTCGCACCACTATGGCTGAGTCTCTTCCAGTTAATATCGAACTCATTCCAGCTCTATAAAAAGGATGTTGATCGGAACTTGCCCTCGGCGCATTGGTTTTACTGCATTCCTTTGCCGTTGATCGCTGTTTTTGTCGGGACAGCCGCCACGGTCTGTCACTCACTGGGAGATCTGCCGTTTCGTAACCCTGCTGTTTTAACAATCTGGGTGTTAGCGCTGGCGTGTGTTCCCGGTTGGCTGCCGCTGGTGCGGCGGAGTCGCTTCGCTCCGTGAGTTGTGGCCTCCACGCGCTTGCCACCACGATTGATCAAAAAGATTGTCAGCGTTGGCGCGAGCAGTCAACACCATGTCACCGAGTCACCATGTCACCATGTCAAAAAACAGCCAGCAACCGGCAACCGGCAACCGGCAGGCGGCAGGTGCGTTGCAATTTCCCCCTGCCTCTTTTAACCTCGACATTGCGACCACTGAGTGGTCGCAATAACCGCCCTTTTTAACCTCGTGATTGCGGCCACTCTGTGGTCGCAATAAAAAGGAATTAAATGAAGAAAATCGCAATTGTTGGCTTGGGATATGTGGGTTTGCCGCTGGGTTTACAGTTCAGCCGCTCAGGGGCGCAGGTGGTCGGAATAGATATTGACCAGAGCAAAATCGACGCGCTCAATAGCGGACGCTCATATATCAAGCACATCTCTGATGCGTCGATCGCGGAGCAGATCGACTCCGGTCATTTGTCCGCCACCACTGATTTCTCTGCTATCAGTGAACTGGACGCGGTGATCATCTGTGTGCCGACCCCCCTGAACAAAAATCGCGAACCAGACATCTCTTATATTGTCGAGACCGGGCGGCGGATTGCCCCTTACCTGCGCACTGGCATTGTGGTGGCGCTGGAGTCCTCCACCTACCCGGGTACTACTGATGAAGATCTGCGTGGAGTGCTTGAGGCAGGCTCTGGCTTGACAGCCGGGAAGGACTTTTACTTGGCCTTCTCCCCCGAGCGCGAGGACCCCGGCAACCCACAAAGCGTAGTTGCCTCTATCCCCAAGGTCATCGGTGGCTATACCCCGCAGTGCCTCGCTCACGCGCAGGAGATCTACCGGATTGCGATTCACACCCTGGTGCCGGTCTCCTCCTGTCGCGCCGCAGAGGCCGCTAAGCTCACTGAGAATATTTTCCGTAGCGTCAACATTGCCCTGGTGAATGAGTTGAAGGTGGTGTATCAGGCCATGGACATTGATATCTGGGAGGTCATCAACGCCGCCAAAACCAAGCCCTTTGGTTTTATGGCGTTTTATCCCGGCCCGGGGCTGGGGGGCCACTGTATCCCGATTGATCCCTTTTATCTCACCTGGAAGGCGCGCGAATTTGGGCAGTCGACCAAGTTTATCGAGTTGGCTGGCGAGATCAACACCCATATGCCTGAGTATGTGATTCTGCGGCTCTCCGAGGCCCTTAACAAGTTCCGTAAACCAGTCAATGGCAGCAAGATTCTTGTCCTGGGGCTGGCCTATAAAGCCAATGTGGATGACGACCGCGAATCGCCCAGCTATGTTTTGATGGAGCTGCTTAAGCAGCGCGGCGCTGAGGTTGCCTACTATGACCCCTATGTGCCCGTGATCAAACCGACTCGTGAACATCCGCAGTGGGCTGGCCTTTGTTCGATCAATTGGGATCAAACGACCATCTCCGCCTTTGACTGTGTGCTGATCAGCACCGCGCATAGCTGTGTGGACTACCACCAACTGGCGGAGTGGGCGTCCCTGATTGTTGACACCCGCAATGTGATGGATGGCATTGCCCAGGTCGTTAAGGCCTAACGCGCTTTTTTACCCTCGTCATTGCGACCACTGAGTGGTCGCAATAACCTCTTCAAACCAGCGGCGTCAGCCGCGTCTCAAACCATGTTTGCCCTCATCCCAGCTGCCGGTTACGGCACCCGTTTCTTTCCCGCCGCCAAGGTCATCCCCAAAGAGCTGCTGCCTGTGGGCGGCAAGCCTGCCATCCAATGGATTGTGGAGGAGGCTCTGGCAGCCGGCGCAGAGGAGGTGATTATCATCACCTCCCCTGAGAAGACCCTGTTACGCCAATATTTCATAGAGGAGCCGCGCTGGTACGAACGGCTGAGGAATAAACCAGAGGCTGCCGCTTCGTTGCGGCAGGTTGATCACCTCTCCTCCAAGATCCGCTTTGTGGAGCAACACGAGCAACTCGGGCTGGGTCACGCCGTGCTGCAGGCCGCGTCGCTGCTGCAAGATGCGAGCGAGCCCGTGTTAGTTTTGCTGGGCGATGCCCTAGTGCGCTCTGAAATTCCTTGTGCCTGCGCCATAATGGAGTGCTCGCGTGCGCATGACGGGGCTTCGGTTGTCGGTCTGGAACAGGTTCCGCCTGAAAAAGTCTCACGTTATGGGATTGCGGCTGGCGAGCGCCTCTCTGATGAGCGGCTGATGCGGCTGACCGGATTGGTGGAAAAGCCAACCCTAGCTGAGGCTCCCTCCTGCCTGGCGGTTGCTGGCCGCTACCTGCTGCACCCTCAAATCTTCGAGATCCTTGCCTCCACCCCACCTGGCCATGGCAACGAGATCCAACTCACCGATGCCATCCGCACCCTGCTTACCGAGCAACCAGTGCTCGGCTTCCAATATCCTGGCCAACGTTTCGACATCGGAAACCCGCAGGGCTACCTCGAAACGCTGATCGCGTTTCAGAGATAGGAGGGTCGAAAAGGTGCCAGGCGTTGGCGCGAGCAGTCAATACCATGTCACCAAGTCACCGTGTCACCACATCAAAAACAGCAACCTGGAATGCAGGTGCAAGCCCCAGGCAGGCAGGTGCTTTGCAACCTCCCCTGCCTCTTTTAACCTCGTCATTGCGACCACTCAGTGGTCGCAATAACCCTCAAACCAGCGGCGCAGCCGCGGCTCGAACTTTAAAACTCTCGAACTTTAGAACTCCTTCCTATGCTAATAACTACAAAATCTCACGCGCGTGCCGGTCTTGTTGGAAATCCCTCGGATGGCTATTTTGGCAAGACACTCTCTTTTACATTCAGCAACTTCTCAGCCAAGGTCACGATGTACGAGACCCCTGAGTTGGGATTCGAGGCTGGTGAAGTGGATGACGCCCGCTTTGAATCAGCGGATGCGTTGCTCCATGAGCTTCAGCTCTTCGGATACTACGGCGGGATCCGCCTGTTAAAAGCTGTCAGCAAGCTCTTCTTTCTGTACTGCCGAGAGCAGGGGATACCTCTGCCCAAACGCAATTTCACAGTGCGCTACACCGCTGATATTCCGCGGCTAGTCGGGCTGGCGGGCTCCTCAGCGATTTGCACGGCCATGCTCAAGGCACTGCAGTTGTTTTACGAGACCTCCATTCCAATGGAGATCGCCGCCACGCTCTGTTTAAAGGCTGAGCGCGACGAGCTGGGCATTCAGTGCGGCTTGCAGGATCGTGTGGTGCAGACCTATCAGGGGGTGGTCTTCATGGACTTCAAGCAGGAGCTGGTGGAGTCCAGGGGGTATGGCATTTACACCCGGGTTGACTCTGCGTGGCTGCCCTTGCTGTATGTTGCCTTTGATCCGCGGCGGGCCGAGATATCCGGCGTTTATCACCATAAATTGCGCGTCCTTTTTGAAGAGCGGGCACCGGATATTGTGTCTGCCATGTCGGAGTTCGCTGATCTTGCTCAGCAGGCCTATGATGCCTTGATGGCAGGGCAGGCGGCGAAGCTGCCCGCTTTAATTGACGCGAACTTTGATTTACGCGACCGGATCTTCAATGTTTCTGATACCAATAAAACAATGGTACTCGAAGCCCGCAAGGTAGGTTGTTCCGCGAAATTCGCCGGCTCAGGCGGTGCCATTGTGGGAACCTACGGGGACGAAGCACAGTATCAAAAGTTAGTGCAGGCCATGGCTGCCATTGGCTGCCAGACCCTCAAGCCGGTGATTGGTTAGAGAACTAAGAGCACGCTAAAGGGTGAACAACAAACGGCTGCTGCGTAAGGTTTGTTGTCTAGCCTTTCGTAGTTGCGCCGTAGCCTTGGCGAAGGAGGAAGGCTGCCCCAAAGCGGGTTATTGAGAAGTTACCACTTTTTTACCTTTAAAAAATTCCTCGCAGAGTCTCAGAGTGCGCAGAGGTAATTATTATCCCGTATATCCTGTGCATTGATGTTAAAAAAATGCTTCCTTCCCGCTTCCTTCAGCTCTCTAACCCCTTTTTAATTTTCTTATTCCCATATCAGCGTTGGTAATCACTTCCGCAATCCGCTATAATCACTCCCAACTTTTGAAGACCATGTTGTGTTTTAGTGCACAACAGCGATGTCGATGTATAAAATATTATCATATAATGATTTACAAACTATATGGATTGAAAAATCTGCATAATTTGCGGGGACGGAGTCTGCCTTTAAATCGTGATGACTTCGCTAGGTTGAATGTTAAAAGGGTTGAAAAGGTTAAATAATCCCTCGCAAAATTGGTTTCGTTGCGCTCAGTAAGCTGTAAGTGGGATGTAGCCTAGAATGCAGGGCAAGCAACGCGCTACACGCTTGATTCCGAGCAGAACTTATCTCTCACAGAGTCACAGAGTGCGCAGAGGGGGAGTCGCTTCGCTGTGGTTTAAATCAGCACCGAAGGTGTGGAACGAAAGCGAAGCAGCTGATAAAAACAATGAGTTTATCAATAAAACATCTGAATACCAATCCGGAGGCTGTGCCCTTTGATATCAATGCGGTAAGGCACCGGCTGCAAAACGCACTTCCTGAGATATCATTTGCCTTGTTGCTTGGTTCGGCGCAGGGAGGAGTCGTCAAAGCTCGCTCTGACTTTGATTTGGCACTCTATCTGCAACCGTATAAACCGACCCTAGGGCTTTACGCTGCCATTGATGATGCTTTGGCGGATTTGCTTTCAGATGTCAGGATTGACACCGGTTTTTTGAATCAGGCGGAGCCTGTGTATCGTTTTGAGGCGTTAAAGGGCACGCTTCTTTTTGCTAGGGACAGAGATCTTTACGCGCGGTTTTTTTCATTAACATGTCGTGAGTACGAGAGCCAGATGGCCAGTTACAAACGACAGTTAAAATACCGAAAGCAGGCCAAGCATGCGCTACAACGGAATTATCAATAGAAAGCTGGCGTTGCTGAACAAGCAGCTGGTTAAGCTGGAAGAGTACCTGCAAGGGGTTAGTTACGCTGAGTTCTCGGCAAGCTGGGCGCACCGCTCTTTGTCAGAGCGGGCCTTGCAGGTTTCTGTTGAAATTATTATTGATATTGCCGTGAGGATTATATCCCTGGATGGCAAGGGCCCGGTTAGCAGCGCATCGGAGGCAATTGAGTGCCTGGTTTCCATGGGCGTTTTAAAATCGGCAGATCCTTATGTGAATATGGTGCGCTTCAGGAATGTCATTGTGCATCAGTATGAAGAGATTGACCCCTCAATCGTGTATACGCTGGCCACAACTAAGCTCTCGGACTTTCGTAAATTTATCGATGAAGTCAGTGAGCTGGAGTAGAGCCGCTGCTCTTAGTAAGTTGTAAAAAACACCGCACATTACAATTCACCAAGAAGTCGTGGCCTAGGTTGGCGCTATCAAGGCCCGCGCCCTACAGTTTCAGCCCTACATTTACGTTCAAACGCTCAAACCAGCCCCAACGGGGTGGCTCAAACCAGTGACGAAGTCACGGCTTAAACCAGCGGCGCAGCCGCGCCTCAAACCAGCGGCGTAGCCGCGGAACAAACTTTGAACGCACCGGAGGTGCAGTATTTTCCCCACGAATCTCCGCGAAAGGATAAGGGTATTTCATCCCTGCTGCGCAGGGTCGCTAATCGCTTGAAATACCCTTATCACAAGATGACTTCTGCATGACTTTATACGGCTCTCTGATGCGGGAATTGTTAGTGATTAACGACCCTACGTAGCAGGGGAACAATTACCGCATCCCTTCGCGTAGATCTGCGGGCGGAAACCCTTTGTGAACCATGTGTACTTTGTGGTTTCAAAACAGAGCAGCAATATTTTTTACCACCCATTTTTTACCTTAATTTTTCCCCTGCAGAGGGGTACGCTTTGCTAATTTGAAACCGCAAAGAGCCTAGCGCAGCATAGCCGCAACCAATTTTTTATCTCTCACAGAGACGCAGAGGTCTCAGAGTTGTTTCAGAGTTTCCACCAGCAAAGACTCAAAGGCGTAAAGTTCGGGCTCGACGTTCCCAGTTTTCCACATTTTTCACCTCTAAGATTTTTCACCTTAAAATATTCTCTCAGTGCTGCGAAAAGTTCAGCTACTCTCTGTGTTCTCTGTGCCTCTGTGAGAGATAATAAACGTACAAAAAAAACAAGAATATGAATGATAGTAGTACAAAGACCACAAAGTAGAGTCGCTGCGCTCCTTGAGTTGCAAGTTTCAGCCCTACATTTACGTTCAAACGCTCAAACCAGCCCCAACGGGGTGGCTCAAACCAGCGGCGTAGCCGCGCCTCAAACCAGCGGCGCAGCCGCGGAACAAACTTTGAACGCCCGCGGGGCGGGCATTAAATGTGAGCGCAGCGAACCCAACAAGGATTGACATGAGGGATCTCAGATGGAAACAGCGGTTTTCAAATTTTGAGCGCGCGTATGCACTGCTTGAGAGCGTGATTGATCGGGATAATCTATCTGAGGTCGAGCGCGCTGGTTTGATTAAGTTCTTTGAGATGGCCTTTGAGCTTTCGTGGAAGCTGCTAGAGGATTATCTGAGCTCAGAGGGCTATGATGTCAAGAGCCCCCGGGATGCTATTAAGCAGGCCTTCCAGATCGGTCTGATCGAAGATGGCAGGCTATGGCTGGTTGCGCTGGAGGACAGGAATCTGACAACGCATACGTACGATGCCGAGACAGCCATCAAGGTCGAGCGATCAATTAAAGAGAGCTACGCGCCTTTGATCCGTTTGTTGTACAATGGTTTTAAGGACAAAGTAAAGCATGTCGAACGCTCTTGATAGTGCTACGCTGAAGCAATTGTATGCTGTTTTTCACAAGTTTTCGTCATTGGAAAAAGCGATCTTGTTTGGGTCACGGGCCAAAGGGACGCATTGTAAAGGCTCAGATGTTGATCTTGCTGTCAAGGGGCTCACGGACACAGATGTCGTGCAATTATCGATGGAGTTAAACGAGGAAACGACGCTACCCTATTATTTTGATGTGATCAAGGTTGAATCCATTTCAAGCCAGGAGTTGCTGGATCACATAGCGCGTGTGGGAGAAGTTGTCTATGCCGCATCTACATAGGGTACTTGGGAGTCGCTGCGTAAGTGGTAAGTGGTAAGTTGTGAAAAGCGTAGCACATTGAACGTTCGCGGGGCGAACTTTGAACGAAGCAAAGCTGCATAGAACGCTGGCAACGCCAGCTTTGAACGTTGCGCAGCAACTTTGAACGCACCGGAGGTGCAGTATTTGCCCACGAATCTCCGCGAATCTCTGTTGCGCTTGGTATTTTTTTAACGCTAATCGCTAAAAATACCAACCGCTCATATAGTTTGAATGTCGGTTGTACCTTGGAAAAGTTATGCTGCGTACTTCAGACATTGATGCGGGAATTGTTAGTGATTAACGACCCT
>JBAYXX010000052.1:0-29853 GCA_041673345.1 Kiritimatiellia bacterium
AATCCTATGTGATAGGTCAATAAATAAATTCGGTGCGATTTTTCGCGCCCGGACAACAGAAGGAGACAGGTAATATGAAAACAACTAGAGTGACGGCGATTTTAACTATGGCGGCGGTTATAATGGGCGCCAGGAGTTCTTTCGCCCTTTCCGACCCGATATTAGTGAACACATCCCCTAGTCAAAACAGGCGCTGGACAGCTGTGTTTACCAACGAGGTTCCCCTGCAATGGGGGTGGTGCTGCACAAATGCGACCAGCGCGCAATTGGAGATCGTCGGCATGAACTCAACGTTCACCACGAATTTCACCGTTGTCACATCAAACTATCTCTGGCAGGCATTCTCAACAAGCACGCCGTCAAATGAAGACGTTTATGACCTGACACTGACGTTCTACAACAGCGGAAGCGCGGTCGTCGGGGCGCTGACCTCAAGGCTGGCGGTGGTGCAGGGCGCACTCGGGCAGACAGGGGTGATCTCTACTTCCGAGGCCACGCCATGGCCGAAAATCAATAAAAACGCGGTGATCTCCTATGAGGCAGGCTGGAAGAAGACAACCGCGGCCGCATCGGAGAGCCAACTGGTGATCGCTAAAGAGGACGGAATGACGCGGACCAACGCGCTGGTCGACACAGCAGGATATTTCGGCTGGAAAATCAAACGGAGCGACTGGGGGTACGGAACCTTCAATCTGGCGCTGACCTTCCCGGGCACGGAAGGCGAGTGGAACGGCACGTTGGTACGGACGCCGGAAGGCATGATCATCCAGGTGCGGTAGGGGTTTTAAAGCAGCTATCCGCCGTAACCAAATTGAGTTTATGCAATGTGCGAAAGCGATTCGCTTTTTATGAGGAGTGTCTGGTAGGTCCGGCTTCCAACCGGACAAGTTCCTGTATAATTAGGGCTTACTGAAGTTCGGCTTCGCCTCCAATAGTGAATGTGTGTGTATAAAGAGGAAAGTTCGTTGGCGCGTTAGCTGTAGTAGCCGCTCTATGAGCGGCATGTGTCGCTCACAGAGCGACTACTACACTCTGTGCCGCTCACAGAGCGACTACTACACTAAACGTCTATAAACGTTCGGTGGACAATTTTTTAGAAAGAACAATTAATTGTTCTTTTGCGCCAATTATGAGAGTCAAAGGTGCGTGAGTGATGAAAGGAAAAAGAAATGAAAACAAAGGTAGTTTTAATTGGAATGATGGCGGTTTTTGTGTCAATGCGCGTAATGGCGGCTGAGCCGACAATCAGCGGTGTGATGGTTCAACAGCGGCGGCCCTGGAGCCGGCTGGTTGACATCGATTATGTGCTGACATGTGAGGAGCAGTTAATGGACATCACCGTCAGTGCGTACAACGGGGATGATCCGCTTGATGTGCCGGAAACTTCGTTCTCCGGCGACTTTTATAATGCGCAGCGTGGTGCCGGACGGATTGTCTGGGACCCAATGAAGACAGCTTATACCAATGATGCGTCTCTGTCGGAGTTCAGGGTAGTGCTTACCCCGAAACTGGTTCCGCTCTACATGATCATAGATCTGACCAAGTCAGTGGGAGAGACGGGGCAGACCGAGTACGTTTATGAGGTCGACCTCACGAACGGCCTTTGGGGCGCGTGGGTTAGGAATCCGGTGACTAATGACGTGACAGTCATCCAATCTGTGATCTGGACCGGCGTGACAACCAACGACATTTATAAGACCGACAAGCTTGTCCTGCGCCGGATTCCGGCGGGGGCGTTCTTGATGGGTTCGTCGACTGCGGTGACGCTGTCGCGGGGGTTTTACGCCGGTGTTTATCAGGTAACCCAGGAGCAGTGGGAAAAAACCATGGGGTCGAATCCTTCATATTTTAAATATCCCTCCAATCCTGTTAATTTCGTTGAATACAATGATATCCGGGGGGCGACTAACAGTGTTCCGTCAATCGATTGGCCGTGGACGGGCGCCTCGGTTCTGTCGTCCAGCTTTATTGGCCAAATCCGCGACAAGACAGGCTTTATCGGGTTTGATCTGCCGACTGCGGCGCAGTTGGAATACATTATTAGGGCGGGGACGACGACTACTTTCAATAACGGTAAGATTGGCGGTGACTCTCTAGATCACATGAATGAATTGGGTTGGTGTAAACAGAACAGCGACAACACGATACATCCGGTGGGGCAAAAAGCGCCAAATGCGTGGGGGCTGTATGATACACACGGGAACGTGCGGGAGTGGTGTCTGGACTGGTACAGTGCCACGATTGCAGGCGGGGTTGATCCTGTCGGGCCGGAGTCGGATATTTGGCGCGTGCATGGGGGCGGTTGCTATAATATCTACTCATGGGTCTGCGGTTCGACATCCCGTGGTAAAGATCCCCCAACCTATAAGACCAACAACTTGGGCTTACGCCTCGTGATGGTCCTGCCATAGCGCGTTAGTGTACTACACTGGTTCTAAAGTGCGTGAGTGATGAAAGGAAAAAGAGATGAAAACAAAGAAAATCCTGATTGGAATGATGGCAATTTTTGTGTCAATGAGCACTATGGCGACCGATCCGGTCATCAGCAATGTGACGGTCAAACAGCAATGGCCCTGGAGCCGGCTGGTTGATATCGACTATGTGCTGACATGTGATTCAGATCAGTTTATGGATATCAATGTCGAGGCGTATGACGGTCCATTTCGTCTGGCGTTGTCGGCAGGTTCGTTCTCCGGCGACCTTGATCGTGTGCAGCAAGGTGCCCGACGGATCGTCTGGGATCCGACGAAAATCGTTTGCGCCGGTAAGGGGATTCTGCCGGAGTTCCGTGTAACGCTCACTCCGATGCTGGCACCGCTCTACATGATTGTAGATCTGACCAAGTCAGAGGGGGAGGCGGGGCAGATCGAGTATGTCTATGAGAAGGATCTCACAAACGGCCTTTGGGGCGCGTGGGTTAGGAATCCGGTGACTAACGACGTGACGGCCATCCAATCCGTGATCTGGACCGGCGTGACAACCAATGATATTTACAAGACCGACAAGCTCGTCCTACGGCGTATTTCGAAAGGGACGTTCAATATGGGGGGGACGCTCTCAATGACATTGACCAAGGACTTCTACGCCGGCGTTTATCAAATGACCCAGGCACAGTGGACTAAAGTGATGGGGACGAATCCTTCATATTTTAAATATCCGACTAATCCTGTCGAAAGAGTGTCGTATGATGCTGTCCGGGGGGCGACAAATAGTTTCCCGGTAATCGATTGGCCGGGGACGGGCGTCTCGGCTCTGCCGTCCAGTTTCGTGGGAGTGTTGCGCGCAAAGACTGGGCTGGTGGGGTTTGACCTGCCGACCGATGCGCAGTGGGAATACGCCTGCAAGGCGGGTACGACGACTACTTTCAATAACGGGAAGATTGTCGGGACCTCTGAAGATCACATGAATGAATTGGGCTGGTGGAGCGGTAACAGCGAAAATACGACACATCCGGTGGGGCAGAAAGCGCCGAACGCGTGGGGGCTGTACGACATGCACGGGAATGTGCTGGAGTGGTGTCGGGACTGGTACGATGCCACGCTGGCAGGCGGGGCTGATCCGGGCGGGGCAGAGTTGGGCATTAAGCGTGTGAGGCGGGGCGGGAGCTATAATGTCGTCTCAGGGGGCTGCAGTTCGACGGGCCGTGGCAGCGACCAACCGTCGACTCTGCAGGACAACCGCGGTTTCCGTCTCGTGAGGACCATGCCATAGCGCAGCACGAATATACTTTTTGAAAATTACCCTTGATTCTGAAACCGAAAAGGTGATATAGTCTCGATTTCTTACACGCCTATCGTCTATCGGTTAGGACCCAAGGTTTTCATCCTTGTAAGCGGAGTTCGACTCTCCGTAGGCGTGCCATTCTTCTTGCAGTGCTGTCAACGTCTTCTCTTTGTCCCAGTGCGCTCGGTGCTAAAAAACAAGAAAAATTCGCGTTTTTTACCCTTCACTTTAAAACATTAAACCTGTAATATGTTTGATATGTATTTAATACATGAATCTTTGCTGGTAATTAAATTAGGAGAGAGATTATGCAAATTTTGAAAATGGGACAGGTTGGCGGTGGTATCGGCGCTTTCATAGGCGAGGTTCATCGTAAAGCAGCCCGCATGGATGGCGGCATCCAACTCACAGCTGGCGCCTTTGATATTGATCCACAACAAAGCCTCAAACAAGGAAAAATTCTGGGGCTGGACAGCAGTCGTGTGTATCACTCATATAATGAAATGATTGAAAAAGAGAGTGCCCTGCCCGCTGACGAGCGAATTGATTTCGTGGCTGTCTGCACCCCCAACCACACCCACTTCCCGATTGCTAAAGCTTTCTTGGAGGCTGGTTTCAATGTCATGTGTGAGAAGCCCATGACCCTTACAGTGGAAGAGGCTTTGGAGCTGGAGAAGGTTTCCAAAGTATCTAACAAAGTTTTTGGGCTGATGCACAACTACACCGCTTATCCAATGGTCAAGTTGGCCAAAGATATGGTGAACCAGGGTGACCTCGGCAAGATTCGCAAGATAGTGGTCCAATATCCGCAGGGCTGGCTCTATCAAAATATTGAAAAGGACACTCCCGTATGGCGTACAGATCCAAAGATGTCCGGCGCCGCCGGCTGCATGGGCGATATAGGCACACACGCAGCAAACCTAGCTGAATATATCTCTGGCCTTAAAATCACAACCGTACTCGCGGATCTCACCGCTTTTGTAAAAGGTCGTAAACTGGATGATGACGGCAATGTGCTGTTGCGCTTTAACAAGGGTGCCAAGGGTGTCTTGCACGCCAGCCAGATCTCGGTTGGCGAGGAGAACAATATCGCCATTTGGATCTACGGCGAAGAGAAGGGGCTGCACTGGCATCAGGAAAATCCTAACTACCTGCATGTGCTGGATCATAACGCGCCGGAACAGATCTGGAAACGCGGCAATCCGTATGTGGCTGATAAATCTGCGGCTGCTGGGCGCGGCACTCGTATCCCCAGCGGACACCCCGAGGCGTTTCTCGAGGCCTTCGCCAACAACTACTGCAACTTTGCCGACACCATTCGCGCAAAAAATCAGAAACGTAAACCCACCGCCCTTGAACTGGATTTCCCTGGTATCAAAGCTGGTGTGCGAGGTATGAAGTTCATTAAGGCAGTGGTTAACTCATCAAAAAATGGTAACGTGTGGACAAACATATAATATCACTGATCAGACAAGCCTGCATCCTCAGCCTGCTGGCCGCGCCTGCCCTGTCGCACGCGCGTCCAGCCAATTACGACGAGGCGAAAATCGCGCCTTATACGCTACCTGACCCGCTGACCTTTGCGGACAACACTAAACTCACAGGGCCAGATGCTTGGCCACAACGTCGACAGGAAATCCTAGCGCTGTTTGAAGATCAAATGTTCGGTGTAATCCCACCGCCCCCTGCTGTTATGCGCCTGGAGTTACTGGGCTCACAAGAGATCTTGGATGGGCGCGCCACACGCAAGCTGCTTCGCATGTGGTTCCGCAACGATCGCACCGGCCCAAAAATTGACTGGATACTTTTCATTCCCAAGGGCGCCTTGCACCCTGTTCCCGCCTATATCGGGCTCAACTACTACGGCAACCATGAGATTGATCCTGACCCTGCCATCCCGCTTACCGAGGGCTGGCTACGCAACAATAAAAAACACTTGATTGAAAATAACCGCGCCTCTGAAAAAACCCGTGGAATGTCCAACATGCCTGGAGAAAGCCAAACTTGGCCATTTGAAATGCTGATCCGACGCGGCTACGCGCTTGCCACAGCCTGCTACGCGGATGTCGCGCCTGACAACCCAACACTGTACACCAACGGCGTACATACCGTCTTTCCGCCACAAGCGCCAGACGCGGGCAACAACACCACCGCCATTGCCGCCTGGGCCTGGGCGCTGATGCGCGGCATGGATATGCTGGAGCAGGAGAGTGCGATCGACACCAAACGTGTGGCTGTGATCGGATGCTCCCGTCTCGCTAAAACCGCATTGCTGGCTGGTGCCAAAGATGAACGCTTTGCAGTGGTCATTCCCAACCAAACCGGTGGCGGAGGTGTGCCATTGGCCAAGCGTGATTACGGTGAAAATGTCGCCCTGCAGAACCAAAACTTTCCACATTGGTTTTGCAACAACTTCCGTCAATACAGCGACCGTGAGGCTGCTATGCCTTTTGACCAGCACATGCTGTTGGCCGCGTGTGCGCCGCGGAAGCTTTATGTCTCCAGCTTTCCTGGCAAATGGTTTGATCCGTACGGCGAGTTTTTGAGTATGAAAGCCGCTGAACCGGTTTGGCTCTTCCTCGGTGCTACCGGTCTGCCCGCCGCCGAGTGGCCGGATGAAATGCAACCAGCCATCGGGTCGCATCTCGCCTACCACCGCCGCCCTTTTGAACACGGCATCGTGGCCTACGACTGGGAGTGCTATCTCCTCTTCACTGACAAGGCTTTCGGCCTTCCCTGAACACTGCTGTTTGATTAGGATATTGTCTCCGTGTCTGCCGTTAAGTGTGTAAGTGATTTTGGAAACCTTACCAAACAGCCTGCCCTTATATGCAAAGTAACTTTCACATTGAATCCAAGTATCTGCCAACCGGTGATCAGCCGACTGCGATTGCCGCTCTGCTTCAGGGCTTGGAGCGAGGAGAGAGCCGTTTGGCACTGGAGGGGGTCACTGGTTCAGGCAAAACCTTTACCATGGCGAATGCGATTCAGGGCTGGGGCCGACCGACCTTGATTCTCTCCCACAACAAAACGCTGGCCGCGCAACTCTTCGCCGAGTTGAAAAGTTTCTTTCCTGACAACGCAATCGAATACTTTGTTAGCTACTACGATTACTATCAACCAGAGGCGTACATTCCGCAAACCGATACCTTTATTGAGAAAGACTCATCCATCAATGAGGAGATTGAGCGTTACCGGCTCTCGGCTACCAACTCGTTGCTGGGGCGCCGCGATGTGATTATCGTGGCCTCTGTCTCCTGTATCTACGGACTCGGATCGCCGGAGGATTATCGCGAGATGCTGGTTGACCTTACGCCGGGAATGGAGCTGGAGCGCGACCATATGCTGGCCCAACTGGTGGATATCCAGTATGCCCGCAATGATTATGAGTCAGTGCCTGGAAATTTTCGCGTGCGGGGCGACACAGTTGACATCTTTCCCTCATATGACAAAAATGGCTACCGCATCGCGTTTTTCGGTGATGAGATTGAGGAGATCAAACGCTTTGACCCAGTCAGCGGCAAGTGCGGGCCGCCCTTGCGCAGGGTGATCATCTCGCCTGCCAAACACTTTGTGATGCCGCGCGAGAAGGTTGCGGCAGCACTGGGCGACATTAGCCGCGAGTTGGATCAGCGGATCGCGGAATTTGAGGCGGCGGGCAAGCTGGTGGAGGCACAGCGCATCCGGCAGCGCACTGAGTTTGACATGGAGATGATGCGTGAACTGGGCTTTTGCAGTGGCATTGAAAACTACTCCCGCCATCTGGCAGGGCGCGCGGCGGGTGAGACACCGGCCTGTCTGCTGGATTATTTTGACGGTGAGTTTCTGACGATTATCGATGAGTCGCATGTTACGCTGCCGCAGTTGCGGGCAATGTACAATGGCGATCAGGCTCGCAAAGGAACGCTGATTGAGCATGGCTTCCGGCTCCCTTCAGCCCGCGACAACCGCCCGTTGAATTTCGAGGAGTTCATGCACAAAACCGGTCCGATCATCTTTGCCAGCGCCACACCGGGGTGGTATGAGCGCGAGGTCAGCGCAATCACCGCGCAACAGTTGATTCGTCCAACCGGGTTGCTGGATCCTCCGGTGGAGGTTCGGGCGCTGGCGAATCAGATTGATGATCTGATGGAGCAGATCAAACGCACAGTGGAGGATGGCAATCGCGTGTTAGTGACAACCCTGACCAAACGCTCCTCTGAGGATCTTGCGGCCTACCTGAAAGAGACTGGTGTCAAAGTGGAGTATCTGCACAGCGACATCGACGCGATTGAGCGGGTTGATATTCTAGGTCGTCTGCGTAAGGGGGAGTTTGATTGTCTGATTGGAATCAACCTGCTGCGTGAGGGGCTGGATCTGCCCGAGGTGGCACTGGTCGCAGTGCTGGATGCGGACAAGGAGGGCTTTTTGCGTTCATCCACCGCACTGATGCAGACCGCCGGGCGCGCAGCCCGTCATGAAAACGGGCGGGTCATCCTCTATGCCAGCAAGATTACTGGGGCGATGCGCACCATGATGGAGATCACCAGCATACGCCGGGAGCGCCAGCAAGCCTACAACATTGAATACAACATCACGCCGCAGAGCGTGAAGCGCGACCTCAACGAGACGCTGGCGATTTATCGTGAAGGTAAACGCATCGAATCATCGATGGTGGCCGCTGAGAGCGAGGAGAAGTATGATGTCTGCCAGATGATTGGTGAGTTGCAGCGCGAGATGCTGACCGCGGCTGAGGCACTTGAATTTGAACGGGCCGCCGCCTTGCGGGATGAGATTAAGGAGCTGCGTCGGATATTGGCGTAGATACCATCTTTAAAGTTTCAAAAGTTGTAATAAAGTAGAGCAAGCATCCTTGCTTGCATCTGGGATTCCGTACGGGATGCGAGCTAAGTTATTACCGTGTAAGTAAGATAATGAGAAATCGTGCAATCTTTTGTTTGTAAGCTTGAATTTTAATTTTAATTTTATTATCCTATATTTGTGAACTGAGGAAGATTAAAGTATGAAAATATTATTATACAGTCTAATTTTTGCGCTTTGCGCGCAGTTAAGCGGTTATTGTGAGCAGGCTGCGGCGGAGAAGAAAGAGCTGAATGACGCGATGGCTGAGCGGGCGGCTTCGATGATTAAAGCGTATCAGGCAGCGGAACGGTTGGATAAGGCATGGAATAACAAAGAGTATACATCCGCGGAGATTGAAAAACTGCGGGAGCGCTATCAAAAGCTCAACCTTGAGGTCATCGAGGTGCGTGAAAAACTCAAGCGCGAAGTTAGCAAGCTGCCAGCTGTGCAGCAGCAGGCGGAAGAGGTCAAGGCCATGCGTGAAAAGCAGGCGGCACTTGAAGAAAAAATTAAAGATTTAAATAAATAACAGTGTTTATCAGAGAGGCAAGTATGGCAGCCGTAAATAAAAAAAGGAGTACCGGGCTCAGAAAACCCCGGATTTTGATTGTTACCCCTGAGATTACCTACCTGCCCAATGGCATGGGGAACATGGCCCACAAACTAACTGCCAAGGCAGGGGGGCTGGCGGATGTCTCCGCCTCGCTGGTCGCATCCTTGTTTGATCTGGGAGCTGATGTGCATGTGGCTCTGCCACACTACCGGCGTATGTTTCACATGGAGGTGGGCCAGTTAATCAGCGACGAGTTGCGGGTCTATAAAAGCCGCCTGCCTGACTCCCGTATCCATCTGGCGGAAGACCGCTGTTTTTACTACCGCGACACTGTGTACAGCTCTGGCAGTGAGAACCCCAAGCTGGCGTTGGCCTTTTCGCGCGAGGTGATTAACAACATTATCCCAACGGTGCAGCCGGACCTGATCCACTGCAACGACTGGATGACCGGGCTTATCCCAGCCGCAGCGCGGCGGATGGGGATTCCCTGCCTTTTCACGGTGCATAATATCCACACCCATGATTTGACACTGGCGCAGATTGAGGACAGCGGCATTGACGCGGCTGAGTTTTGGGACAATTTATATTTCAAACGGATTCCTTTCAATTATGAGGAGTCGCGTAACAGTAATCTGATTGACATGCAGGCCAGCGGTGTTTTCGCCTCGCATTTTATCAATACAGTCAGCCCCACGTTTTTGAAGGAGATTGTCAATGGCTGGCATGACTTTGTGCCAGAGTGTCTGCGCCGCGAGATGCGCAACAAATTTGAAGCAGATTGCGCTGTTGGTATTCTGAACGCTCCTGATGTGAATGATGATCCTGAAACCGATGTGTTTCTCGAGGTGAATTATAACGCTGAAACGCACCGCGAGGCCAAGCGTCAAAACAAATTGGCGTTGCAGCAGAAAACTGGACTGGAGGAGGATCCAGATGTGCCGCTCTTCTTTTGGCCCTCACGCCTTGATCCGATTCAGAAAGGGCCGCAGCTGCTGACCCAGATTCTGTATAAATTTTTGGCTCGCCACTGGAAGGAACGGGTTCAGGTTGTGCTGGTGGCGAATGGGTCATTCCAGCGGCCGTTCTGCGAAATTTTATCGCATCACGACCTTTATGGACGTTTGGCAGTCTGTGATTTTAATCAGGAGCTCTCTAAACTTGCCTATGGCGCCTCGGACTTCACATTGGTGCCCTCTCGTTTTGAACCCTGCGGTCTGCCTCAGATGGTTGGACAGCTCTATGGGTCACTGCCGGTTGTGCACGACACCGGCGGGCTGCACGACACCGTGGAGCATCTTGATTGCGGTGCTGAGTCCAAAGGCAATGGCTTTGTGTTTAAAACGTATGACAGCTTCGGCCTCTTCTGGGCCATGGATCGGGCAATGGCTTTTTATAAGCAGGACGAAAATATCCGTGAAGCCCAGATCAGCCGCGTGATGCGTGAGGGACGGTTGCGCTTTAACCATGATGTCTGCGCTGCCGCGTATATCGAAATTTATGAGAAGATGCTCGACCGCCCGCTTGTGAAGTCGTTTGAGTAGAAAAAACGATGAGGTAACTCGAAGGTCAGCTGCACTGGAGTCGGATCAGTATGCAATGCCACCGAGTTACCAGGTCACCAGGTCACCAAGTCAAAAAAACAGCGTGTAGCCTGGACTGCGGAGCAATTTTTAAGAGATAAGCTGCCAGACGGTGCCCCGTAAACGAGCCCCCCGGCTGTTGCGGCCCGCGGCTGCAGTGCTACGCAAGCTGAAGGGACGCGCCAGCTGAGTTTAGAGGCAGCGTGGGAGGGGCATCCTGCCCCTCGACAGCTTTAGAGGGGCTGGAAGCCCCTCCCACGTTGAATAGTGAAATCAGTGCCTGTCCCTAAACGATGTTGCAACTGCGACCAAGTGATAGAGTTACAGCCTAGTTACTAAAATAATTTATAATGGAGTAAAATATGCAGCGTAATGCACCTCGAACCCGCCTGCAGGATGACCCTTATCTGGAGCCGTACCTTGACACGATTAAGCGGCGCAGTGAGCTGGTTGAAAAACGAATCAAAGAGCTTACCGCGGCTCCAGGTTCGTTGGCCGAGTTTGCCTGCGCGCATGAGTATTACGGGCTGCATAAGAGTCAGGAAGGGTGGGTTTTTCGTGAGTGGGCGCCCAATGCGACTGCAATATGCCTAGTGGGCGATTTTTCAGGGTGGAAGGTTCTCGACAAGTTTAGGCTGCACCGGTTGGGAGGCCGTGATGTCTGGGAGGTGACGCTGCCCCTTGACGCGCTGCACCATGGACAGTTCTATCGCCTTGAAATGTGCTGGCCAAGGGGGCGCGGCGAACGCATACCCGCCTATGCCCGGCGGGTGGTGCAGGACGAAGCCTCGCTGTTGCAGGCTGCGCAGGTTTGGGACAGCCCTGAGTATGATTGGCAGGTGCCGAATTTCAAAGTGCCTGCCAGTGGGCTGACCATTTACGAGGCCCATGTCGGCATGGCGCAGGAGGAGCCAAAGGTCGGCTCCTACATCGAGTTCCGCGATAAAATACTCCCGCGGATTGTCAAAGCCGGATACAACACCATTCAATTGATGGCAATCATGGAGCACCCTTATTACGGCTCTTTTGGCTATCACATCTCAAGTTTCTTCGCGGCTTCCTCGCGTTTTGGGACACCAGAGGAGCTTAAGTCGCTGGTTGACGCAGCGCACGCCGCCGGTGTGGCGGTGATCATTGATATTGTTCACTCTCACGCAGTCAAAAACGAGCGTGACGGGCTCAGCGCTTTTGATGGCACTGCTTATCAGTATTTCCACGATGGCATGCGTGGCTGGCATGAGGCTTGGGACTCACGCTGCTTTGATTACGGCAAGGTGGATGTGCTGCATTTTCTGCTTTCAAACTGCCGCTACTGGCTGGATGAGTTTCATTTTGATGGCTTTCGCTTTGACGGCATCACCAGCATGCTCTACTTACATCACGGGTTGGGGGTCGATTTTGTCGATTACAGCCAGTACTTTGATATGACCGTTGATGAGGATGCCTGGGTCTACTGCTGTATGGCGAATCGGCTGATTCATGAGTTGCGCCCTGACGCGATCACTATCGCCGAGGATGTCAGCGGCATGCCCGGACTGGCCGCGCCGGCGGAGGAGATGGGTGCCGGTTTCAATGCCCGTATGGCCATGGGGGTGCCTGAGTGCTGGTTCAAACTGGTGCGTGATGTCAAAGATGAGGACTGGAGTGTCGGTTATCTTTGGCATGAGTTGACTAACTGCCGCTCCGATGAATGCACGATCAACTATGTCGAGAGCCACGATCAGGCACTGGTTGGCGGTAAAACACTTTTCTTTGAATTAGTGGACGATGCCATTTATAGCTCAATGGCCCGAGGCACACAGAACATCAATGTTGAGCGCGGCATTGCGCTGCATAAACTGGCTCGGCTGGCAACCCTAGGCACCTGCGGCTGTGGGTATCTGAATTTCATGGGCAATGAGTTTGGTCACCCCGAGTGGATTGATTTTCCACGCGAGGGCAATGGGTTCTCATATCAATATGCGCGTCGCCAATGGTCGTTGCGGGATAATGAGGGGCTGTCGTATTGGTGTCTGGCGGAGTTTGACGAGGCGATCGTCAACCTGATGAAAGAGCATAATGCCCTTGCAGGCAGTGCGCCCCGTAGACTTTATGTCAATGATCATGATAAAATATTGGTCTTTGAGCGCGGCGATCTGGTCTTTGTTTTTAATTTTCACAGCGCGAGTTCAGTGGCGAATTACTCCATTGTCATTCCTCCTGGCGAGTACCAGCACCTGCTTGACAGCGATCAGGAGCACTTTGGTGGTCTGGGGCGAATTGAACCGCATCAGAGCTTTGCATTGATGAACGATGTCCGCGATACGGAGAGTTGTAATATCATCAAGATCTACCTACCCTGCCGCTGCGCAATGGTGATCAAGCGACAAAAGCCCGGCAACCTAAAAACAGAAAGTAACACTTATGGATGATGCAAAAATTGTCACACCGCCGCCACCCCCGCGTGGCGCCCGCCGAGCCTCGGGCTCCTCTGTTCGGTCGCCGCTCAAACCGCACTCAGCCGCTCTGCCAGTCGTGCCCTTCCTGATCCTGATCGCGATTGTGCTGCTCCCGCTCTGGGTCTGGTTCTGGTGGCGGATCGAGCCAGAGGCTGGCGAGATCGCAGTCCTGATTAAGAAGACCGGCAAAAATTTACCGGTGGAGGAGATCATCGCCACTTCGGAGGAGTATAAGGGGGTGCAACTGAAAGTCCTTCCCGAAGGGCGCTTTTTCAAGAATCCTTATGTGTACAGCTGGAGCATTATTAAAGCCACCGATATTCCCGCCGGTAAGTTCGGGGTCCTGGTGCGCAAGTACGGCCAGAACCTGCCTGGCGGTGAGATTATCGCTCTGGATGGGAGTTTTAAGGGAATCGTGGGTGATGTACTCGGCACCGGTAAACACCGTATCAACCCGTATGCCTATGAGATCAAACTCTTTGATGACATCAAGATCGCGCCCGGACACGTCGGCGTGGTCACATCGCTGGTCGGCGCGGATCTCCTCTCAGCCACCAATGCGGTAGCCTACGAGGAAGATGGTTTCCTGGCATCGCCGGGCTGGAAGGGGGTGCGTCGTGAGGTACTCAAAGAGGGCACCCATCGTTTGAACCCCTACCTGAATGCTGTCTCGATTGTCAATATTCAGAGCCAGCGCTTCGAGTTCTCCGGTGAAGAGGCGATTATGTTTCTCACACTCGATGGCTTTATGGTGACGGTTGAGGGCACGCTGGAGATCAACCTCAATGTTGATCGTATCGCCAAGCTGACGCATGAAGTGGGCGATATGGAAGATATCATGAGCAAGTTGATTTTTCCCAGCGCCCACGGATTTTTCCGGATTGAGGGCAGTAAGCTGCCGGCAACTGAGTTTATTGTCGGCGAGTCACGCCAGGCCTTTCAAAACAGCCTTGAGGTATATTTGAGGGATGTCTGCGCTGAGTGGGGCATATCGCTCAACTCGGTCCTGATCCGCGATATCATCGTGCCGCAGGAGATCGCCGGGATTGTCCGCGATCGTGAACTGGCGGCCCAGGAGGCTATGAAGTTTGAACAGCAGATTGTGCAGGCTAAATCCAAAGCGGAGCTGGAAAAGCAAAACGCCCTGGCAGAGCAGAACCGGCTGATGGTTGACGCGGAGACCGAGAAGATCCGCCAGTTGGTAATGGCTGAACAGGGCCAGCTGGAGAAGACCATTGCCGCCAGCACTGAGCTGGCGGTCACTAAGGTCAAGCTCCAGGCCGCGAAGGCTGATGCCGAGGCACTATTGACCCTGGCAGAGGCCAACCGCAAGGTGATTGAAGCCAAAAACAAGGCCGATGCCGAGGTGCTGAAACAACAGGTTTCAGTTTATAAGGACGAGTCGGACTACGTGCGGGCGCGCTTGTACGAGGTTGTAGCGCCGAATATTGAGAGCATTCTGGCCACCGACAAAGCAGGCGACCTCTTTGGTTTGCCAGTCAAGGTCTACCCAGCCACCCCTGCAAAGGTTGCGCCGGCGCCAAAGAGTGCTGCTCAACCTGCCGCACAACCGCCCGCCTCCCAACCCGCGGCCCCGGCTGCCGCAGCCCAGAAAGGAGGTGCCCAATGAAGCGCCTTTCAATAGTATTGATTCCTGTTTTAGCTGTTCTTGGTGTAACGGTCTTTTTTCTATGGAGCTTCTGCCGCATACCGGTCAAGGCTGGCTATATGGCGATTGTAACCGCGAAAATCGGCCAGTCGCTGCCGCCCGGGCAGATCCTGGCTGAACCAGGACAGAAAGGGGTGCAGAGCGTTCCTCTGCCAGAGGGCCGCCACTTTCTCAATCCCGTGACGCATGAGTGGCGCATTGTTCCAGTCATCAACATACCAGTTGGCAAGGTCGGGGTGGTCACCTCCAAGGTTGGGCAGGAGTTGCCCTCAGGCGAAATTATAGCAGCTGACAGTGGCAGCAAGGGCATCTGGAAGGATGTACTCGGACCAGGCACCTACCGTCTCAACCCTGAGGGGTATGAGGTGACCCTACTGGATGTGATCAATATTCCGATTGGTTATGTGGGCGTGGCCACCTCCCAGACCGGCACACCTGTTAAGCCAGGTGAATTTGCCGGCGTAGGCCAAAAGGGTGTTATGAAGGATGTTCTGCAACCAGGGCTTTTTTATATTAACAACCGCGCCTATCAGGTTGATGTGCTTGAGATCGGTATGAATCAGGTTTCGATCCTGGGCCGCTCTGGTTCGGTTGTGATGACCAAAAATCAGATTTTTAGCGCCAGCACCGCGCTTGATTCGCTGCAGCAGAACACTATCCAAGCTCAGCAGGAGAAACGCAATAAATACCTAGAGCAGAATGTGAGCCGCGGTTTTATCTCGCAGCAGACACTCACCGATGACATCTCCAGCATGGTGCAGTCCTCCCGCCAGAAATTGAAAGAGTTTGGCAAATCCAGCCAGGATTTGCCGGCAGGCGCCGCGCAGCCGCGCTCGGGAGGTGACCGGATTGACACCACCCCGGCACCGGAGTCGGTCGCTTTTGGGCTGAAGCGTTTTGTGGAGTTTCCCTCACGCGACGGCTTTCAGATTCTGATTGATATGACGGTTGAGTTCGAGTTGCTGCCCGAGAACATCTCCAAGATCTACATGCTCTACGGTGATCTGCCGGCAGTGGTCGATAAGATCATCCTGCCGCAGATTCTTTCGATCTCCCGCATCAAGGGTTCCAGCTACGGCGCCCGCGACTTTATTGATGGCGAGGGACGCCAGCAGTTTCAGATGGACCTGACCAAAGAGTTGACCACGGTCATGAAAGAGAAACACATTGTGATTCACAATGCGATTATCCGCCATGTTGAGGTGCCAAAAGAGATACTTGATCCGATCCAACAGGCCAGTGTGGCCACTGAGCAGGACCTGACCAACCAGGCTCTGCAAAAAACCGCCCGTAAACAAGCGGAGCTGAATACGCAAACCGCGATGATCTCCCAATTGAGGAAACAGGTGGAACAGGAGACCGAGAAAGAGGTGGCTACGATTGGGGCTAACACCAAGAAAGAGGTCGCGGCGATCGCCGCTCAAGCCGAGCTGGAGGTGGCTCAGATTAACCTGGAAAAGGCCGCGGTTCAGGCGGGCATCACAGAGTTGAGCGGTGAGGCAAAGGTGCAGGCCGATTTTGTGGTGGCCAATGAAACCGCGCTCGGACGCAAGATGTTGGCCGCGGTCTTCACCGACCCCGCCACCTTGGCGGAGCTGAAGTTTGTGGAGGAGCTAAACCCCCGCCTCGGCATCCGTATCATTCACGCCGGCGAGGGCACCCTCTGGACCGACCTTAAAAACCTGGCGCCAACGCTGCCAGTCAAGTGACGCGCGCGCTGCGCGCTAGTGGCCAATGATCGGTGGCTAGTGGTGCCCGGCGCTGGGGTCCTAGTGCCGCATAGCCGCCTGTCTTGCTACGCACAGGCAGGCAACCAATTTTTTTGCAGGATAACCTGTCTCCGCCAAGGCTACGCCGTGGCGCTGCAGGATTAACAGGATTTACTTGATAAATTATCTCTCACAGAGTCGCAGAGTACACAGAGATAAAAGGTATACACTCTGAGAACTCTGTGCCTCTGTGAGAGATAAAAAAACGTGCATAAAAAACACGGAAACGAATGATAATAGTACAGATTGAGCCGCCACACAATCGACTCTCTCGATGCAGTCGATTCTCTCGATCCCCTAACCGAGACACACTATGAACAAAAAGACGATCAATTGGCTACAAACCGAGATTGATTTCTGGCTGGCCGAAGGCGTGATCACTGCGGCAGCTGCCACTCAGCTGAAATCACGCTATGAGCGGCTCAGGCAAGATCAGCGCCCGATTGGGCTAATCATCCTGGGGGCACTGGGTGCGCTTTTGATTGGTCTGGGGATTATCTCGTTGCTGGCCGCCAACTGGGGTGATCTGCCCCGCGATGCCCGGGTGGTGATCTCTTTTCTTCCATTGATCCTCTCCTACAGCGCCGCGCTCTACGCTTTGCTGCGGGCGGAGCGGTCGCTGGCATTCTGCGAGCCGCTGGGTATCTTCTGGGGGTTATCGATTGGGGCCGGCATTGCCCTGATCTCGCAGACCTACCACCTGCCCGGTGAGTTGAGTGCTTTTCTGATGACTTGGATGCTGCTGCTGGTGCCAGTGGTCTACCTAACCCGCTCGCTCGGCTGTGTCGCCGGGTATTATATCGGGCTGCTCTCTTGGTCTATTGTTGTTCAAAGTGAAATGGGTGTCAGCCTCTATTTCTGGCCAGTCTCCGCTTTGATCCTGCCAGTGGTGATCTCTGTTAAACGCGAGAACCCAACCGGTATGCGCGGAGTTTTCATGTTCTGGTCACTCCTGATCAGCACCATCGTAGCGTTGGGAGTTACCCTCGACAAATCACTGCCAGGCCTGTGGATCATAATCTATGTGGCCTTTTTTGCAACTCTGCTGTTGGCGGGAGTGCTTGAAAGTTCAGAGGAGTCCGAGATCTGGTCAAAGCCGATGTCGCTCTGCGGTGCTGGCGGGCTGGCGACGGTGCTTTATCTGCTCTGTTACAAGTGGCCGTGGAAGGATGTCGGCCCGTCATACTACCGCGACGGCTATGGCTACTATCTCTGGGCATCCGTGGTTTATGACTTTGCACTGGTTGTTTTGTTGCTGGCAGGTGTAGTGTTTCTGCTTTTGCAATGGAGCCGACGGCGTGTGGAGCAGAGTGCGCTCTCTCGAACCACCATGTTTGTCTGGCTTGCCGCACCGCTGGCTGTGACTGTTTTTTATGGCATCGCCTCATATGCGGAGAGCACCAGCGGGCGCCTGTGCGGGGCCCTAATCTCGGTGTACGTGATTATTCTGAGTCTACTGACGCTGGCGGATGGAATTGGGCGACGGGCACTCTGGATGGTCAACTGCGGTGTGCTGCTCTTCCTGGCGGTTGTGCTCGGCAAGTTTTTCAATGAGGATTTTTCTTTCACAATTAAGGGGGTTGTTTTTATTGTTTGCGGGTTGCTGTTCTTTTTGGTGAATACCATCTTTGCCCGTAAGATTAAGCAGGAGGTGCGCTCATGAAAAACAGGACATTTTTAATCGTGGCCTCAGCCGCCTTTGTTTTGCAGGCGGGGATCTTGGCCTGGATGATTATCCAACGCGAGATTATCTTGAGCCAGGGTGAGCTTTACAAATTCAAAGTGGCACCAGTGGATCCGTATGATGCCTTCCGCGGGCGTTATGTGACAGTTGATATTGAGGGGGATGGGCCTTTTCGCACCGACACCCAACTGCGGCGCGGGATGTACCTCTATCCATCACTGGTGGTGGATGCTAATGGAATCGCCTCCTTGGCCAACCCAGCTGTAAAGCCGCCAACAAACATACCGTATATCAAGGTCAAGTGTCGTTATAGCAACCCGGAGATGCGCAAGAGCGGGATTGTGATCACTAACTTTGATAAACACGCCAACAATGTAATTGTCACCAACACCCATCCCAAGATGGTGATGAGCGGAAAATACACTACCACAGTTAAGCTTCCCTTTGACCGCTACTATCTCGATGAGAAACTGGCACCCAGGGCGGAGCGTGTTTACAACGAGACTCGCCTCAGAGACCCCAAGAAACGAAAAGCAGCCACTCTTCTGGTGCGTGTGCGCAAGGGGCGCGCTCTGATTGAAATGCTTGAAATTGATGGTGTTCCGATCCGTGATCTCGCGCGCGAGTGAAGCCGTGAAATTGCAGCGCGACATCGACTGACCTCGACTTCAGCTGGGCGATGCCCATCGACTGGCTCGACTGACCTCGACTCCGGTTTGATGGGAGTCGCCGTCAGTCGATGTCAGCCGATGTCAGTCGCGCCCCGCCGTTGGCTGCGGCGGCAGTGCATGAGCTGCGCATTGAAAATCCGGCATTTTTAACCGACTTGGCGTTAACACGCAAGGATATACGTTTTACGGCGTCGGATGGAGTCTGCTGGCAGAGCTGCCTGCCAATGCGCAGAGCTATGTCGATGATGGACTTCTTTCCGGAATCTCCTTTGCCTATCGCATTGGGGCTATCAATGCGTCCGGTGAAAGCAGCAGCGACTTTGCTGAGGTTGATATACCTTCACGCTATCGTCGCTGGGCTGATCTCAGTGTGGGGGTTGATTTGGGTGCATCCGAAACGGATGAAGATGGTGATGGAATCTGTAACTACCTTGAGTATCTGATGGGACGCAATCCGATGCAGCGCGATAGCGACGTGTTGCACATGGGACAGGAGGATATGTACGGACTGGGCCAAGAGTATTTCACTCTCTCCTTTGAGCTGAACTCCACTTTTCAACGGACTCTGTGCTGGTCGACACAACTGAAGATCTGACCTCCTCGGTCTGGAACTCATCGCCCACAGTTGAAAACACCGAAGCCAACGGCAGGCGTTATTTGAAATTCCGCTCTGTGAAACCGATGACAGATGCCCCCAAGCCAGTTCATCCGGGTTCGTACAGTTGAATAATCAGGATGCGCTGACAAGAGTGTTTGCGCCACGAACAGGAAACGTTTGAAAAAAGGCAGAGGCTGTCGCTATTACGCCAGCAATGAAACGAAGTGAAATGGCAATCACACAGATCCGCCGGTGGCGTCTAACGTCACCATGACGCAGATAGAAAACACCAGACAGGTGCAGGTGACCTATGATTTGTCCGTCGCCAACGCGATCATAACGCTCTCGATCAAAACGAACGGCGTGGCGATCCCGGATAGCGCTCACGGGATAAGATTGCAGAAATAACAACTATGTTTTATAATTCGTAGCATTAAAACGAAAAGAGGAGAAAACAATGAAAACAAATCGTAGAAATTTCATTAAGGCATCGGGCATCGCAGGCACCGGAGTGATTGCAGGGGGCGTGAGTTCATGTGCGACAAAAAGCGTACCTGTCGAAGAGGTTAAACCGACTGTTTGGACTATCTCAAAGGAAAAGGGTGCTCAGATATTTAATATGAGCGGATATGCCGCACCCAAACTGGATGTTGTACGCATTGGATATATTGGTATTGGCGGCAGGGGCATGGCAGCATTGAAAAAGATGGCTTTACTGGAGGGGGTGGAAATAAAGGCAGTCTCTGATTTGCGAGCGGACCGCGTAAAACATGCTCAGGATTACCTGAAAAAGCGCGGTATGCCAAAACCTAAAGGCTATGCGGACGGGAGCCAGGAATTATGGAGGGATATGTGTGATAAGGAGGATCTGGATCTCATTTACATCGCTACTCCGAGGGTTTTACACACTTCCATGTGTGTATATGCCATGAAAAGCGGGGCTCATGTAGCTACAGAGATCCCTGCTGCAAGAACATTGGATGAATGCTGGCAACTGGTTGAGACCTCTGAAAAGACAAAGAAGCATTGCAGCATGATCGAAAACTGTGTTTATGACTTTTGGGAATTATTGATCCTGAATATGGTCAGACAGGGTTTCTTCGGAGAAATTATTCATGTTGATACCGCCTATATACATAATCAGATCAAAATTAATCTAAGAAAAGATTTAGAATGGCGTACCAGAGATTTTATAAATCGCAACGGAAACCTTTACCCTACACATGGACTCGGCCCTGCGTGCCAGATATTGAATGTCAACCGCGGAGACAGACTGGACTTTATGGTATCTGTTTCGTCAAATGATTTTACGATGGGACGGGAGATTGAAAAACAGGCTCAGGAGGATGATTATTATAAACAGTTTATTGGCCAGTGGAAGTTGGGTAATATGAACACTTCGGTGATTAAAACTGTCAACGGTAAAACTATTAAGTTGCAGTATAATGTTGGCAATCCGCGGCCCTATTCACGTGTGTTTTGGGTTGTTGGCACGGAAGGCATTGCCATAAAGCAGCCATTTCCATCAAGGATATCGAAAGGAGAAGAGTGGGTGAGTGAAGAGGAACTTAAGGCATTGCAGGAGAAATATACTCCTCCGATTGTAAAGATAATAGGGGATGTGGCAAAAAAAATGGGTGGGCATGGAGGAATGGACTTTTTGATGCAGTGGCGTTTGATCGATTGCTTAAGAAACGGACTTCCGCTAGACATGGATTGTTATGACGCCGCAACCTGGAGTTCTATTGTGCCGCTCAGCGAATGGTGCGTTGCCAATAATTCCGTTCCGGTAAAAATCCCTGACTTTACACGGGGCAGATATAAGACTAATGCTCAGCTTGATATTGAAATGGCAAGAGGTGGAGGAAACACGGGCATCAAATAGTCTTCCAGTTGTTAGCAGGTCGTGCCGCCTTACTGACATTGCTCCCGCTGTCCTTGCCTGCTAGAAAAAGAAGAAAGACACTCTGGAAGGGTAGTTTCTTCCTTTGGATGTCATGGGGACCACAATGACTGTAGAAATGTTGTCATTCATTTCGTCGGGCGAGACAATCAGGCATGGATGAGTCTTTTTGATCTCGTGACCACGACTAGCAGTCTGTCGGACTTTAAAGTCCGACAGACTGCTAATTACAGCGGCAAAGCCGCTGACATACTAAAAAATGCCCAAACCTGCTGGCAAGTCAGCAAAAGCAAGACTATGTGCGAGTTAGATTTCTGTATGCCTTTGTGGTTTTATGGTAAAGAGCTCGTCCCTCGCTTGTTTTTAACCGCTTGCTCATGCTCTCTTTCGGGGTATCCTCGCCTCCGCTTTCCTCGGGTTCTGAATACTGCAGGGCCTCTTCAAGATCCTGTACACTTTTGTGGTGCGATACCCGGCCTACCGCAGCGTACACGGTCGGACTATTTTCAGCCTCTGTTTTTTTGACGGCTTCCTCAGAATAATACCCGCTGTCAGCCAGAACATTTTCAACTTTGTAACTGAGTTCTTCCGGCACACTCGCAAGTGCGGGCACCAATTGCTCCTTGTCATTGGGCGCATTAGTGACGTGATGACCTATTTAACCTTCAACCCTCTTTCCTATGGTGCTCTTATGGCCTGCAGACGGATAAAGCCGCTGTCATTATCCTCTATTACAATTGAGGCTTTGCGTTCTTCCCGCTCAGCGCCATCGATAACAAGTTCATCTATAATCCCAAAAGCGGACCAGGCGCCTGTAAGCGAGGTTGCCCAGATCGGCTGCAGCGTTACATCCGTTGCGTTCTTTGCCTTGAAATAGCGTACTGCGAATGTGCTGCCATCACCATCCAAAACCGACATAAGATCGCTGGCGTTACAGGCCTGCATAGCGGAGAGGCCACAGGCGTATTTGAGCAGGTTGGCGATGCCATCTCTTGCTGGGCTATCACCATCTCCACGCATTCCGATGGGAATATCTTCATTAAGCGCCCACGTGTCAAAGGTCACTGCCGAACCGCTGTTAAAACAGCTCAACGCAGGATAGCCATCCATATACCAGATATCATCTGTGCCGTTAACTGTTTCAGCTACAAAATCCCATCCCGCAGCGGTAAAGGTTGACTGTGTCTGCATTGCAACTGTGGTTTTACCTGTTCCACCAGAACTTATGACCATACCGGAGGTCTGCGTATCCCAGAAGCAACTGCTGAACGTGCCGGAATCATTATACCCGCACAGACCGCCGACATAGCTGCTCCCCGAAACCGCCCCGACTGAATAACAATTTTCAATTATTCCCATATAATTTCTGCCACACAAGCCACCACCTTGTGAATTCGATAATGAGACTGTACAATCCGCATAACATTTTTTTATTGTTCCTTCGTAATTATCGCCGCAAAGACCTCCCGTATATTCAACTCCCTGGACAACTCCAGCTACATAACAGTTTTCGATCAGACCACTAAAGTTATCGGCACATAGTCCAGCGACAATACCATTTCCTATAACCGAACAGCTTTCAATTCCAAGATTTTTAACAACTCCGGTTACCTGACCAAACAACCCGATCCACAATCCGGTGGGGCTGTTAATTGTCAGATTTTTAATTAGATTTCCACCACCGTTAAAAGATCCGGAAAAGGGCATGCCGAAACCATAATTCCATTTACTCGGCGCAACAGCCGGAGCAATTACAGCCGTTGTAAAACTCTCGCCTGATAGATCAATATCAGCAGTCATGATGAAGTGTTTGTCATAATCAACTGTATTGGCAGATAATGCCAACAGGTCAGCCCTGATTGCAATCTGATACGGATCAGACACTGTACCAGAACCACCGCTGTATGAAACGCTAGCTATCACCTTTGTCCCCGTATCGTAAGAACTGTATGAGCTGGGACGGACTCCGGAACTACTGACGGCTGCGACCACCCAGTAATAATAGGTCGTATCTGCAACAGCAGCGATATCAGAATAGTTTAATGAACTCTGCCAGCTTCCCAATGCACTCTTCGTGCCGGTGGATGTGGTCGCCCGATACACGCGGTAGTATGATGCGCCGGATACCGAACTCCATGACACCGCCACCTTATCAGAATCATCATCCGAAGCCGTTACGCCTGTTGGAGCTGAAAGTGTGCGATAACCGGTGTTATAGGGGCTGAAGTCGCTGGCGCCGGAGCTATTTGACGCTTTTACCCAGTAATAATAAAGCGTTCCTGGGTTCGCACCGCTGTCCGTATAGACTGTATTAGAGGTGCTTCCCAGCAGAGTTGCTGAGCTGGAACTGCTGGATGTATGTCTGTACACACTGTAGCTTGTTGCTCCAGAGGAGGCTGTCCACGAAACTGTGACGCTTGCTGTTGATGTTCCATCACTTGCCGTCACGCTTGCCGGAGCAGAAGGTTTGCTCGCTTGCACACGGATTTTATCCACAGCGATGTCACTTGTCCAAGAAGTTCCGGTAATTCCCCGGAGACGAATCTTAACTTGGCTACCGCCCGCAAAAGCAGAAAGATCAACAGTTGCATTCGACCATGTGGCAGATGAACTCGCATGCTGCTGGCCACTGCGACTCCAGATGCCATTATGCCATGTTCCATCATAAACATCGACATAGAGAGCGCCCATGGCAGCTCCATACATGTGATAATCGAAAGTCAACTCAGGTGTGGTTGTCCCTGAGAAATCAAAAGCGGCCTCCATGGCGGCGGTCTTAGTGGGATAACCGACGACATTCCCTGTACCTGTTGAAGCTTCCATATATACATAGTAGCTACCGTCTGAGGCGCTGTCGGGTCCTGTGCCCGTAGAAGTGGTTGAGCCAGTGTTGTTCCGCCAATCACCATCATTGCCGGATGATGGAAGCCAAACACCCATACCGAACTCAAAGCTCTCGGAATAAGGCAGAGTCATCACAGGAATATTGATGATTGTCACCGCATGAGTATCCGTTTTCGTCACTCCGCCCTGACTATAACTAGCGGAGACTGTTATCGCCTGGTCCGATGGCACACTTGAGACGGTAAGAAGGCCAGCACTGGTGATCGAAGCGTAAATGCTGTTTTCACTCCAGGTTGTTGAAGCAGTGACATCTACGCTGCTGCCTTCACTGTAGTTTGCGGTGCAGGTGTAGGACGCGCTTAAATTCTCATTGATACTCGAAGGGCCAATGATTGTAATAGAACTGAGAGTTGGGGCTGCCGCCAAAGTCAAATCCACACCCCAACGGTTGCCAACCGATCCAGATCCCGAAGAGTATGTTAATTTCCCAGTGCTCTCGTTGTAGTATGTTGTTGTTGAAACACTGGCCGAAACAGTCGTAGATTGCGCGCCAATCAAAGATCCTGAAGTTGCGGTTACATGATAACTATGTGTTGAGGGCGAAGAAGGTTTTGGCACGAGGACCGAGTAGATGCCCTTAATATTTGATCTAACAGATGCCAGGGTTGTCCCTAGCGTCTCATTAACAGCAACGATCGTGGCACCGCTGACAGGATTTCCCAAATTATTTAACACCCGTCCGCTGATAATCTCTCCCTCATGTTCAGGAAAGATATTATACATGATACTGACCAATAAGTTGTAAGCATAATAACTGTCAACATCTGGAAGATTATACCAGGCATCATAACTCCCGGCCCATCCCATATTCAAATGAACATAGAGATCACCGCTGGAATACCCATATCCATCGCCGACCACTTCGTGTCCTACGCTTCCCTTTATGTGAAAAGCAACGGGAAAACCTGCATCAAGATTGGGCAGGACGGCCTGTTGCAGATATCCATCCACACCGGATACTTCCAATATGAGGCGTGCGCTATCATATCCAAATCGATCCATAAAAGCCTTGGCAAGATTTGACTCATAAGCGCCGGATTCATTTGACGCATACTTCATGTAGGAAGCAACTCCCACATCGTAGGTTAATTTTCCAATGGCCTGACGTTGCGCCAGTGTAGTGGAATAACTGGGCACAAGCGGCATGCTTGTCCACGAATATGTCCCCCCTAGCATTGTTTTAGATGTTGCCGCTTCATCAACAAAGCATGTGTAGGTTCCCGCCGATACGGAAGCCGTAGGCCACTGATGATAACGCATGATCTGAGAACCCGCAGTGGAAACACATCCGCAAACATAATAGTTCGGTGTATAATAATTATAGGTGTTATTCCCATTGACAGTGGACTGACTCCATTTTGATTGGACAAGAGGACTTACACGGAGATCGCTGACACTGGACAATCCCAATGAGGATATCTGCCTGTCGGACAATAACTCCCGCCATTTCATCTTATGCGTATCAAGAGAGCTAACCGCGCTCTGCGCCTGCGGTTGTCCCGCCAGCTTCCTGGCTTGCGCTAAACGCTGAGGCATATCTCTGTTAAGCATTACCCAGAAAGGGTTTCTGAAATCAACAATCAAATCTTCATCACTTGAAAAAGCGATTATCGGAAGAATACCGTCATCGGTCGAGGTAACCAAAAACCCACCTTCTTCAAACCGCACCACATGAAACAGAGGATTATTTGAATCATCGTTATAGGTTTTTGTCTCCACGACCGTTTTTCCAACCCGCGAATCAAGCGGACTGGGATTGCGTTTTATCCAATTACTAGCGGCTATGGCAGCCTGTTTACCTGAAATTTCTACAGCCCAATTGTTAAACGCTGAAAAAAGAAATGCAATAACTAAAGCTCTTTTCACAATTACCTCTCTTAACCAAGTTATCCCCAACTAAACAACCCAAAATAAATAAACAACCCAAAATAAATAAACAGCCTATTTAAATTTAAAATGTTATATATACTTTACGATTACAGGAAGTTTTGGTCAAGCACAGAGTGAGCCAAAAGCAGCTTTCCCCATTATCCTGTTTGTGTAGAGCGGATCTAAGGTCCTTCTATCTCTCAACTCCTGTCGCAAAAAACAAGAAGTTCAGACAACCGTCTTCAGAGGTTGTTGTGTCGTGAGTTCCGGGTGAGCTTTGTCTCTCGCCCCAGGGCATCGGTATAGCCCTCCAAAACAGTGAACAATCCATTGGCATCAGGCAATAAGCCGTGTGTTGACTGACCGGAAGCTGACCATGACGGCTGGCCAGAGATATCATAGTATTCACTGATGGAACCGTCGCGGGCGATAGTGTGGGTGATGCGGCAGCAATCCCAATAAAAAGATTTCATCTTTTTATAATAATCCGTTTCACGGATTTGGTAAGATTTGTGTAAAGGAGATAATGTTGTCTGACATGGACAAAGGTGTTGGCATACATTAGCAGGAGTGTTGATGATATGCTGCTCAAGAAGGTGGAGTATCTTCTTGAGGAAAACAAGGTGCTGATAGGGCAACTTGATAAACGAGTGAAGTTGACCGACATTGAAAGGAAGACTCTTGCCGAGAAGGCGGTGGCATTGGGCAGGCTGATGGCAGACAACGTTACAATTGTGAAACCTGCGACGATTCTGAAGTGGCACCGCAAGCTGGTAGCACAAAAGTTTGATGGCTCGAAAAACCGCAAACCTCACGGTCGTCCAAGAGTTGACGCTGAGATTGAGGCGTTGATTATTAAGATTGCAAAAGAAAATCGCTCCTGGGGTTATAATCATTCTTCAATTTCGTAAACAGACCACTTTTTGAATACCACAAGCTGTCGCGGTGTGTTCGCAAGTAAGCTACGTGCCAGTCCAGAGCCACAAGTAAGTGACGAACATTTGTGAATTTAATCAACAGAAATTATTTTCCCATCTAACGACGCTTTTATCACCACGTAAGAGCGCATTCTTGATGGTACTCCAATTACATATTTCGCACTTTCTGATGCCGGAATTTTATTACGTAACACAACGTTAACTTGATAATAATCAGCCTTTTTTGTGGGTTTGATTTTATCGCCAACTCTAAAACCTTTTTTGCGAAGATCAACAATAGCGGTATCAACGTCCATGCCAACACAAACTATTTCCTTAATTCGGGTTGTAGCTCTATCAACTGACACCTTATTTTCACTGCAACCAACAAAGCAAACAGTCGAAAACAAACAATAAATAACGGTATGCAAAGAGAAACGCCAAATATTACGGAAAAATAAGATCATTTATAACACCTCCCCTTTCCTTGACTGGGCGGACGCACTGTGAAGTATTTACTAAGATTTTGACCGAGGACACCCCCATCAAGATCCCAGGCAATATTGAAAGGAGCTACGTCATGCTGGTAATGACTAAGATAAAAACCACTCCGAATAGATGCAGCTTGCCGGTCCGGCGTCCCGGCACCAAGCCCAGATGTGATTAGATGTCCTTGTTTATCATAGCAACACTGTTGCCCAGATCCAGAGGAAGTATTTGAACGCATACACCATGAAGCTCCAGGGTGAAAAGTTTGACTCGCAGAGCTAAGACTGTTCCATTGATTATTATTGCAATTCTTTGGTTGGCCGTTTTCAATACAGATTTTGTCAGGGCAATTAGGGATACTACTTAACCACCCAGTATCAGCCATCTCCAAAGCAACCCATTGATCGAAAATTTGTTTGTCTGTATAAAACAATTCATATATGCTTGGAGCATAAGGTCCACCGCCCACTGAACGCTTACCCAACTTATCAACACCGTCTTTCTCAAGTTGAGCCTTGGCATTTCCCAACGTATAAAGACCATATGCGTCAAATAAGTTAATTGCATCATTATTTACAAACCCAACCTCACTCAAGCCACCCTTAATTCCGACAGGGTCTATGGAGAGCCATCTGCAAAGTATAGGGTCATAATAACGCCGCTGGTATACAACAAACCCAGTCTCTTTATCAAACGGTTTGGTGCTGAACCAATGTGTGAACTGTTCTTTCATCGCACCAGCAAGCTTTGTTTCACCGAAAGCGTTATGTTCTCCGTGTGCAGCTGTTGTTCCTGGAACATCCACATATTCAGTGATGTTTCCGTTAGCGTCTCCAACAGAGAAATATGTGTTGGTTCCAGAATTTGTAATTTTTGTATCGCTCAACAATCCACCGACACCGCCTGCTCCTTGAAGAGTGCTACTGAGGTCGAGTCCCCAAGTGTAGTAGTTAATGTTTGTTGCAGGTGTAACGTGATCAATGATTATCTCAGCTGTGATATTAAAGCCGTTCCAGATGTATTTAGTGGTTAGGGAGCTATAGGGGTTAGGGGTTAGGGTTGTCTTGGAGATGCGCCTTGATTGATAATCATAGGCATAGTCACAGAGAACGCCACTGGTGAAATTGGATGAGCTGACGAGGCGGTTTTCTCCATCGTATGCGTGGTGCCACTGTGCACCGTCACAGGTTAAATTCCCATCATCATCGTGAGTAAGGTTTCTTGCAGAGCCACCAGAGTTTACAGAGGTGTATTGGTTGAGCTGATTGGCGGTGTATGTGTTGGTAGCTGCCGACTGTCCGCTGTGAACTGTCGACTGCTCACGGTTTCCTATGTCATCATAGACAATGTTCTGTACATCCAAATTCATCACAGCGTTGGTCACCTCATTACGGATATTATAATCAAATGTATTGGTAACCGTCGAGCCGTTATAGAAATCAATGCGGCTGGTTCGCTTTCCGGTGCTGTCATTGTGGTAATTAAAAGATGAAACCACGGAGGGCACTGAGCCCACGGAGTTTGTGATGGCGGATATCAAGTTACGGTAAAGTTCATAGCTTCTTGAAACAATTATATTAGTTGTGCCTACTGAAGGGGTTGTGGCTATATAACCGCTGATAAGCTGTGTCCCCGGCAGGTAGCTGTAGGTGAACGTGTTTGTCTCAGAACCGACGATTGCGGTTATTGTGTTGAGGCGGTTGAAGACATCGTACCCGTATTGAATTGTTAAACATGGATATCCAGGATATGCAGGATTGAGGACGAATTGAGAATAGCGTCCATAGGTGTCATAACTGCGAGTGATGATGGCGAAGGCGTTTATTTCAGCAATTTGTCTGCCTCTTGAATCGTAACCGAAGATGGTCGTGCCTGAGCCATCCTCGACCTTCGTAAGCTGTCCTACGAGGTTGTAGGTGTTGGTTATGCTCGGTGTGGTGTCGCTGTAATCAATAATGCGGGTCGACCCTATGGCTGTATCGGTGTAACCGTAAGTTGTAGTTACTCCGCTTGCCCACTCACGGGTCGCCATGCGTCCGTCACTGAGATAGGTGTATTCCGTCCCTTTTCCGTCGGCATAAACTTTACTGGTGACCGCGCCTGTATATGGATCATAATACCAGCGGGTGATATCGGAGTTTCCGGTTGCATCGCGCCAAGTGTGAAGTTGTGACATGCGACCAGATGCATCTCTTGCGGTTTCATTAGGATATGTCGCACCATCAGAGCGATAAAGTTGGCCAT
>JBAYXX010000053.1:0-29332 GCA_041673345.1 Kiritimatiellia bacterium
GACGAAACAGTTATGCCTTGGATTTTAGCAGATACGTATGTGGGAGGAACCGGATGCGTTAATTGCGCTCGTCCGGGTCTGTGGGGGAGTCTCTCGGGTAACCGGGGGCTCTACCTGGAAGCGGCATTTTGCAACAGGCATGTGAAAAACGCGTCCTAGGGTGTGTTGGTTTTTATAGTCGCCTGAGCGACTAAATCAGATGGGAGTGGAATGCGATGAAGCAAAGTGAGAATCAGAGAGATGAACAGCATGAGGCCGAAGATCCGTACTTCGGACGGATGAATGACCCAACAGCCGCTGCTACGATTACTGGCCCGTGCGGTGATACAATGGAGGTGTATCTTGTGGTGAAAGATGATATAATTCAAGAGATCAAATACCATACTGACGGATGCGGCAATACGCGCTCCTGTGGGCGTGCGATTGCACGTCGCGCCGTGGGGCGCGGCGTTACTGATGCGCTCTCTATCAGCGCAGGCGAATTGATCCGTTCGGGCGAGTGTCGCCCCGCTGAGGGACGCCACTGTGCCATCCTGGCGGTCAGCACCCTGTATCGTGCGGCCGCTGATTACCTGTTAGCCCCTTAAAAAGGTGGCTGCAAAACCTGAAAGTTAAGATTTTATGCAAACAGAAAATACCGAACAAAAGAGTTGTGATCCAAGCCAGTGCGGAAGTTGTGGGGAGTCAGCCTGCCCATCCGCGGGTGCTGCCGCGCCGCAGACAGCGGCAACTGATGACAAAGACGCTAAATTGCGCGGACGGTTGAGCCAGATCCGCCGCACCATTATTGTGATGTCAGGCAAAGGCGGTGTTGGCAAGAGCACTGTGGCTGTAAATTTGGCGATGAGTGCCATGCTCTCAGGACGCCGCGTAGGGCTGTTGGACGTGGATCTGCACGGTCCAAGCGTGCCGATTATGCTGGGTCTCGTCGGGCAGAGGCTCGAGAGCGGCGAGAATGGAATGCAGCCAGTTGAGATTGGTGGATTGAAGGTACTCTCTGTCGGCTTCCTGCTAAAACATCCGGATGATCCGGTTATCTGGCGTGGGCCGATGAAAATGAGTGTGATCCGGCAGTTCATCGAGGATGTCGACTGGGGGGAGTTGGATCTGCTGGTCATTGATTCGCCTCCGGGAACCGGCGATGAGCCGCTCACGGTCTGCCAGCTCATTCCCGAGCTGGATGGCGCGGTGATTGTGACTACGCCACAGAAGGTTGCCGCGGCGGATGTACGCAAGTCGATCTCCTTCTGTCGTGAGATTGAGGTGCCAGTGCTGGGTGTGATTGAAAACATGAGCGGCTTCGCCTGTCCTAAGTGCGGCGAGGTTACCGCAGTGCTGCGTGCGGGGGGGGGACGTGAGATGGCCGAGCAGATGCGCGTGCCGTTTTTGGGGTCGATCCCGATTGATCCGTTGATCGCGGTGTCTGGGGATGAGGGTAAGGCGTTTGTTGAGTCAGCGGCGGGTTCGCCCGCAGCTGGGATCTTCCGCGAGATCCTCAGGACGCTGATAGGTTAAGTTTATCGGTTGCTTTATATAGCATGCGGTTTGTCGTAAAGATCTGCGGCTACAGGTGCGAAGCTTTTCGGTAGGGCACTGGCTGGGAACGCGCCTTACGAGGGCACAGCTGGTTTAAAAATAAAAAATTAAAAAAAGTAAAAATAGTGGTTGACACGATTTAAGTAATCGAGTACCTTAATGCGTGTTGAGGCGAATTAGGCTTCAGCACACACTAGGAGGTCGATATGCAAAAGTTCTGGAAATGCATTGTGAGTGTATGCTTTATGTTGGTGTTACCAGCCAGAGCTCAGTGGATCTTGCAGGAGGTGCAGCTGACAACAGGCTGGAATGCGGTTTGCCTGAAGGTCACTCTGCCGGATGCAATGTGCGCCACTGCTTTCGCTGGCTCGCCAGTCGAGGTGGTCAGCTGGTGGTGCCGAGGTGGAAATGGTGAGGGTGGCTTCACACAATCACCAGAGGAACCTTTACCGCCTGCGCCGGAGATGCGTAACTGGTATCCGGGCAACCCTCAGGCAAGTACATTCTTTCAGCTGATCGGGGGCGAGTCCTATTTGATCAAGGTCTCGGCACCAGTTACACTTCAGCTCACCGGCGTTCCTGCGCTACCTTGCCCCGTGCTGTTTGGCGGTATGCAGAGTCTGGTCGGCTTAAATGTTCCCGCAGGCAAAAAAGTCATGCTCTCGGAGTATTTCGCTTTCTACAACTCGCTTAAACCTGGCTACGCATTTTCGGGTGTTAATCCAATATCCGCAAGTTCTGTGCTGATTCAACCCAGCACCGTTCCAGCGCAATCAGCTGCCATCTGGGTCTCTTCAATCGGGGCCGGCGCTCTGGAATACAGCGGTCCTTTCGAGGTTTCTCTGGGTACGCCAAATCAAGTGGTGGCCTTTCAGGGGGTTGTGTCACCACAGACAATCATAATCAAAAACAACTCTGGAGTTGGCCGCGTTCTGCATCTCGCGTCTCAGCTATCCCAGCCACCACCAACAGGGCAGGGGGGCGTTGCCGGGGCGGTTCCGCTGCTGCGGGCCGTGCTGGACTGGAGTGCCGGTTTTCCTCGGGAGGTCTATGAGGATCTGAATCTTCCCTGGAGCACCAACCTTGCCGCTGGTGCGGAGTTTGAACTGCGGCTGCTACCCAAGGTCCATGCAATGCCGCTCAGCGCCGATGCCTATCAGAGCGTTCTGAACATCTCTGATCAGGGGAGCAGCGACAACTCTGGGATTCCCGGTGGTGTGCGTGGCTTCTATCAGATTGGGCTGCGTGCCGCAGGAGATCTTGTTGAACAGGTCCAGCCAACTGGGCTGTGGGTGGGCAATGTCGTACTGGATGGGGTTAACCGCGCTCAGACGCACTCGAGCGTCTCTAACACCTGGAACACGGCAGCCATTCAACCCGCGCAATATCCATTTACCTTTCGGGTGATCCTGCATGTGGATGAATACGGCGTGACCCGTCTGATGAAAGAGGCCTTTCTAGCCTCGGTTCCAGCTGGTGAAAGCACGCTGCTATCCTCGCGTGATGCTGCGCTGGCCTTCCGGGGCCAGCACCCGGATGCCGAAATCCGGCGTATCAGCTCGGTCAATTTTCCTTTTGCAGACCCGAAAACCTTGGCTGGCGGGAGTTTTGCCACAGCAGATGCTGAACTCACTGTAACCGTTTTGCAGGCGCATGACGATAAAACCAACCCCTTTGTGCATGCCTACCACCCTGATCATGACAACGTGGAATTCCGCAATGGCGTGCTGCTCGCTAAAGATAACGGGGCTGACGGCATAGGCGATTACGAGTCGTGGGCAGTCCAGCGCAACCTCACCTTCACCTTCGCGGAAAACGATCCAATCGGGATAAACGCTGGCTGGAATATAAGCGTTGCGGGTGGAACCTACGCCGAGACGATTACCGGCTTAAATAAAACCGAGATCAGGAGCAGCGGAGCCTTCCGACTAAACAAGGTCTCCGATGTACCCCGAATTCTTTATGTGAGTGGCAATTGAAAATCAGTAAAAAAAGGAGAGAAACAATGAAAAAGTCAACGATGATGCTATTAACGAGTGTCCTGTTCACAGCGGGCACTATGTTGCAAGTCAGTGCGGCAGTACCAGCGTCAATCAACGCGCTTGTCCCTGGCACAATGAACTATCAGGGGCGGTTGGTGGATTCGGGAGGGGCACCATATTCCGACGCTACTTATACCTTCGACATCCGACTCTATAAGGAGGCGAACGGCGGAACACCGCTCTGGGGCGGCACTTTTGCCTCGTTTGTCAAGGATGGCTACTTCAACATCATGCTGGGTGGCACTGGCGGACAGGCTTTGCCTGGAACTACCTACACCCACACCGACCTCTGGAAAGCACTCTGGCCGGATGTAGCCAACGGAGCAACCGACGAGCCGCTCTACCTCGGCGTAACCCCCTGGCAGAGTGCCAGCGGGGCACTGATTGATCCTGGCAGCCGCACTGAGCTTTCGCCGCGCCAGACCCTGCTGACCGCGCCGTATGCCTTCCGCTCGCAGACCGCCGAATATGCCAACCGGGCATCCGGTGATTTCATAGTGGGCGGGCGTGTCACAGCTGGGCATATCACGACAACCGGTGATCTCCTTAAAACAGATGGCACTACGGTCAACGTAGGTGGAGCTGCGGGCAATATCACTGCAAATACCGCCAATGTCAATGCCAAGACGGTTAATATCAAAGCTGGAACCAGCCACCTCTGGGTGAACTCGGCTGGAATGATTTTTACGTCTGCATCTGGGGGAATTTCATTTACAACTGATGGCATGTTGCTGATGTATCCTAAGGGTATGCTTGACCTCTATAGCTCGAATGGTTTAACCAAACTTCGCGGTAAAACTGGGGTGCAAATAGAGTCTTCGACCGGGGACATCACTCTAAATCCGCAAACAGCGGTTAAAGGGTATGACGCTTTAAAATGGACGGTGCCAGGAGGGACAGTGCCTGGCAATCCAATTGGAGTGTATCGAGTTGCCGTAAATATGTATGCCGGTCAAGATACTGGAACTAAGACGACAAGTTTCACGAATGACGCATATTCCGTCATGATTGTTGGATTACAAGATATTAAGTCGAACACAACGCTAAGCGGTTTTTATGCAACTCAAAATCTAGCCACTAAAACGTGGGAGATAAAGCTCACTCGGACAGGGACGCTAACAAATCTTGACGTTGTGTATGTTGATATCTTGGCTATTACCAAAAACTGGATTTCTGATCCTGATCAGCGTTAATGGCGAGTGGCCTAGGATAACTCGTTACCGGTTTTCAGCGTGATGAGTGCGTGCGAACATTTTGCTTCATTCAGCGAGAGTTGTTTTGAATAGTTAGTTTCAATTGAGTTACGTGAAGGGGGGAACCCATGTCACAGAAAATTAAAAGATGGCTGAAGGTCGGTTTTGCTGTTGGTGTGTTATTCACAGCCGGAACAACTGCAGCGCAGATCGATACCTTGACCACGCGCTACGACAACCGGACCATGCCAACCGCAGGCGGCATCACCAACGGTGTCGCGCTGGGCATGGGCAGCGGCATTGAATCCGCAAAAAGAAACTTAGTGTTTTCCTCATGGACAACTAAAGCTATTGCGTCGGGTACAAATGCGATTCATTTTCAAACAACGGTCGGTGCCCCAGTGGCCGCAGTTTCGGCTAACACCTTTCTGGGACAGATCATCGACCCACCCGTGGGTGCGGTGACAGGCACTGAACCGATCATCACTCTGCCGGTAGGGGGAGGAACAGCGGTCTGGATTGACTATGCCGGAATCGTGATCGCCACCGGCACTGGTCAGCTTGAAATTGAGTGGGAGATGATCGCAGGCGGCACTGAGACTAAATACTATACGGTCTCGGTTTCCAGTGCAAAACGTCCGGTGCGGATGTACTGGACGCATAAACGTCCGGAATCAGCATATGGCAATGACACCAGTCTGCCGCTGCAGAATGCGGGGCCGACGATCCAGTTCGGCAACAACTACCGTGTTGACCTCTACGGCAACAATGCGATTGAAATCTATAGTGTAGATGATTACATTGTCGGCGATGTACGGCTCAATGGAACCGAGCTGTATGCTTTTGAAGGGGCGCGCGGCAGTTTTCTGCTGACCTATTCGCGTTTGGATGAACTGAGCGGCAGACGCGAGTTGCTGGCCTACGAAATTGTGGATGTTATGGAACCGATGTCAACCGAGCAACAGGTCGATATTGGAGATCAGCTCAAGCCCTTAAGCCGGCCTTTCAGTACAGATGCGCTTTTCCCGCAGGTAACCCGCGGCATGGTGGATGAGAGCGGACGCAACGAAATTTATGTTTATCAGCACATGACCGGACCGCAGAAGGACTGGCTCTACGCTATTCGTGACACGGTTGACAAAGCCTGGAAGATTGAGGTTTACTGGCGGGCCAAAGAGGAGCTGGATGTGCTCTGGCCCTTTGAAGTGGATATCTATGAAGCCGCATGGGGAACAAATGCTACCCTGTATGCGCGTGATGCCATCAACAACACCCCCAACACCCGCGCTGATCCCAAGGTTCGCTTCCCAGCCAATCTGGCAGTGAGTGCCATGAGCTATCAGGTGCCCGCCGCGCATGTGGTGGTTGAAAACAATGCCTTTTACACCACAGCGTGCGGCAACAACCATTACGCGCTGATGAAATATACCTCCGGCGATCTGGTCTGGTTTGAAACCATTGCTTCGCGCTCCGGCACTGATGCCTCGGTTTATACCGGTCAATACCAGCAGGATATTCCTGAAATTATCACTCCACCTTTTGTGGAATCTGATGACGGGTTCTTTTACCCTGGGTGGATTAAAACCATTGGAACCGTTGCTACGCCTGTGCGTAATCCATATAACATAAACACCTACAGCTATCCAACTGCGTACACCGCAACCAACCTGCTCAACTCCTCCATCTTTCCGGTTAATGCTGGTGTGCTGAATGTCTATTGGTCGCTGCCAAGTCGCTGTAACAATGCACCGCAGGCTGACGATGGTTATGTGGAGCCTTTGCCAGCACCGCTCTTTATCCCCGGTGTGACAGCCGACTATCTAGCGCGCTTCCCCTCACGTGGGCAGCAACAGAGTGAAACTGCAACGCAGATTGTGATTGCCTCTGGTCAGGGCAGCATTGGCGCTACCCTGAATGATTTCGCTGCTGTGCGCGGGGCGGTTTCCAGCCGTAAGTCCTCAACTCCGAATGGCATCATGAAAACGCAGTTGCATGGAGGCGTTCCCTCGGATGAATTTACCTTTGAGGCCTGGCTGAAAATCGATACCGCTTCCACTGAGGTTGAGCTAATTCGCTTCACTCACCCAGATGAGGCCACAACCAATAGTCTTTTCACATTAGCGTTCGATAAAGGAGACCTGCTACTCAACAGCACAAATCTAACTCAGTGGGGCAGCTTCCCCGTCCAATACAATCCGCATAGTTATAACCTGTCGGCAACTGAAAAATGGCACCATGTCGCAGTTGCGAAAACAGCGGATGGCCTGCTCTCCTACTATCTGAACGGTTACCTGGCCGCACAGTTTGAGAACAAGGTGCTGCCAGCAGTTGATTTTGGTAATGATTTAGCCGAACTTTTCTCCAGCGGCAATATCGCGTTTGATAACATCCGCCTTTGGAGCAGCGCCCGCAGCTGGAAGCAGCTCTATCAGGGACGCTACAAACCCGCTCAGCAACCTGATAGCACTTTGGCGGCGCAGTATCTCTGTGATGCTCTCTGGGATGAGGTTGCCGAGGAGTACCGTTTCCCTATGTATGGCTATCTGCAGGACAGCGCCGCATTCGATAACCACCTGCCATTTCCAGCCGAAGAATCACCTGCTCACTTCAGCCGTACAGCGGATGCGCCCGATGCGCTGCCCCATGTGCAACCGGGGATGGATTTCGGCGGTGGCGATGCCGCACTGTATGTGCAGCGCGACCGAACACGCGACGGTTATAACCCGAACGAAGAGCACGCGATGCTGATGAGCGGCATCGCCTTTGCGCTGCGCACAGATCTCAATAACACGAATGCGGCCACGCCCGCAACCTACAGCTCTGAGCCCTTTGCATTGCTGCAATACACTGATCCGGATACAGGCAAGCCTTTCATGAAGGCCCTGCAGGTTGTTCCTGAGAATGATATGTACCGCTTCACCGGCTTTATGGAGGCTGGTCAGATGGTCCAGGCTCCAATACCGATCTCTCTGCTCCAGCCAGCTAACTGGCATGACTTTGTCTCTGGACCAGTGCTTGCCGATCAAACAACCTGTTTCCGTGACCGCAAGGATTGGTTCTGGGCGCAGCAGGCCGGCGATGACGGCGGCCACGCCAATTATGTCTTTGATTTCTCTTATCCGAACCAACCGGGTTTCGACTATCCAGGGGCGACAACCTTGCCGGAGGCGGGAGCACGGATACCGTGGATGCCGGGCTACACTGGTCGCGGTGACGGCTTCCCAGTGCGTGATTCGGGCGACTTAACTTCGACCCCGATCAACTACACCTTCCATGTCCTGTGGCCGGAAACTGTACCGGGGCTCTATGTGGGCGACACCCTCACAACGCCCAAAAACGGCCTCCCCGCCGTCCGTGGACAGCTCAGTGCGAATGTGCTCTATCAGCAGTCCTTAACACAGGTCGGCGCACTTCCCAGCGTGCATCTGATCGACCCGACCCAGGCGCGTAAAACCGCGATGGAAGTGGTGCCGGGCGCCCTCGATAGCTACCGTGATGTCCGCACCGCCTACACGCTCTTCTCCGACCTGCCACCCATGTTGCGCGAGCGCATCTATTGGAACCCAATGGCGGAGAAGGACAGTGAGTTCCAGCTTAAAGGTCAGTTCCGCGAACGTACCGACGGTCATAACTATCTGCTCCTGAATGTCATGGATGAACGCAGCCGCCTGAGCGCACTTGATCCTGAGATTGTGACCGGTGCCGATGATCCTGATTGGGTGCGCGCGATCAATGCGCTGCCGCGTGGAGCAAATGATCTGGTGCGTATCATCGATGACGAAACTCCCTTCGATTCGCTGGCACTCTCGACCGATGGGCGCGGCGCGGGCTACGTGACAATCGTTTTCAACGACAGTCTGAACGAAGATATGGTTGATCCCTCTGAGAGCATCTTTATGAATGTGATCAAAGTCGAGCCTGAGCTTTATCAGGGCCGCCTTGATCCGATTCTCTCGGACAACCCGCTTGATAAGCAGATGAACCTGAAATACACCGCTGATTTCGGTGGCAGCACCGAGCGCTGGGAATATGAGTGGCACTTCGCCAATCCGGATAACGGAAGTGCGCCTGCCATGGACTCTGAGGAGTGGTTTGCCCTGCGCGACAGCGAAGGCGATAGCTATCTCGACTTTGCCACCATCGGTGATGCTGGTGTATTCGGTCTGAGCGATCATTATGTGCGTTGCCGCTATAGGGCCAACTCCAACGCGCTGGATGTGATTGCACTCGTTGGCACTAACTGGGCCTCATGGACACCTCCGCAGCTGGCTGAGGGCTGGATCAAACGTGTGCTCAAAGCGATCAACCCCTTTGAACAACGCATCCGCGATTATATGAACGTTGAGCTTAACACGCAGCTCTCGATGTTGCAGCAGGCAGGGTCACCATACAACGGTAACGTGCCGCTGAATATGGAGGCCTTGAATGACTATGGTCTGATTCCAATCTATGAAACCCTGCTGCGTGAGTCAAAGAAACTCTCGATTGATGCTGATAACCCCTCCGCCGGCGCGCTCTCACTGGCCTTGCAAATGGCGGCTGGACGCATCAGCGAACTGTTCATGGTGCTTGGTAACGAAGCCATGGCCGATGCCATGAGTCCAACAATTGATCTCGGCAATGACTCGCCAATAGATGACGGGGCGCAGAGTTCAATCTTCGCCTTCCAGAACCAGACACGCAACCTGCTCGAAGAGGAGCTGGCGCTGCTGCGTGGACGCGACCTTTCATGGGAGTATGCCGAGCTGCCACCACAGAGTATCGAGCCTACAAGCTATCCGCTGTTCAACCGTCTGGCGTGGAACTTCACCGCCGATATTATGGGCGGTGAGGTGGCTTATGCCCTCAACTATGGCATTACCGATCTGAAGGGCAACAACGACGGCAGTCTCAATGCCAAGGATGCCGAAATGCTCTTCCCACAAGGGCATGGCGATGCGTATGGTCATTACCTGAGTGCCATCAAAGGCTATTACTACCTGTTGCGTCACCCCAGCTTCGGCTGGCTGCCGCAGGTCGAGGGAGTTTTGGCGGGCGAAACAGAAATTACCATCTCCTATTTCCACGAGAAACGCTTTGTGATGGCAGCTGCCGCCAAAGCCAAGACAGCCGAAATGGTGGTCTCGCGCACCTGGCGTGATGCGTATCAGCATGGCGAAGAGGATTCATGGATGCTGGCTGAAGACGAGGTAGATAACCGCGACTGGGGTATCGATGAGTGGGCCACACGCGGCCATCTGGGAGCCTACTATGATTGGGCGGTTGCCAATGCGCTCCTGCCATCACGCGAGAGCGATGAGCTCGGTATCCGCATTATCGACCGCGAAGGAACTCCGGAGCTGGGCGAGATTACCGTTGCCGCCCGCCGCATCCAGCGCATCGCCGATCAGGCGGATACTGGCATGAATCCGCTGGGGCTGGCTGACAACGCCATTCCATTTGATATCTCGCCCTCCGAAATTGATGAAGGCAAGACTCATTTCGAGCAGATTCAACGCCGTGCGCTGCGTGCTCTTGATAATGCGGCGGAGGTTTATGGCCGGGTCAAGTCCGTTGGCAACGCTCTGCGCGATCAGAATGAATCTCGCGACTTTGATACCATGGTCGCGGATGAAGAGGCGGCACTCCACCGTCGTCTGATTGAGGTCTATGGCTATCCCTACGCCGACGACATCGGTCCCGGCAAAAACTATGCGCAGGGATACAACGGCCCTGATCTGTTGAACTATCGCTACGTTGAACTCTATGACCTTGACAATAACCTGGATGTGCATGGACGCTACTACAACATGACACTCAACCGTTATGCAACTGCCGAGGAGACAATCACAGGCTCGTTCCAGGCTGAGATCGACACCACTGTCGGTGACCTTGGAATCATCGGTAATGCTGTGGCGGGAGCGATCACATTTACACAGGATAAAATCGGGCAAGGGGTCAACTACCTCAACCAGTGGGTTGATCTTGACGAGCCGCAACTGCCAGTGACAATCATCGACACCGGCACAGATGCTATGGATGGATTGGTCAACTACACATTTAACGTAACCTCCTGGACCAATATGCCCGTGGATGTCCGTTACTATGTGTCCCCGTACGGGTTCCCTGGTAAACCGCCGGAGTTCACTGGTCAGCGTCGGGCAGAGGGCGAGATTCAGATTGCACTGGCAGGTTACGCTGAGCAGCTGTTTGCGATTCAGCAGGCATACGAGAATGCCGCCGCCCGCACCGAGAGCGTCCGTAGTCAGATCGAAGCGCTGCGCGCTTTTGAATTCGGAAATCAGGTAGAGATTCCGATCAAATATGCCAACGCTGAAGTTGCGGCCTTCTATGCTGCCGCTAAAGCCAATGCTCAGGCGGTTGCCGACTCGATTGCCATGCTCGGAAAAGTTAAAGACTATATCACCGAGTCTGGGGTTGAGGCATTTCCTAAGATGGCGGGATTTTCAACCGACTTCACCTCGCTCGGTCGGGCGGCTGTGCTGGCACTGCGGGCCGGGGTTGAGGAAACGCTCGGCTTACAGGTGAGCGACCAGAAGAGGATCATCACTGAGATCGACGCCAAGGTCAAGTCGATTGAGGAGCAGATGGAGGCCGAGCTGGCTGCAGCACGCAACTCTCCTGAACGCAGCCGGATGCTTTCAGAGATCCGTAAGGCCGCGCATGAGGTGGGGGCAGCTGTGGCAGCCCTGGAAAGCACGCTCAATCTGGCCAATGCCACCCGTATGCGCTTTGTGGCGCTGGAATCAGAGGGCGATCAGCTACAGATGGAGCGCGAGCGCCTGCGCTTGCAATGGTCGTCAGATCTGAATACCCGCCGCTACCGCAACATGATGTATCAGATCATGCGCAATGATGCGCTGCAGCGTTACAATGAAGCCTTTGAAACAGCAGCTCGCTACTGCTATCTCGCGGCGCGGGCCTATGACTATGAAACAGGCATGCTCAGCTCCGACTCCGAAAATACGGCGGGACGCGACTTCATGACTCAGATTGTCAAGACCCGCTCGCTCGGGCGCTTTGTCCATGATGCCAACGGATATGGCGCTCCACTGGGCGGCGGTGCCGCTGGTGACCCGGGGTTGGCCGATGTGATGTATAGGCTGGATGAAAACTGGCAGGTACTCAAAGGGCGGCTCGGCTTTAACAATCCGCAGAGCGATGTGGATGCGTTCAGTCTGCGCCGCGAGTTGTTCCGTAAAGTGCCCGATGTTTCGGGTGATCCTGCCTGGAAAGCCGTGCTGACTGCGGCCTGGGTCGCGAACCTGCGTGATCTGCCTGTTTTCCAGCGCCACTGTCTGCCGTTTGATCCAATGGCGGTCACAGAGCCGGGCTTTGCAATTCCGTTCTCAACCACCATCGAATTCCGTAAAAACTTCTTTGGTCAGGATCTGGCAGCTGGCGACAACGCCTTTGACTCGACCTACTTTTCGACCAAGCTGCGCGGCATAGGAGTCTGCCTGGATGGCGGTTCCGCGGCTGTGAATGGACTGGCGCTGCGTCCGCAGATCTACATTGTCCCGGCTGGTCTGGATGCAATGCGGGTGCCGATCAGGGCCAACGGCACAGCCTCATCCCTGCGCACTTGGTCGGTGCTCGATCAGGTCCTGCCGCTGCCCTATCCGCTGGCGCAGTCGCAGTGGGAGGATCCGGATTGGAGTGCATTGAAGAACCTATGCGGTAATGAGCTTTTCGCCATCCGCAAGTATCCCTCGCTACGCGCCTATCTGGGCGATGGATTTAATCCGCTGGAGATGCGTTACAACGCGCGCTTGATCGGACGCTCGGTTTGGAACTCGGAGTGGTGGATCATCATTCCGGCTGGTTCGTTGAATGCCAATGATACAGTCGCCCGTACGCGCTTTATCGACCAGATCAAGGATATCAAGCTCTATCTACAAACCTATTCGTTCTCAGGGAATTAATAAGGAAGTGGGTATTGCGGTTGCGTCCAAGGTATATCCTCCGTTACACGGTGGATGGAAAGTATATCCTCCGTTACACGGTGGATGGAAAGTATATCCACCGTTACACGGTGGATGCAAAGTATATCCGCCGTTACACGGTGGATGCAAAGTATATCCGCCGTTACACGGTGGATGCAAAGCAAAAGGAGATTTTATGAAACTCAAAATGATACTCAGTTGCACCCTCTTTGTCGCAGCTCTTGTTTGGGCGGGACAGCCCCTGCCCCCAGCCGTTATTTACGGTCAGATTCGGGATGAATATGGTCATCCGATGGACAGCGGGGCAGAGGTGGTTATATACCCGCAATCTGGTCCGATTGATGTGATTACGCTGGGCGGCGTGTCGCAGCTGCTGCCCGACTACGGGCGGTATGTGCTGGATGGCCCCATCTATGTTGGCATGAACTATCGGATCAGCATTGCGCTGGAGGATGCGTATCCTTTACAGAATCCAAAGGCGGCTCAGCCGGGTGATCTCGCCAGAGTCGCGGTGCTGATCGACGGCCTTGAGCAGCCGCTGGTGCCATCCGGTGCGTTGACCATTCCGGAACCCGGCGGTGTGTTGAGGCTGGATTTTTCGGTTGCGCAGGATATGGACAACGACGGCCTGCCAGACGCATGGGAAAATCTAATGGTTGCTTGGTCGGAAGGTTTGTTTAACACGATTTACGACATCAATCCCAATGACGACTTTGATGGCGATGGTATGAGCAACTACAACGAGTATCTGGCAGGAACCCTACCCTTCCTCGCCACGGATATCTTTAAGATCACCCGCTCGCAGCCGGATGCGGCAACAGGACGGATTGCGCTGAGCTTTTCGACCATTGCCGGACGGAAGTACCATATCCTGGTGAGCGGCTCGCTTGCGGGAGGCAACTGGAATCAAGCGGCAGCAGCCACCACTGCTGTTAGCCCCTTTGAATACCAGGTTTTTGATGGAACAGGGCGCGAAATAACGGTTTATGTGGATGGTTCCATCCCCGCCGCCTTCTTCCGGATCGGCGCTAACTAAGATATGAATATGCCAAATAACGCGCACATACCTGGGGGTGAGCACCTCTCTGGGAGCGTCGGCGTCCCCGTCGGCTTTGTTCTCAGCTATGCCGACGAGGACGTCGGCGCTCCCAGAGCAACCAACACCGCGATTGCTCGCATGGTCCCAATCGTCCACCAACATCGTCGCACAGCATCGTCGACCGATACCGCACTACAAGGAGTACCCTATGCGAAAGACTGGATTGATAGTTTTATTGACCTGCGGCGCGTTGCAGGCAACATTGGCTCAGAACTGCTGGACCAACACAGCCGGACGCGCCTTTCATGCAACGTTGGTCAGCATGACCGAGACGCATGCCCTCTTTGTCATGCAAGACAACACCACCAACCGGCTGGCAACTGCCGCGCTGCATCCAGCCTCGCTTGCGACTGCCCGACAAAGCTTGGGCTTGCCTGAGATCCCCGCCAGTTTAATCGCCACCTTCAACCTCTGCCGTAAAGATCTGAAACACATTGACAACCTCTATCTTGATGGCCGTCTGGATCTGCCGCAGCGCACCGCTGCGCGTTCGAAAATATTGGCTGGATTCAAAGCCATGTATCAGCAGCACAAGCGGCCTCCCTCCGATTATGCTCCGCTGGAGAAACGGCTGCTTTCAGGGAAGTAGGCCCTTATAGGACGCAAAAAAACAATTAATTGTTCTTTCCAAAAAGTTGTCCGTTTGTGAAATCGTCTAACTTTAATGTAGTAGTCGCTCTGTGAGCGACACATGCCGCTCATAGAGCGGCTACTACACCCGAGGCTGGACGACGATGGCGGGTCGCCGTTATCGTAAACTGACAGCGCAGCCGAACGCGCTTACAACTTACCACTCGCCACCTGCCTTCGACCACTACCCCGAGTTGCGGGGCACCACCTATTGACTGCAGAGTCGAACTCTTGCAGGTCCGGTTTCTAACCGGAAATGTCCGATTAGAAATCGGACCTGACGGGATTTTGGAGCTTCGCGTCTATATATTGAATCGAAAGCGACAATGAAGTAGTGCAAGCATCTTGCTTGCAGATGAAGTTTTCAGTGAAGTTGAAGCTGTTTTAAATGACACTTTAAGCACTCGACAACTTACATAAACGATTGTCCGAACAGCTTGTTTTTACGCCAGAAGTTGAGAGAATAACAACAGCTCAGGCATATTCTGAACCAAGTTGTGAATCACATAATCAGTTGCAAAAACTGAATAAATAAAGTATCATGCTTCAAGTTAAATGGAGGTAGAATGCCAACGATATTTGAAAAAGATGGGTATGAACTTTGGGCAAAAGATGCAAAATGCTAAACGATCTACTTCAAAGAGAAAGTGAAACAATTAGACAATGGTGATATCGAGAAAGAAGATTTCTGAATGCGAATATTGGCACCGTCGTTTGGGATAACGGCGCAGAGAAAGGATTTAACCGATACGGTTGTGCTACTTTACCCTCCCGCATAATAGATTCTCGATGTTGGAATTGGCAGCTTGTCAGCTAAGCCGATGGGATGCCAGTGAAAAGTTTGGTATGACTCTGCATTCCACAAATAATTTATGTGCATCCCGCAGGATGCATAACTTGAGTTAACCCTCGCGCGCTCCGCTGGTGCGGAGCGTGTACGAATGAGGGTTAAGAACAAAAACACAGAACAAGGATAGGAAGGAAATGATAGTATGGATGCATATGTTTGCGTAGTATGTGGTTATATCTATGACCCGCAGGTGGGCGATCCGGATAACGGAATTGAGCCGGGAACCTCATTTGCTGATTTACCCGACGACTGGACATGTCCTGAGTGCGGTGTTGGTAAAGATGAGTTTGAACTAGCCTGAGTAAGGCTTAATAACCTAAGCGTTCCATGGGACGCTTAGGTTGCCAGGTGTTTAGATTTTAGGCTATTAGGTAAATGTGGATAGCGCGCATGTTTCAATAAGCAAATGTTGTTTTCACTCACAGATATTAAAGCGCGTGTGAGTTAATCGCATTGGCTTGTCTTGGGGGTGTTAAAAATGATAAATTAACACTGTTTTCAAGCCGTGTTTCCAGTTTATTGCTGGTGAGCGGGATTTGAGTTTTAATTTTTTTTTAATAACAGGCTGCTGGCCAGCAACAAGGATCAAGTCAAATGAAAGTGTTGATGTTAAAAGGAACAACTATTTTTTCTCAGTTCCGTTTGGAAGCAATGATCAAAAAAATGGGGGAATCGCTGGGCACTGAAGGACAGCTGGAGGTTGTCGCACATTATATTTATTTGCTGGAGAGTGCGGGCAAGCTTGACCCCGTGGCTCTGGAGCGCTGTCGCACCCTGCTGGAGGGGCGGAGTTTTAATGGTTTCAAAGGTGGGTTTTATATCACTCCGCGCAAAGGCACAATCTCTCCTTGGTCATCCAAGGCCTCTGAGATTTTTAAGAGCTGCGGCATTAGCGGGGTTCAAAGGGTTGAACGCGGGACACACTTGGTGGTGACACTGGATGGGACAGAGCTTTTGCCCAGCGCGTTGGGCAAAACGCTGGATCTCTTGCATGATCGTATGACCGAGGGTGTTTACACGAATCTCGATGATGTTTTCGAGGTATGCCCTCCGGCTGCGGGTAAGAGCTTTGATCTGCAGGCAGGTGGCATTGATGCTTTGCGTACTGCCAACCAGGAGATGGGGCTGGCACTGAGTGAGGATGAGATTGAGTATCTTTTCGAGAATTATTCTAAAGCGGGGCGCAACCCCACGGATACCGAGCTGCTGATGTTTGGACAGGTAAACTCTGAACACTGCCGCCATAAAATTTTCAACGCCTCCTGGATTGTTGATGGCGAGGCCCAGACAATGTCGCTTTTCAAAATGATCAAAAACACCCACGCCTGCAACCCGGCTGGCACACTGGTGGCCTACTCTGACAACTCCGGTGTGATGGAGGGTGTCAAAGCAGAGGGCTTTGCTGTTGACGGCAAGGATAAATTGTATCAATTTGCCGAAGATCAGATTGATGTGCTGATGAAGGTTGAGACCCATAACCATCCCACCGCGATCTCACCTTTCCCCGGTGCCTCCACCGGGGTCGGTGGCGAGATCCGCGATGAGGCTGCCACTGGCACTGGCTCCCGATCCAAAGCAGGACTATCAGGACTGATGGTCTCTGATCTGCATGTGCCTGATTTTGAAATGCCCTGGGAGAAAGAGTACGCTGAATTTCCAGCCCGGCTCGCCACACCGCTCTCGATTATGGTGGACGGACCTCTGGGCGGCGCCTCTTTTGGCAATGAGTTTGGACGTCCCCAGCTCTGCGGCTTTTTCCGCACTTATGAAGAGATGGTCGTTGGCCGCTACATCGGATACCACAAACCGATTATGTTGGCAGGCGGCATGGGCAATATCCGGCGTGGCCATGTTTATAAAAAACCGCTTCAACCTGGCTCCTTGATTGTACAGATTGGCGGCCCGGCCATGCGTATCGGTCTGGGTGGCGGTGCAGCCTCTTCGATGGACACTGGCAGCAATGACGAATCACTGGATTTCAACTCTGTGCAGCGCGGCAACGCCGAGATTCAACGTCGCTGCCAGGAGGTCATTAACGCCTGTGTTGCGATGAATGACGAGAATCCGATCATTAGCATCCATGATGTTGGCGCAGGTGGATTGTCTAACGCCTGCCCCGAGTTGGTCGAGGCGACCGGCGCGACCTTTGATTTGAGGGCGGTGCATAATGAGGAAAGCTCTATGAGCCCGATGGAGATCTGGTGCTGCGAGGCGCAGGAGCGCTACGTGCTGGCCATTGCTCCCGAGCACCGCCCGCTCTTTGAAAGTATCTGTCGCCGTGAGCGCTGCCCGGCGGCCTACATCGGGGTTGCCCGTGATGATCAAAGGCTTGTGGTGCATGATCCCCATTTTAATAACACCCCGATTGATATGGATATCAAGGTGCTGTTGGGTAAAACTCCAAAAATGCTGCGGGATGTGAAACGTGTTGCCAGCCAACAGCCTGCTTTGGATTTGAGCAATGTGAAGCCCATGGAGGCACTGGAGCGGGTTTTGCAACTTCCCGCAGTTGCGAATAAAACATTTTTGATCACGATCACCGACCGCAGTGTGACTGGTCTGGTCCACCGCGATCAGATGGTGGGGCGCTATCAGCTTCCAGTGGCCGATGCCGCTGTAACCATGACAGGCTACAAGGCTTATACTGGCGAAACTATGGCGGTTGGTGAACGGACACCAATTGCGTTGGTTGACGGACCGGCCTCCGCCCGCATGGCGATCGGCGAGGCAATCACCAATATTGCCGGCAGCCGTATCGGGGTGATCGGTAATATTAAACTCTCCGCCAATTGGATGTGCGCCTGCGGTGAAGAGGGCGAGGATGCCCGTTTGTTTGACGCTGTTCATGCGGTGGGCATGGATTTCTGCCCCAACTTGGGAGTCTCTATCCCGGTTGGTAAGGACTCCCTTTCCATGCGCACACTTTGGGAGGACAAGACCGGTGTCAGCCATAAGCAGGTGGCGCCAATGAGCCTGATTGTAAGTGCTTTTGCAACCGTGGAGGATGTGCGCAAGAGTGTGACTCCAGATCTGAAGCTCGGCGATTCTGAGTTGGTCATGATTGATCTGGGCCGGGGGGCAAATCGCCTGAGTGCCAGTGCGCTGGCCCAGGTTTACAATCAGGTGGGTGATCAAACTGCGGATATCGATGAGCCCGCCTTGCTGCGCGCTTACTTTGAGGCCATGCAGCAGTTGGTGCTGGATGATCTCCTGCTGGCTTATCATGACCGCTCGGATGGTGGTCTGGTGGTGACCTTGGCCGAGATGGCGATCAGCGGCGGCCGCGGCATTTCGGTTGCGCTCCCTGGGATTGATACGCTGGCCGCACTGTTCAGTGAGGAGCTGGGTGCGGTGGTGCAGGTCGCTACAGAAAACATTGATCAGGTGATCCAAATCCTGAGCCAGCACGGCTTGGGAGCTGATGTTGTCACTAAGATCGGAACAGCTTTGGATAGCCGAAGTTTCAAAATAACGATGGATGGTAGCGATGTGATTGGGACTAACATCACTTGGCTGCGCCGCAAATGGTCGGCCTTAACCTGCCGTATGCAGGCTCTGCGCGACAACCCTGACTGCGCTTGGCAGGAGTTTGACAACGGGTTGGATGATAGCGATCCTGGCATGCAATTCAAATTGACCTACGATCCCGACGGATGCGTGGATGACGGAACAATCGAAATGATCCGAGAGAAACCGAGGATGGCCATTCTGCGTGAGCAGGGGGTCAATGGCCAAACTGAGATGGCAGCCGCCTTCTCGTTAGCTGGCTTTGATGTCATGGATCTGCATATGACCGATTTGTTGAGCAGTGCGGTTGATTTGAGAACATTTAATGGACTGGTGGCTTGCGGCGGATTCTCTTACGGTGATGTGCTGGGTGCTGGTTCGGGCTGGGCCCGCAGTATTCTGTACAATACTGAGCTGGCGGAGATGTTCAAGGGTTTCTTTCAGCGTCCCGATACTTTTACACTGGGTGTTTGCAATGGCTGTCAGATGCTCTCACAGTTAAAAGAACTCATTCCCGGCGCATCGCACTGGCCGCATTTCAAACGCAATCTCTCTGAGCAGTTTGAGGGACGTTATGTCACGGTGGAGGTGTTGAACTCGCCTTCGATTCTGCTGCAAGGCATGCAGGGCTCTCGCATCCCGGTTGTCGCCGCTCATGGTGAGGGTAGGGTGGAGTTTGCGGATGCAACCGCTGAAAGCGACGCATTGTCCTCGCTGTGTTTTGTGGATGGACATGGCGCTGCCACTCAGCACTACCCCTGGAACCCCAATGGGTCCAAGGCAGGGTTGGCTGGATTCACCTCCGCTGATGGCCGGGCGACCATTATGATGCCGCACCCTGAGCGCGGTTTCAGATCAACGCAACTCTCCTACAAGCCTGCGGAGATGTTCACTGGCGAGGCTGGTCCGTGGATGCGCATGTTTAGCGATGCGTATGCGTTTGCCACCAAGCGCTAACTTCTTGCCGCATGCGTCTCTGTGGTAAAAATTTTAGCTGAGTTATTTGAGTTTGGCTGCCTCTTCAGTCACAAGTTTAAGCGCGGCCGCGTCATTTTGCGCCTTCTCCATGGCCACTTTGAAGTAGGTTTGGGCCTCATTACGGGCTTTGGCAGCTTCGGCTTCATCGGGAATGGTGCTCAGAATTTCGGCAATACGGCTGGCATTACGTGCCAGGATCCACTCTTTACTGTAGGCGATACCGGAGGTGGGGTCCATCTCTTCCTGCTTGTCCGAGTTTTTCCAGCACTCCATGAACTCGCGGTAGTGTTTAACAGCCTCACGCGGCTGTTTGTTAGCCTGAGCGCGATGGGCTTTGACTTTTGGAAGTGACATCTCATGCCAGGCTTTGTCTTTACCGGGAATACCCGCTTCAAGCATCGAGACTGCTAGGTCATAGTCCTCAATTATGAAAGCGCCATCGAGTATTTTAACCTTGAGCGAGTTTTTGATATTTTCATTGGAGCAAGCGTCAATCAGCTCTGGGCCTATTTTGCAAAGCTCTTTAATTAAAGCTCTGTCAGCGGCAACTGCATAAAAGTAATGGTCAAAGAGGTAAGCGATCCGGTCAGGAGAGACAGTGGTTTTTTTAAGGGCAACAAGATTTATCGGTAGAGATTTGCTGTTCTCGACCAGACAGGCCTCAATCCATATGCCAGCCGCATAGTCGGTGGACTGCGGTTTGCCGGTTGCGTTATAAATTCCCGACAGCGCGCTTTTTTTGAGAAGATCGACTCTTTTGGCTTTGTTGAGAGCCACATAGACATAGCGCAGCAGCTTCGCGAGTTCTTTATCAGGCATCTGTTTAACACAGCTTTCGTAGGTCGGGGTGAATTGTTCCCAGTTCTGAGATTCAACCATGCATTTGAGGTTGATCATAGCCGCGAAGTTGGTGTAACGCTCATCACTGGCTCCTGCGTTGCGAACATGTGTCACGAGTTTCATGACATTCGGATAGTCTTTCTTTTGGAGCATAACAGTCATCTGAGGCTCAATAATAGCCACTGCTTTAGCACTGTCTTTGATACCGGTCATGACTGCATCAAGGGCCGCTTTTTGGAGATCAATGTCGTCCAGCCCTATTGCAATGTTCAATCTACCGCTCAGAATACTGGCAAGCATGTGATCAGGTAAATCAAAGTGAGTACCAAGAATTTTAGCACTGAGAGCAAGGCTCTTGTCAAAGGATTGAGTGGTCGCATAGTGCGTGAAAAGGGCGTTTAGCGATGCATTAACTAGCAGTGGGTTCCGCGCAAGCTCTGCCAGAATGATCTCCTCAGCCTCCGTGAGCTTACCTTGCTGGATGAGCAACTCGGTTTTTAAGAGCGTCAGGTGGTCTTTAAAGTCGGCAAAATCCTGGTTGCTAATAGATTTTGAGATCAGCTTGTCTGCCTCGTCATACCTTTGTTCGGATTGCAACTGAGATATCTGCAAAAAAATTGCTTCTCTCATCTGCCCGATTTCAGCTTGTTTATCCACTTGCTTTTGTTCGGATGGCTTGCAACCTGAGATGAAACTCAAAGTCATGCCTGTTAGAGCCAGGATTGTAAACAGGCAAAGATGTCTATAATTATTCAGCATGTGATTATCTCCATAACAGTTGTTAAAATTTACCTCATTTATTATAGTTTTATTGTGAGCTTGATTGCAACCCAAATTATCTTTGTAATTATGTTTTTTTTATTCATTTTTAGCTTTTAATAAAACGCGCTCTGCTATATCCTCTCTGTTATATTTTTTACGCCCCTGTAGCTCAGTAGGATAGAGCAACGGATTTCTAATCCGTGGGTCGCAGGTTCGAATCCTGCCAGGGGCGCCATTCTTTTAGCCTTTAAAGGGTGCTTACTCTCGAACGTCTATAGGAGGTTAGCGTAGTAGCCGCTTACCAAAGGGCATGTTGGTCCTTAAAAACATGTCGGTGGACCCATCCTTGTCCTAATCTCAATCCTTATCTGTTCGCCCATCCCAGATCAACATTTTTTGATTAGGATTACGATTAGGATTGTGATTAGGATCTTACTGGGATTTTACGCATCTGGTCGTCAACTCGGACAAAGGTCACGCTGGTGGTGAAGTAGGGGTTGTCATAGCAGTTTGGCTCAACCACGCTGACGCTGTAAGTGACCGAGGTGTGCCCCTCCTTGAGTGGGGTGATCACGAATTTCAGGATGGCACCGCTCTTCACAGGGCGTTTAAAAACTACCTGGTCCATGCCAATGGTCAGAAAGCGGGCCTCGGGAAAGTCAATAAAGACCGCCATTGCAGCCACTTCGTCGACCCATTTGAGCATATTGCCACCAAAGAGATCGCCGAATTTATTCAGGTGCTCAGGCATTACGAGTTTGTAGGTGATCATAATAGAAGAGTTAAGTTTGAAGGGTGAAGAAAGCTTTAAAATGTTAATATATTATCAGTTCATCGCAGTTTCCGCAACCGCCTATCCCGTAGCTTGCTAAATATGAAATGCGACAACACGTTGGTTATCCTATAATCCTTTAATCCTGCCAAAACCGGAATAAAGCCATTGATAATATTTGAGAATTTTTGTATAAGTGTGTTTATGCGCTATCTTTCTTTTAATGTTGATTTGAAAAAACTCTTGTTTGTTTCACTCTGGCTGCCACTTGCCACTTTGTTTTCTCAGGATATGATCAATCGTCAGGATGTCTGGGCGGATGTCGATGGTATTGTTCATGTTCGCTGGACAACAGTGGAACCGAGCAAGAGTATCATCGCTTTTGGGCACGATAAATCTTTGCCTCAGTCGGTCCCTGAAGATTCTTCCTGTCTACGCGGAACAACGAACAACCGCAATGCGTCCGGGACAGGCTGGGCCAACAACCATCGTGTTGATTTTGCCGCCACCGCCTGGCCGGTTTTTCTGCAAATCTCCGGCTCCACCGAAAAAGGCGCCAAATTCGCATCCGGGGTTTTGCGTGTTGAAGCCCCGAAACAGGCGGTTGGCAGTGTGGCTAGGGTTCAAATTCCGCTGGCACTCGATGTCGGAGACTGGCAGGCGGAGTTCGCACCCTACTGTGGAGGAGTTCCCTTTGCCCAAGGTCTGCTGGGAGACGAAGATCAGGTTCAGCTTCTGGTAGACGGACAGGAAGTCCCTTTGCAAACCGAGGTCGTGACGCGCTGGCGCAAGGATCAATCAATCAAATGGCTGCGGATTGATTTTCTCGCGCGTAAGGGCGCGAAGAGCGCGGTTCTCGAATTCGGACGGGAGATTCGGCGTAAGCCCGCGCTGGTCACAGCGACTACCCCGACACCGAATGCTTGGAACCAAGCCATTCACCTGCGTGACAAGGAGGGGAAGAGCTATGCGTTCCAGAGTACTGGGCATGAAAATGTTGATGGGAGCTGCAAACACACCAGCAGATGGAGTGGAAAGTTTTTCGCGGCGGACGGCAGCCAGCTTTGGTGCGCTCAGGTTCAAGCAGATACCTGGGAGGGTGTGAACGCCACCCGCTATCTGGTGACTGTTGAAAATGATCATGTTGAAACGGAAATGACCGCGATCCGAGATTTGACCTTGAACGTGCCTGGGATATCTGCCGAAAGCATTAATCTCGGGGTTGGTGCTGAACAAGTTTTGCTACAGAACGGAACCCGGGTGTTCCAGCGTGAAGATTTCGAATGGGTGCATCAACCCTCCGGGAAAAAGGGCAAACGGATGACTGGAGTCGCCAGGACTGCCAATGGAGCGGTTTTCGCTTTTCCGGATTTCTGGGAGCAATGGCCGATTTCCGCAGAGGTGAAAGAGGGAAAGCTGGTGGTCGGTCTCTGTCCTGAGCTGCCGCCAAAGTTCTATGAGAACCGTGTTGACGAGATTAAGCTTTATTTCAATATCCGCGACGGTGTCCACACCTTCCGTCAGGGTTGGGCGAAAACCTGGGAGTTCTGGAGCGGCTCTGAGGACGCGTCATCATTTCTTGGCGCTAAGCCGGTGGTTTCCGCTCCCCCGCAATGGATTGAGGATAGCTTCGCTCTGCGGGATTTGGCCGTCGCCAAGCGCGGGGAGTTCCCCAGTTATGACGAAGCGTTGAAAAATAATATCGATGGATTTGCCGCCAGTCGGGATCGTCGCCGGGAGTACGGGATGATGAATTTCGGGGATTGGTACGGTGAGCGGGTGACCAATTGGGGCAATCTTGAGTATGATCTCGGGCATGCGTTTCTGACCCAATTCGGTCGTACCGGATACGCTCCTTTTTTTCGGCATAGCACTGCCATTATCCGCCATCAACGCGATGTGGATACGCGCCATCATGCCAGTGATCCCCGCAGGATCGGGCAGCAATGGACCCACTGTGTCGGGCATACCGCAGGCTATTATGGAGATGACCATCAAGATCCCAAGCTCTATGCCCGGCACCGCTGGGACGACAAAGGGGAAGGCAGCAGGTACATGAAAACCTATGCCCAGCAAGGGTGGTCCGACAATCGTGGCCATATCTGGTCTCAGGGGATGCTTGCGCACTACTTGTTTGGCGGCGAGCGGCGATCCTGGGAAGTCGGCTTGCTGATCAGCGATTGGGCCGCCGGTCCCCAATGCACCAATTTTATCTTTGGGAATGCCCGGGAGCCGGGTTGGATGAGTAAGCTCGTCATGGGGGCCTATTTCTGCACTGAGGACACTTTTCACCTACACGCCGCCGCTATTATGCTTGATCTCACCCACGAGAAATCAGTGGCCACCGGTGATCATGGCTTTTACTTCCATAAACTTTCCCGGGGGCATTGCAATTGCCCGCCGGAGGAGCAGCATTTCGGTGAGGCTGGATTTATGCTTGGGGTGCTGATGACTGGCATGAAAATGTATTACGATGTCACTGGTGATCCCAAGATTGCAGAAGATATCAGCAAGATCGCCCATTTCATTGCTGAAACAATGTGGTTACCCAACAAGACTGGCTTTCGCTACACCTCCTGCCCACATAGTCCTTCAGGTTCCAGCAGTGCCTGGATCATGCTTGAAGGGCTTGCTTTTGCTGCTCGGCACAACAAGAACTCAAAGCTGGCGGATCTTTGTCGCATGGCGTTGACCGCCGCCTGGAACTCCCTGCCCCGTGAAGGGAAGAGCGCTGGCTATGTGCTTTGCTCTTCCGCCCAGGCATTGGAGCAGGTTGCCCGTCTTCCCGGTATTGGTTTCCACGCATTTCAGCAAGAAATGGCGGAAAAACTTAGCAGCCCAGCCCGGCGCGACTTGCCGACTTTGCTTCCTAATCCCGACTTTGAACAGGATATTGAAGGCTGGCCTTCTCGGGGATGGATTACGGAGCACTGCAAAGATGTCAAACATTCGGGTAATGCCTCCCTCAAAATTTCAGGCAGCAATGAGGGGCGGAATGAATACATCAACACCCATTATGACAGCCCTTTCTCACCTTATGAAATCATTTGGCTTGTCCCTGGGACCGCCTACGAGCTTTCCGCTTGGTTGCGAGTGGATGCAATCACCCTCGGAAACGATGCCCCGAGCATTAGAATTGCCACCCGCGACGCCAATGGAACCCGAGGGTTTTTCACCACGGATTGTTATGATTTAAAGAAGCTGGGAACCTGGCAAAAATTAGATGTGAGTTTCACTCTGCCCGCTTGGAACACCCGCAATTACATCGCCCTTATTACCAATTCGAAAGGCCTGATTGAAACCACCATGTATTTGGACGATTTGAGGCTTTCTCCAAAAGCGATAAAATCGGTGGTTGACGTTCCCATTCATCTGCGGGTCGAGGTGGCGGATGCAAGTTGTTCCGGCGGCGCGGTCTCCGCACCCAATATCTACTTTAAAAACGAACTGGGCATCTCTGGTCCCGGCGGGGCGGATTGGAGATTGGAGATTCCCGCGGCTGTAAGCTATTACATCTGGATTCGCGCCGAAAACGGCGCGGAATTTACGACTTTTAAAATCAATGACACGACGATTAAAACGAATTTTGTCGCGGACAAAGTGAACTGGCATTGTCTGGGAGCCGTCAGCGTCAAGGCGGGAAAGGCCAGCATTGCGCTTCGGGGAATTGTTCCTGGAAAAGCCTTTGGGCGAATTGTTTTGACCAGCGAACCCGCAGGATGAAAATGAACTAACACCCTTTCATCAATTTTCGACATTGCCCGCCTATCTTCTAATTCAAATTGGCGTAGAACCTGAATTGCAACCTTAGAGCCATTTCACGCCTGCTTTTCTTAGACAGCCCTGTTTTTTTATGCTAAGATGAAGTTACATTAAAATCAAATCATGCGTTTGACGCTAAACAAGGAACGGAGATAACGATGAAGCAAAGACAAGTTTTTATGACTGCGTTTGATAAGAAACGTCTGGACGAACTCATTGAGGTCGCCCGCGAGTTTGGTGAGCATACGCGCAAAGATCTCAAGGATCTGGCCGCCGAGCTGTCACGCGCCAAGGTGCTTGAGCCAGAGCAGGTGCCGGCGAACGTGGTGACAATGAATTCCAAGGTTGTTCTCAAGGATCTCGATACCGCCAAGGAGGTCACATATACACTTGTGTTCCCCCGCGAAGCGGATATCAAATCTGGCGCGATTTCGGTTTTAGCCCCTGTAGGGACCGCTATCCTTGGTTACAAGGAAGGCAGTATTGTTGAGTGGCCTGTTCCCTCTGGGAAGCGGCGCATTCGGATCGAAAAAATTCTTTATCAGCCCGAGGCGGCTGGCCGTTATGACCAATGATCAAATACCGCTGCCCATACTGTAAACAAGCGATTCAAGAGCTGCTCGACCCTAAGTGCCCGCACTGCGGGCGCGTGATGGCTCTGCGCAATGCAATCCGAGATAAAGCCACAGCTAAGGCGGTAGGTGAGAAGCATCGCGCGCGTCACCGTGCGCTTGAACGTATTCGGCGAAACCATGAGCATCAGAAGCAAGCGTTGTATGGGCAACTGCCTCCTTCGCTTTTTCGGAGCCCAACCTTTTACATGGGAGTCATGGTGGTTTTCGTGCTGGTGGGGGTGTTGCTTTTTAATGCGGCAGACAAGTCCTCTGTCCGGCAAAAAGAGTCACCTCATCAGCGGGCGATGCGTCATGTGGATGTGCTGGCCGAGGCGCTGGGCCGGTATCATTTTCATGTGGGTGCCTATCCCACTGCGGATCAGGGTCTTGCCGCGCTGGTGCGCGATCCCGGGGTGCCGCGCTGGCTGGGGCCTTATATCAACCTTCTGCGGAATGATCCTTGGGACACCCCTTTTGTTTATGAGCCAGGGGAGGGCCAGACACCCATAGTGCTTTCCTGCGGAGCGGATAAACAGCGTGGAACTGCCGATGACATCCTGCCTGATCCTGCAAGCTTCAATCCAGGCAGCTCTTGGACCAATGAATGGGTCTCAGCCGAAGAGCGTCTGATCGGGGTAACGGTGCTCTCAGGATTTGAATAAAATTCACATAAGGATTATTTGTGTCTTGGCCTCCGACTATAATGGATGACCCCAGGGTTATTCCCAAAAGTTCACTCTTCAAACTTCACTCTTCAAGGTTCACACTTCCCTCATCGCCAGTGTTTATCGGCAAAGTCCATATAACACTTCCAGTCATACTCTGTCAGGCTGTGTTTTCCTTGGCGCAGATGGTAGCCGACATGGCCTATCTGAATGGGCGCATCCGGCTGAGGAAAGGTCGTTTGCTCCAGCCCCTTTAACCCGTAAAGTTTCCAAGCGGGTGATGCCAGTACACATGACTGGAACTCAGCGGGCTGGCCAGCCCAGTTATCCTCTGATGCTGAGGCCACATACACTAGGCGCGGGGCCATGAGAGCAATCAGCATATGCTGATCAACAGGGAGTTTATCTTCATTACCGGCATACTCGTTAAACTTACTGCAAAACCAATGACGAAAAGCTTTCGTTATCACAGCAATGCTCTCCGATTCAGGCAGATTCATGCGATTGAGCTTGGCACCACCACATCCGGAATTATTGGAGATAGTAAGTGCAAAACGCTGATCCTGGGCACCGCACCACAGTGCGGTCTTCCCACCCCGGGAGTGGCCCACCACCCCGACATGCTTTACATCGATCAAAGGTTCGCTCTCAATCCAGTCCATGACCCGGCTGGCACCCCAGGCCCAGGCTGCCAGAGTGCCCCATGAATCTGATTTGCGCATCTTGGGGTCAGGCTGAAAAATCTGATGAACACCATTGGTAAACCCATCAAAATTATCTGGATCAAGCTCTGAATTTTTGAATGTCAGTGCCGCATAACCGCGCTCCACAATTTGTTCGGCCGGCCAGAAAGGGGATTTTTCAATCCGCTCAGGGTCAATGTTTTCATAACCACGATTACAGATTAAGAGAAAGGCCGGAACTGGCTGCTTAGATTTCGGTATAAAAGCTGTGAAAACAAAGCTATGCTTACCGCCGGGACCGGAGAAACTGACCTTAATACGCTTACGTAGAGCTTTGCCGTCCATCATCTCTTTATCGGGAGTTAGGAATTCAAACTTCAGATCAGCAGGTTTATCAACCGGATTCCTGCCATACACATGCGTCCTGAAAAGTTCCAACACCTCTTTCCGGCGTTGACTTTCCCACTGCGGCACATCCGAAACCGCTGTGCCGTCCTGCGACTTCAGCAACTCCGGTATCTGCTCTTTTGCGGCTAAGGCAGTATCAATACCATTCAACTGGAGGATTACTCCGGCAATTAACGTACTTAAAATAAAGACCTGTTGTTTTTTCATTTAATCGTCCTGACCTTCAAAGGGTTTACTGCGAGGGAATATTGTGTGTTTGCAGTGATGAACCGTTCACGGGGTATAAACAACCCAACAATGACTGAAGCATATATTCTCGTGACAGCAAAGTCCAACACAAATTTTATATCTACACAGTTGTTTGCCGGTTACCTATCGGATCAAAAGCATAATCATAATCATCTCCGTTCATTGTCGCATTTATAACCTCGGAATTTTGATTATAGATAAAATCGTTGGTGATTGTTGATGAATTAAAGTAATCGGCTACTTAGTCCGGCAACCAAGCGGATCGTTGGAGTAATTAAGCGCAGATATAGTTGTGGAGTTCCATGAGTTTGAAACAGCAGTAATCAAATCTCGTTCGGGTTCGTAATGGCGACTCCATTGTATCCCTGAATCAGAAGTCATAGCGTTAACAAGATTAGCACCTGTCAGGTAGCTGTATGTGAATGTGTTGGTCTCTGCGCCGATGATTGAGGTGACGGTGCTGAGACGATTAAAAACGTTATAGCCGTATTGAATTATCTGGCATGGATTAACAGAATCGTCCGGATTATAGAGTTCGTAACCGATATCTCGCCCGAAAGCGTCCTGCTTGCGTTTGATGATATAGCCGTTCTGTGTTTCGTAGTCGAGAGTTAAGCCATCATAATAGAAGGTGCTGGTTGATGCGGAGCTTATTGCCGAAGTTACGCGCCCAGACCACTGGACATAGGCGCGAAAACCTTAACGTTTTCGGCCTTTTTTTTCACAATATTGTTCAAAATGTAGTTGCGTTTTACGCGCGCGCGTGATATAATACGCGCCATGAATGAAAGTCAAC
>JBAYXX010000054.1:0-28484 GCA_041673345.1 Kiritimatiellia bacterium
CATATTACAAACCATCAGGCTCGGGAACTGACACCGGCCAAGTGGCTTGCAGCCCGCCAATCACAGTCCATGACCGGTTAACACTACCGGCCCAGCTTACAATAGGTCAAAGTTAAGACGCTTACGTCCTAATCGTAATCCTGATCAACCAGCGGTAATCTGGGATGAGCGAAAGAAATAAGGATTGGGATTAGGATTAAGACAAGGATGTGCCCCTTCCTAATCACAATCCTAATCGTAATCCTAATCAACCAGCAATAATCTGGGATGAGCGAAAGGGATTAGGATTGGGATGAAGATTAAGATAAGGATATTTCTCCATCCTAATCACAATCTTAATCGTAATCCTATTCAACCAGCAGTGGTCAGGGATGGGCGAAAGAGATGAGGATTGGGATTAGGATTAAGATAAGGATATGCCTCCATCCTAATCACAATCTTAATCGTAATCCTATTCAACCAGCGGTGGTCAGGGATGGGCGAAAGAGATAAGGATTGGGATTAGGATTAAGATAAGGATATGCCTCCATCCTAATCACAATCTTAATCGTAATCCTATTCAACCAGCAGTGGTCAGGGATGGGCGAAAGAGATGAGGATTGGGATTAGGATTATGACAAGGATGTTTCTCCCTCCTAATCACAATCTTAATCGTAATCCTATTCAACCAGCGGTGGTCAGGGATGGGCGAAAGAGATAAGGATTGGGATTAGGATTAAGATAAGGATATGCCTCCATCCTAATCACAATCTTAATCGTAATCCTATTCAACCAGCGGTGGTCAGGGATGGGCGAAAGAGATGAGGATTGGGATTAGGATTAAGACAAGGATGTGTCTCCATCCTAATCACAATCTTAATCATAATCCTAATCAAAAAACGGTGATTTTAAGTTATGTGCGACTAGTGACACGTCACCGGAAAAGCCCGAAGCTACAGGCAAGCGTCCGATACCCTCGCACTCTCGCATTTCAGTACCTCTTCAAGCTCTTCAGCATCACGCTCCCAATCTTTGGTGTGGCTCTCAAGTTGATCCTGAACAGCTCTGAGCCGCTGATTTGTTTTGGCAAAGTCAGTCTCAGGGGCAGGGTTGAAGAGCGCCTCTGAGAGGCTCTCCAGCTCGCTCTCCAGTTGCGTGATGCGCTTTTCGGAGCGTTCCACCTTGCGCTTCAGCTCTTTGATGCGCGGCTGCCAGCGGGCGCGCTCTTTGGCACGCGCCTGGCGCAGCTCTTTGGAGCTTAAACCCGAAGGCTCGTTTTTGCTTGCATTCTCGGTAGCGGGGCTCTTCAATGTCTGCGCCGGCTCACCGCCGGTCTTCTCCCTATAGTAGTCGTAGCCTCCGGGAAAACGGCGGATGCCCTGCGGCGTGATCTCGATAATGGAGGTGGCTGTGTTACGCACAAACTCGATGTCATGGCTCACCAGGCAGACCGTGCCGCTGTAATTCCGCAGAGCCTGTTCCAGCGTGTCGCGGCCCTCTAAGTCAAGATGGGTGGTGGGCTCATCCAGCAGCATGAAATTGGGCGGGTTGAGAAAAAGCCGTAGAAATGCAAGACGGATTTTCTCGCCGCCACTGAGCACCCCGGATTGCTTGTGGATGTCATCCGGCCCAAATCCAAAACTTGCCAGATTGCTCCGCAGAAATTTATCAGTCGCACCGACTGCGCTGCGTTTGGCACACTCATAGACCGTGATCTCTGGTGAAATCGTCTCGGAAAACTCCTGCGATAGATAGCCGGGCGCTACTTTGTGGCCTAGCGTAGAGACTCCCTGCGTTGGCTGGCGGGTTCCGGCCATGATGCGCAACAGGGTGGTTTTGCCCATGCCGTTGTAACCGACAATAGCCACCTTGTCGCCTTTGGCAATACTGAGGTCCACGTTGAAAAGAGTGTTGTGTACTCCGTCGTATGAGAAGTAGAGGTTCTCGGCGCGGTAGACCTCGCTGCCGGAGTGCGGCGGTTCAGGGATGCGTAGATGACTGGCGGCTAGGCTGCGTTTGGGGAGTATGATCTCCTCCTTCTCAAGTTTCTCAAGCATCTTAACGCGGCTCTGCGCCTGGGTTGCCTTGGTGGCTTTGGCTTTGAAACGCTCCACAAAACGCTCGAGCTGTTCTTTGCGTTTATCCTGATTCTCTTTGGCTGCCAGCAGGTTGACATAGCGCACCTCGCGCTCGCGCAGATAGTACTCCAGGTTGCCGTTGTAGCGCGTGGCAGTGTTGGCATCCACCTCCACCGTAATAGAGGTGAGGGTGCGTAGGAGATAGCGGTCATGTGAGATCAGCATCAAGGTGCCCTCGTAAACCCTGAGAAAGCGCTGAAGCCAGTCAATGGCTGGTAGATCAAGATAGTTCGAGGGTTCGTCCAGCAGCAGCAGATCGGGTTTAGAGGCCAGTACGCGCGAGAGCTCTGCACGCATCTGCCAGCCGCCGCTGAAGCTGGTGAATGGACGCTCAAAGGCCTCGGTTGCAAACCCCAAGCCTCCCAGGGAGGCTTTGACCCTAGCCTCAATCTCATAACCGCCGAGGTGCTCAAAGCTGCTTTGCAGGGTGCCGATACGGCGCAGCATTTGGTTGCGCTCGTCTTCCTCTTCGCTCGCCCGCAGCGCGCGCTCAAGGGTATGAATCTCACGCTCCATTTCAAAGAGACCGGGAATGCCGCGCAGTGCGTATTCAAGCAAGGTCTCAGTGTCATTGTCGGGTATGAGATGCTGGCGGATGTATCCAATACGGGGGGATTCCTCGATGATTACTTGGCCCTTGTCAGCTTCGGTTTCGCCCATGATCAGACGGAAAAGCGTTGATTTACCGCCGCCGTTAGGTCCCACGACTCCCACCCGCTCGCCTTTATTGACCCGAAAGCTGACACTCCCCAGCACCTCGGTGATGCCGTAGCGTACACTGATATCTCTGAATTCAATCATTGTTTCTTTCGTTCTTTTCAGCGATTAGCGTACGCATAGCGGCGTGGCTGAAGATGCGGTTGTATTCCAGCACTGCCGGGTATAGCTCAGGTGCCAGTTCGCCGCTGGAGTATTTGATGGTTCGGCTGATGACAACCTCACTGCGGTTGTCAGGACGCTCGCGGGTTGTGACATCAAAGGCGACCGTGCCGGTATCAGCAGGCAGACTCCACTCTTTATTCTGCGGCAGCAGCGCGGTTTTGTTGTAGCCAGGGGGGAGGATGACAGTGCAGAGCAGTTCGCTCTCGCTGTTGTTCCCTAGGAAGAGCGGATTCGCGCGTTTGTCGGTGACCACTGGATAGATGGCGCCGGAGACCTGCGGTATGTTCAGCAGCAGGGTGTTGTTTTCAACCACCGCGTAATCGGTCGCACGCACGGTGTAGGCTGCGTAACCGGGAAAGCACTCATAATTGGTGATCAGATCCGTGACAGCGGTGGCGGAGTTGGCGACTTTGTTGACAATCTCCAGGTAGTGACGCCGCCGATCCTCGGGCAGCATCTCGCTGTAGGTTTTGCGGAAAGGGCTGTAGCTGGTGCCATAGAACCAATTGGTGGAGGTGATCAGGGCCGAGCCATCCGCGCTGAGATCAATCATCAGGGAGCTGCGGGAGTACTCCTGTTTTTCCTGTGGAACCTCGATCATGCTGATGGCACCGTTAAGGCTCAGGGCGGGAGCATCGTCGAAGTGCGAAACACCCAGCTCAGTGTACTGGTCGCCGTCGTTCAGATAGTAGGTCTCGCCCTTGCTGCGGAGCTTGACCAACGGATTGCTGAAAAACCCCGGCTGAGGAGTGTTCAGAAAGGGCTGGATCGCCTGCGGATAACGGGAGCGGTCGCCTGACGCGAAGATGATCTCCGGGTTGAAGCCAGCGCGATCCAACATCGCTGCCAGTAGAATGGCGCGGTCAAGGGCGTTGCCATACTGATCGCCGAGGGTCTGGTCGGCAGTGGAGACTTCGCTGAGCGGCAGCGCCAAGTGGGAGGGACCCGCAATCCGGATGTTACGCAGCACATCATCCCGGATAGCCATGATTTTTTCCTGCGGCTTTTTCTTGTCGCGGATCAGCTCTCTGACGTGTTGCTTGGTAGCTTTATCCTCCCCGCTCGCTGTGCGGATGACTCTTTTCAGCTGCCCGGCATACTCCTTCCACTCTCCGAAAGAGATAAAGAGCGTGGGGTTGTGGAAATGCCAGGGGGGCATGCTGCTCTCCGCCTCGAGTTCAGGTGGCTTCAATGCGCTCCAGAGGGTGGTGATGGTGTGCTCGTTAGTCACGGCAATGCAGGTGACCCAACCATCCAGATTAAAGGATTGGATCACGGGTTTGAGGGTGCGCGGCCAGGTCAGTTCAAAGCTTTCGTTGTATGAAGGTGAGGTGCCGCCAAAGGAAATGCTGTTGGCATAGAAGCTGGCATTGGTGTGGGTGGCGCGGGTTTCAACTGTGATCACGCTGCCAGTTTCAACGCCGGGCAGGTTGATAATCAGGGTTTTACCTGCCGGGTAACGGGGGGCTGAGGCGCTCCATCCTGCATCCATCAGATTGATCTCGTGATCAGTGACAGTGAAAACCTTGCCGTTCAGATTGGAGACCGTGGCTGAAACCAACTCCATGCTCTGCCACACAGGATTGAAGGCGTGTTTCAACTCGGAACTTTGTTTTTTGCCGGCATAGGTTAAAACTCGCTTGCTCCAGCGCGAGGTGGTGGTCCAGCTATCAGGTGTATGCAGCTGGGTTGTTGACGCATTGGAGAGCATCTCAAAGTCAGGTGGATTGGCGTTGCCAGCGGCAAAGAGCGGACGCTTGCGAGTTTGGGCCTCAATCTCGCGTAGGCTTTGTTTGAGGAGCAAATAATCGGCGGGAGAAAACTCCGGTGTCTCGATTCTTTCATTCAGCTCGGCTGTGAGCTGACCGTTCTGATAGCTGTGTTCAATGGAGAACGCAACGCCAGCACGGTGGAGAGAGAATTTATCAGGGATACTGTGCGGCTGCTGGAGCCCGGTTGAAATATCGATTGTGATGCGCTCTTGCACACCGCAGGTGATATCGGTCTTCATTGTGTATTTGCGCTGATCGAGCCCCGTGGCACCGATCACAAAGTTAAAATAACCAATGGAAGCACTCAGCCAGGGCATTGTGATAGTGTCCAGTGAACTGCCTTTGACCGGATAATCCGGTATACGGCTGGTCAGCGTCACGCGCAGGGGCTGCTCGGTGTCCTGTAAGTCCGTAGGCGTGATGGTGCACTCAATGAGTTCAGCACCGGCCAGCTGTTTTTTGAGTGCAGACTCAAAAAACTTACGGCGCTGATCCTGCTTGCGCCTGAGAAAATGACCACGGTAGGCATTGTCATTGATTCCGTTAAACTCCAAGGTGCTCTTGAGCAACAGCGAGCCACTGGCATCAAGTACCCCCTCCGAGTTGATGAGCATCATGTTTTTCTCGGCTGGATAGATGTCGGAGACCAGCAGGGTTTCGCCCTCCTCGCGGGCGACCAGATAACTGCGGTTGCAGAGATAGGCAGGGAAAAGCTCTTTGGTATTCTCATCTGTCGGGTCCATCAGAATGTAGCCGCCGCCGGGTTTAGAGGCCGCAGTGATGGCATGGTTGAAGAAGGGCAGTGGAACATCCGGATCAATTTTAGCACCAGCGTGAATCAGTACTGGATAGGCATCGATACCAGCCAGGCGCAGCATAACAGTCAAGAGCGCGGCTTTATCGCGGCAGACACCGTAACGGTTATTGAAGGTCATATCAACCGGATGCGGCTCATAGCCAGGGGCCACCTCCTCGGTGGTGATGCCCATATAGCGGATATTCTGCGAGACAAACTTGAAGATGCTACGGATTTGATCATCACGATCAGTGATCCCGCGGGTCAGCTCTTCCACCTTGGCGCGCATCTCAGGGGTGATTTTGCTCATGGGTTCCTTACAAAGCGCCCAGTACCAGAGTGAGACACTCCTCCAATCCTTGATGGTGCTCAGCAGCAGGCGTTGCACCTGCGTGTGCATGGGCGGCATATCCGGCTCAGGGAAGATCTGGGGGACATCCTGAACCAGCCAGAGGTAGCGGATTCTGTTCCCGGGGAGTTTGGACTCTGTGTGGGTGACCGTGTCTTGGAGCGGTGCGCGGATCACCTTATGGAGGATGGGCAGTTCAGGGGGGGCGATGATCTCGTACTCCAGCCGTGCGATGGGGGAGCTGTACTCGAACACAGAGTAATCCGCCCAGGTGTCAGCCATGCGCGTTTTGTGATTGATGCGGCAGGAAACAATATGACAGATGTCACCAATTTCAACCCCAGGGGTTGTAAGCGCCAATGATTTGTTGCTGGGGTCATAGATGTTGGCACCCATCTGGCTTTGCTCGGTCATTACTTTGGAGTACTGGGCAACGTCGATCGGGATGATCGTGCCATCCGGCTTAATGATTTCAGCGCGGTAGACAAATGAGGTCGAGTAACTAGTGTTGTATGCGAAGTTGTGTGAGATGTTTTCGCGGCGCCCCTTCTCTGTTAGAATTTTTGTATATTCATCGTCCCAGCTAATGGAGGTGCCATCTTTGTTGTACTCCTCCAGCACATGGTCGTCCACTAGGATCTGGTCGGCATCCGGAAATTGCTGCGCGGTGATGCCTTGCGCGGCGACGATAACCCTCTGGATGTCCAGAAGAAAATATGCAGGCGGCTCCTGACCAACGGCTCGGCTGAAAGTTACACAGATTAAAATCAGCCCAGTGCTTAAAATTTTCATATATTTCATATTATTCAGTCCTTTAGGGTTCGTGCTGCACACGAACGAGTTCCCCGAGGTCGCGGCCTTCGGCTACAGTGCTTCGCACTACAACACACGGAACGAAGCGACTCTCCTCTGCGCCTCTGCGCCTTGGCGGAAGATTGCTGTTCCCGGCTGCCATTGGGGTCGATGCCGGCATCGCCATCGAATGAAAGTAATGCAAGCCACAAATTACTCGCCGATAATTTTCACCAGTACCCGTTTGTTTCTCTTGCCATCCAACTCATAGTAAAAGATGCACTCCCACGGGCCAAAATCCAGCTTGCCTTTTGTAACCGCGACCACCACCTCACGGCCCATGATGCTTCGCTTCAAATGCGCATCCGCATTATCCTCATACCCATTGTGCGCATATTGATCATAAGGTTTTTCAGGTGCCAGCTTTTCAAGCCACCGCTCAAAGTCTGAGTGCAGGCCGCTCTCATTATCGTTAATAAAAACACTGGCGGTGATGTGCATGGCGTTCACCAGACAGAGCCCTTCGGTGATATTACTCTCAGCAAGGCACTGATTGACCTCGGGTGTGATATTGATAATTTCGCGCCGTTTTTTGGCATTAAACCATAACTCTTTACGATAACTTTTCATGCGTACTTCCTTTCATTGGCCCGCTTGCCTATCACATCAAATGGTTGAAGTGGTTTTCCATGTATTTTTTATCTTTGTCGTAAACTTTGTCGACCCTTTTCGCATCTAAACCCTCTGATGCCCGCGCATAGCGCGGAGGGAGGCCGCGCCTCCGGTTTACGATAGCGACGATGATGGTCGACGATTCGCAATAACGGATTTTTCAATTATAACCCGCTATTGTAGACCGAAGCCGCTCTACTAGCGACACAAAACATGCAATGCCGCTCATAGAGCGGCTACTACACCGAACGACAAATCTTACATTTCGCAGTGCAGCGCATGTGTAACAACGCGCAAATGCCGCTCATAGAGCGGCTACTACACGTAAAACAACTCTTGCAAACGAATAACCCCCGCCGTGCTTCTAGCTGACGCGGGACAGACTGAATCTTTGTCTCAACCCTTGTCTCGAACCTCGTCTCCATCCATTTGGTCGAGTTATCCCATCATTTTCTTGACCTCTAACCTCCGGGCAGCGACCGCAGCTTACCGCAGCGGTTGCTCACAGCATTTCCAGCAGGAAATTTTGACAGTGCTGCTCTCGAACTCTTTGAGAATCCAGCACGCTGTGTCATCCGGCAAATCGCAAGCGATAAGAATGCGGGTGGCTCCCGTTGTTTGGGCAATATCAACCAACTGATCCGAGCCTCCCAGCACCTCATACCCGGAGATGATTCGGCCCTTGAGGTGGATGTCGTCATCCACAACTCCGACAATCATGCTTTTATTACTACCTGCCCTTGAAATCATCTCATTCAGATAAAGCCTGAATCTGACGCCGCCACCATAAACCAGGATTCTTTCGGTATCCGCGTCCTCCCTGATAACAAATTTTTCGATCATATGCAAAAAACTTCGCGTCGATTCGCGTGCCACGCGCAAGCCAACCATAGGAAAGAATGAACAGGCAAACATTAATATGAAAAACTGCGCCAGATTGTAACCCTCACACCCAAACATCAACATCATGCCTGCGGTGAGCAGCGTCGAGATAAACAGGGCCAAGGTGAGCAGCACAAAATCGCGCGCATGGGCTCTGGACCACACCCGGCGGTAAGTGCGACTAGCAGCCAATGCCACAAAAATAATGGCGATCACCATTGGTAGATTATATAGAAAAGCGTCTCGGCCCAGCGAAAGCCCGGAGAAGAAGCGGGCGATGATCCAAGCCAGCACCAGAAAGAACACATCCAAAATTATATAGGCGGGCACCACCACAGCCTGTCTCAAAGTGACGCTTCTCTGTGAAAGCAGCCGCCCAGTGTCCCACAACTCCACGCTGACCATATGACGCACAGCAACCGCAGTTGCCACAATAAATGCGATCATAAAAAAACCAGGCGCGTGATTGCGCAGGAACATACCGGTCAGCCCCACCCCCACTAGCGTTGCGCTCACGCCATAGAGGATTATGGCAGCGTTACGCTGATTCAATGTGCGCCGTAAAACCCTGTGATGCACATGCTCTTTGTCCGGCTGCATCACACTGGTTTGAGCACCAACTCCGATCAGCTCGCTCGGCAGCAGGGCTCTGGCGGAGCGGCGCCAAATAGCGAGCATTGTATCAAAAATAGGAATCCCCATAGCCAGCAGCGGAACACCGAGTGAGGCAACCAGCTCTTGGCGCGAGCCGGTCATCAACGGCAAGGTGGCCACACACAGCCCCAGAAACATGCTGCCGGAGTCTCCCAAGAAAATGGAGGCTGGATGAAAGTTGTACCGCAGGAATCCCAAACACGCCCCGGCCAACACCAGGTAGGGGATGGTGTCGGCAGTTTTCCCGCCGAAGACCAACGCCCCGGCCAGCCCCACGCAGGCTATCAATGACAACCCGGTTGAGAGCCCGTCCATGCCGTCAATCAGGTTAAACGCGTTGATCGCCCCGACAATCCAAAAAACCGTCACCAGATAATCCAGCCAGACAGGAAAGGCGACCATAATTCCGCCCACCTTCACGCCCGAGCAGAAGAGGATGGAGGCCACTACCACTTGGCAGGTCAGTTTGACAATTGGCCGCACCCCTATCTTGTCATCCGCAAGACCGACAAGCAGCAGGAGTAATGACGCGAGGAAAAACCGCCACTGCCAGAAAAAACCAAACTTCGAACTGATAGGAGCGCCTCCTCCCAGCACGGTAAATGCCAGCAGCACAAGGTGAAAGGCGATAAAGACTGCCACTCCACCGCCGCGCGGAACCGCCACCTTATTGATCCGCCGAGCATCAGGCTGATCAACCATACCAATTTTTCTGGCATACTCCCTCACAGCAGGGGTCAGAAACAACGCAACCGTTAAAGCACTGATAAAAGCGAATATGTATCTTACTCCGTCGGTTGTTAAACGGAGGAGGAGTTCTATCAACGAATCAAAAACGCTGCCTGTCCATGTACTAGTCATTGTCCAACTTCTCTTTCAATAAACACGCCGAATCTATTCCGAACGCTGAGGGATGGGCGAGTGACAGTTTCTGCTTATCGGCCTCCCCCTGCAACTCCAATTCACCCACAACCCGCTGATAAAGCTCAATAACAGCCCGACGCATCTCAACTTGCTCCACTTGCGAGCTGCACAGCGTCTCGCAGGCCTCCAGCATTTTTGCCACCACCGTGACGTGTGCCCGCATTGTTTTGCCGATATAGATCCGTGCCAAAGCAGTTTTCAAAACCGAAGCCGCGCTGATATCCAGATCCTCCAAGAGCTTCTCACCCGCACGTATTCCTGTAAAAACAATCGGTATATCCTCATACGGCTTCAATCCTGAGAGCCGGATCATCTCTTCCGCCAGCTCAACAATGCGCACCGGAGCCCCCATATCCAGCACAAAGATCTCCCCCCCGCTGGTCTGGGTAATGGAGAGCAGCACCAGATGCACCGCCTCCTCAATCGTCATAAAATAGCGGCTCATCTCCCGATGAGTCACCGTGACAGGCCCACCCTGCAGTATCTGCTCTTCAAACAAAGGCACCACCGACCCTGATGAGCCCAGCACATTGCCAAACCGGACGGCCGAGAATATGATTTCACTCTCCTGATTCAAGCTCTGCACCACCATCTCAGCCATTCTTTTGGTAATCCCCATGATCGATATCGGAGCGACCGCTTTGTCGGTTGATATCAAAACAAAGCGCTCAGCCCCATGCTTGATGGCAGCCAGAGCGACCTCTCTGGTTCCAATCACATTGTTTTTCAAGGCCTCACCCGCGTTTATCTCCATCATCGGCACATGCTTATGCGCTGCCGCGTGAATAACAATTGCGGGCTTGTGTTGATGAAAAACATCCTCAACCCGTCTTTGGTCGCAAACGTCACCTACGGCCGCCACTAATTGAATATCCGGCACTCTGCGTCTGATCTCACGATCAATATTATAAAGCGCATTTTCAAAGCGCTCAAACAAGATCACTTTCTGAGGTCCCATGCGGGCAATCTGTCTGACAATCTCACTGCCAATGGAACCACCGGCTCCTGTCACCATCACGCATTTGCCAGAGACCATCTCGACAATCCGCGCATCGTCAAACTTGGACTCCTCGCGCCCCAGTAAATCCGCTATCTCCACCTTGCGCAGCCTTGAAACAGCCACCGAGCCATTGATCAGTTCGTGGAAGGCCGGCAGAATCCTGACCGGCAGGTCAAGCTCCTTGCACATGTCAACCACTCGGCGGATGACTTCACGCGACACAACCACCATGGCCACAACCACCTCGTCAATCTTGTGTTTCTTGGCAATCGCCGCAAGCTCATCCAGCCTCCCCAGCACAGAAAATCCCTGGATCTTGGCACTGCGTTTGGCATGGTCATCATCCAGAAAACCAACCAGCCGGTACTGGTTTCGATTGTGGGCGCGCATCTCGCGCGCCACCGTGTTGGCCGCGTCACCAGCGCCTACCAGCAGAACACGCTTAACCCGATATCCCCCTGACGGTGCCGACGCGCCGTTACTGCTGTCGCGCAGAACTCTGCTGAACACTCTGATCAGCAACAAACCGCCAAAAACGAAAATCGCATTTAAAAGCGTGATGCTTAACGGAGGGCGCACACTGAATTTATTGGGCAGTAAAAGGCGCAGATCAATCAGCACACAGGCCGAGCAGAAAACCGCAATGAAAAACCGCGGCACATCACTCGCCGTCGTGTATTTCCAAATCGCCTTATGGCATTTAAACAACAGCAGAAAAAACCATTGAACAGCGGCCACCACAAAAAATGTGATAACCACACCGGCCCAGCCCCAGTGCGGCGCATGAAATTCAAATCGCAACAGTATCGCAAAGAGATAGGCAAAACCCATCACCGCGGTGTCAATTGCAAAGCCCATGCAACGCTCGGCCACTCTGGAAACAATATTTTTTAAACTACCACTCATAAAACGCCCTTATTAAAGCATAAAATCACTGCGGTTGACAGTGATTTCAGGAGGAGAGATGGGGATGGAGAGTTGTTAAAGGGTTAATGGGCGCGGGTTATTGCGGCCACATAGTGGTCGCAAACAAGAGATTAAAAAATGCAATGCAAGCAACAAGCTGCAGGCTACACGCTATAACAGCAAACTACCCCTCGCACAATATCCGCCACGCGCCCGATCTCATCCTGGCTCAGGCCAGTGCCTGAGGGCAGGCAGATCCCGCTCCGAAAGATCTCCTCGTCCACCTGCGCACCATAAACCTGCGACCCGGCAAAAACCGGCTGCAAGTGCATAGGTTTCCAGACCGGACGCGCCTCTATGTTGGCTGCCTCAAGTGCGGCAACCACCCGTAAAACCAATGCTGAAGGGCAGCCAGGCTTGCTGCCCCCACCCATACCTGAGGCCTTCAGCCGCATGACGGTCAGCCACCGGTTGCAGCGCCCGTAAGCAGCCTCCGGCATAAACTCAACCCCCGGAAGATCGCCCAGCCGTTCCTGGTAAAGCTCAAAAATTCGCCGTTTTTTTACAACAATCCGCTCCAGGTTCATCAACTGCCCCAGCCCGATGGCCGCAACAATATTGCTCATCCGATAGTTGTAGCCCAGCTCTGAGTGCTCATACCACACCTTTGGATTGCGACTTTGCTGTGCCCTTTTGCAGGCCCGTTCGATCAGACCCTGGTCCCGCGAGACGAGCATGCCACCACCTGAGGAGGTGATGATCTTGTTACCGTTAAAAGAGTAAATTGCTGCCCATCCAGCATCGCCAGCCTGGCGCCACCCCTTTTTGCAACCACCCTTTTTGCAACCACCAAGTGGTTGCAAAGTCGAGTTTAAGACCTCGCGTCCCTCAGCCGCCTGCCGCTCGCTGCCCCTTTTAACCTCCTGATTGCAACCACTCTGTGGTTGCAATAATCCTTTTAACCTCTCCATTGTGACCACTGTGTGGTCACAATAACCCGCCCCCAGCGCCTCCGCAGCATCCACAATCAGGGGCACCTCGTAGCGCTGGCACAGCTCTTCGAGCACCGCATAATCGCAGCACTGCCCATACAGATCAACCGCTACCACCGCCCGTGGCAGCTTGCCCGCCCGGCGAGCAACCTCCAGCGCCTCCTCCAACAGGCTGGGCGAGATTGTCCAGCTCGCCTCATCCGACCCAATAAAAACCGGAACTGCCCCGCGGTGTACTGCCGGTGCGATCGAGGCCACAAAGGTCAGGTTCGAGCAGAAAATCGTATCGCCCGGCGCGATCCGCAACTCATGGCAGAGCAGATCCAGAGCCGCCGTGCCGCTGGCCAGCGCGCAGGCGTGAGGTACGCCCACGCTCTCGGCCAGTGCCAGCTCAAAACGCTCCACCATCGGGCCGCAAGGCGCAATATAGTTCGAAGCAAACGCCTCGTCCACCAGCTCGCGCTCATTGCCGAACATATACGGGGGCGATAAAAAAATTCGTTGTTTCATGGTAAAACCAAGCCGGTCAAGAGCACCAGCAACTAGTCCTTAACCGATTTCGCCTTTAAAAGCACCTGCGGATAAAACTCCGACAAAAACTCCTCAAACCGTTCAATACTCTCCGCCGAATCCAGCCCGGAGGGGATGAAAACAGAGAACATAACCCAACGGTTTATCTCATTATGTATTGATCGATCCCAAACATCGTACAGGATTCTCCCAGCGTGCGAGGAGCATGTATGCTTGCGGCTTATAAGCCAGTACAGCAAAGCAACCCGCCGTCCTCCAGGTTGCTGCGCATGAATTAACCTAGCGGTGACACTCTCTCCGCTCTCCAAATTTAAAATAATGTTCTCTGATCTCTGAATATTGAATCCCTGCCCTGGAAGGCAAAGCTCAGCTCTGTGGATGCTGGCACGGCTTCTCCCTCCTATAACAACATTCATGCTGTACATCATTCCGTCACTCGAACGGTAATTCCGCTTAATGATGTCAGTATCCTGAGGCAGAAGCTCGCTTTCCCAGAATGACATTGCAAAAAGAGGCTTATTACAACTGGAACATAACTGCAATTCCTTGACATCAATGTTTGTATCCTGTTTTAAAACCTGGTTGGATAGACACTGCGGATTATGGCAGTAGAGCGGAACATCGCTGTCAAATCCAGTGACCATTGCCGGCAGATTCCGGGTAACAAAAAGTGTGTCGTCATAAAAAGGATTCGGTTTAAACACCTTATAAGCAGCCAATGAACTTACAAAAATCATCGACAGGAGGGGTATAACAAAATCTCGTCCCGAATAATGACTCTCTTGCCTCGCAGGCAAAGTAAACTCATCGCAGAGAAATTCAGGCAGCCAATGCTGGCGCTTAATCCACGGCGACAACTTAGCGATTAGTCCGCCAAACTGATTCATCAGAATAATAGCTATGAGAAAAACAATATACCCGGAATAATCATGATAAAACCCGGTAGCTAATTCCTGACCTCCCATAACGGCAACAATACAGATTGATAATATTCGAACCATATTGCCCATAACAGCCAAAGGAACTGACATTAAAAAAAGCAGCCCTTTCTGCAGCAGTGTCTTCTGCGAGTAATAGGCATATACAGCCGTCAACGCCATAAGCGCAAAAACAGAACGAATACCACTGCACGGCGCAGCCACATCAACATTGAATTCACACCCGGAGATTGTCGAAAAAAGTGCTGTTCCTGAGCGCTGGATCTCCAGACCGAAACCATTCATCAAAACACAGGCAAATGAGGAGGACAAAATTCGTAAATGCACAGTCAAAGAGTCGAAGATGGAGGACATCGGAATCGTAAATACGAGAAATCCTATAGGAAACATTGCCAGCTTGGCGACATCACGCCCCCAGAATGCATAAGTAATTGACCAAAGAAGACCCACCAGCGATATCTGCTCCAATCTTGTCTGAGAACCGCCGGCACCGAACCAAAAAATCAGCAGACAGGGAATAACCCACAGCAAACCGACCAGTGAAGGTTTGCCCGCAGCCACAGAAAATAACCGGCGTTGGCGCAATAAAAGAAAACCAGATATAAACGGAATCACCCATCCATGCGACATATCCTCCAACGGGTCTTTATAAAGAAATATTGTGTGTTTTATCATGCCCCCATACATACCCCAGAGAAGCGGTATCAGGGCAAAAATGCACAACAACCTGAAAACATCAAGTTTCCAGCGCGTCGTATATCTGTTTAAAATATTTAACAAAAGAACCTCTCTTATTACATTCGTCAGCAGTTTGCTCATAAGCTGTCGGCCTTCAAAACCCTTTTCACAACCGCCCGCTCCCTAAAATCATAGCGCCCGCCTAGCAGCCACTCTGGCGCGTACCCTCGCACTGGAGAAACCACATAAAAATGACCCCGGCTAATGGCATCTTTGATCAACTCTATCTCAATCGCGCTCCAAGGCGACAATAGCTCAAAATCAAAACTTTCCGGCACCACCTCTCGGGCCGCCATCAACGGCGCAGCGGTTGTGGAATCAGCATAGAGTATATCACCAGAGCCCAACACTTTGCCAACACTCTCGACAAAATCCTGCGCCGAACCTTCATTCTGCTTCCATGGCTGTATCCAGTAGGCTACTTCATCACGCCCCGGCAGCACTCTGCTCCTTCTAACACCCCACTGCAGCTTCTTTACGATCAACGGCGCAACAGACAAAAAACCAAGATTAACAATCAGCCCCAAAGCAACCACCACCGCCAACCCGTATTTAACTCGGAACCGCCTTTGCAGAGCAGCGCACCCTGCACCACCCCAGATCGCCAGCACGCCAATCAAAGGCAGAACAAAGGTCACCTGATCCGGCACAAAATACCTGACCCAGAACACCAAGTGAATCAGCGTCAAGCCTGTCAAAGCTCGAAAAAAAAGCGGGTTCGCAAACCTCTTATGCAGGCGCATCCCAGCTGGGGCAAGAAACCAGCAGGGAGAGACAAAGCTGACCGCGGCCAAAGCCATGTTGGAGAGAAAGAGCCCTGCATTAAAATTTACAATCCCGGTGACATGACTTCGGTATCCATCGCCGAAAAGAATGCTCTCAATAACCTCTATCACCGCGCTTCCCCCGCCCAGCAACCGCACGACCTGCCACCAGATCATCCCCCCCGCCGCTATCCAGAGCAGAACCGCAGAGCAACACCCCGCCAGGTTGCGCTTGAAGTCACGCATCAAAAACATCAGCAGCAAAGTGCCGTAAACGGGCAACCCCAGCAAGGCCGCATTATGAACGGAAAAATGCGCCCCGTTCACAGCGAAAAGTAACATCAGATAACCGGCCGTCCGCCTCTGCGTAAAAAGCAAGAGCACCAGAAGCTCAACCATAATAAACAGCAGCGAGAGCGTGTACACCTCCGCCACCGCTGAGAGCCACCACCCCATATGCGATAACCCGGCGGTCATAACCGTTACCCCGCCCGCAGCGTAGGAGGCGGTTATCCGCACAACAACCACAAAAAGCACCGCAAGTGCAAGTGCCATGCAAACCCCGCTGAACAGTGAACAGGCATAGAGCTTCCAAGCAAGCGGAAACAGCGCGACAAACCCCTGGCCCAGCAGAATATAGAGCGGGTGGGCCCGCGCTATGCCTGAATTCCAGTAGTAGTCGCCCGCCAACAGCCGGTACTGAAATTCGCCGCTGTCCTGCCAGCTCACCCCGCGCTGCGCTGTCAGCGCATAAAGCACCATAAACACGCAGAACACGACACCCGCCAACCAGAAAACTTTGTTTTTCGCCATTGCAACCACCTTTTTGCAACCACCCAGTGGTCGCAATAATCGTCGCCCCTCCAGCAACCGCCGCTTGCTCCGCCCTTTTACCCTCATGTTGCGACCACTGTGTGGTCGCAATAACCGTCGCCCTTTCAGCAACCGCTCCGCGCCCCGCCCCTTTTAACCTCGTCATTGCGGCCACTCGGTGGTCGCAACATAATCCGAGACCTTTTCTCCAGGATAGACCCGCGAAAAATTTTCGCTGAATGCTTTCCGGATCTGTGTGTACCGCGGTGACTCTTTATGCAGAGCAACGCCGTAGTCATATGCCCCGGGAAAATACTCATACCCTTTTTTAAAGGCTTGCGCATCCTGCAAGGCTGCTACTGCGCAAGTATAGTGATGATGCGGAAACCAGATTATCTCCGGTTTGCGAGAAAGCACATACTCAGCACTGAATCCATTATGCGCAATGAATTTATCGTGTAATCCAACCAGGTCGATAATTGTCATATCCAGAAATTCAGCCCCAATATAACCGTACTCCGAGGCTGTCAGTGTGACATCCTGCGGAACAAGTTTTAAAAACTGCTCCATCGCTTTTATGCTCTCCCACCAACCTAGCTGCGGCAGTTTTTTGTCCGCCGCCACCCTGTATTCCACCTCAAACTCAGCTGCGGGCGGTGCTGATATCACATGTTTCGCCCAGAGCTGCGATGCTGTCCGGCTCATATATACCGATGCCGGCAGCAGCACAAGAAACCCCAGAAAAACTCTCAGCTCACTGACGCCTCCGATGCGTTGTTCGGCTGAGATCTCTTTTTGTCGCTCAAAAAAAGCAAGAAACGCAGCAAAAACCACAAAAGCGGACGAGGGGTAGTAGTATCGCGCCTGAAACCCCATTATCTGTGATACCGTTGCATAATAGGTGAATGTCATTACAACCAGTGCCAAAACAACGGCCACTCTCCTGAAGGCTCTCTTCGAAAGCGATAAAACCAGCAAAAGCAAAAACGGCATAACTGCAACCCCGAAAACAAACATCTCTTTCATCGCATTCCACTGCATCATCCCGGTATAGCCCTCATAAAAACCTTGAGACTTTGCATAAAACGGCAGAGGGAACATCCCGCCGAAGAGATGTTTGTTAACAAGCAACGAACTGGCGATCAGGATTGTCATAACCACAACATGACACACCGAAAACGCGAGTAGCTTGCGATCTTTCAGCACAAGATAAAGCGGTGGCAGTAACATAACGTATATTCCGTTATCAGGTCGGGTTGTAAACGATAACATGCCCGCAAGAATGCAGATGGCCGAGGAATACACTGTTCGGTTTTTACAGAGCGATACAACTGCGCAGGCTAATATGGAATTAACCAATAGAGAGAAAGTGGTTTCCATCCCCGTTAAACAGTGATAACGAAATGGAGGAAACAAAATAAACGCCGGCACCACCAACAGCGGCACAAGCCCCCTCTTTAACCCCTCATTTTTCTGAATCTGAAATCCCAGGAAGGTCAGGACTGCAACAGCAAGAAGACCTGAAACAAATGAGGCTACAGTCAGAACCATAGCCGCAGAACAATTGGTTAATCCTACTAAAGCTGTTATTAAAATAAGATACGCAGGGCTTGTTATGCCGTATGAGGCCCCATCAACCGTATTCCATGAAAAACCGTTACCGGCAAGCCAGTGCCGTGCATACCGCACAAACATAAATGAATCATCAAAAGTACTCTGCCCTAGCTCCCCCAATGTTACAATCAAAAAGCCCGTGACACTCAGAAAGGCAAAACTAACAATCAATAAATCAGATTTAAAGGATCGTCTCATAAAACATAATCTCTCGTTCGTTGGCATTCCATACAACCGCCGCCACAAAGTCCCTTTTTAACCTAAACATTGCAACCACTTTGTGGTTGCAATAACCCGTCAAACCAGCGGCGTAAGTAGTATCCCTACCGCACCCTCACACGGCTGCCACCCTCTTCAAGATCTGTGAGCAGCACCCCGCCGGCACCGAGAGTCGACCAGGCACCCATACTCTTACAAGGGATCGTGCAGCTGTTGCTGCCCAGCAACGCGCCAGCACCAATTACGCAACCACCAGAGACGGAGACACCCGGGCAGACCTGCGCAAAATCGCCCAGCACAACATCATGACCAATGGTTGCATTGTGATTCACTATGCATCCACGCCCTATACAGCATCGGATCGAAACAACGGAATTTATCCCGATATACGTACCTGCGCCAACTTGCGCATCCTCAGCCACCACCGCCGACGGATCAACCACGGGCAGCGCTTTAAACCCCTCACTGTCAAACATCCGCATCAACTCCAAACGAGTTCGATTACTGCCGATAGCACAGATGTAACCGAACTCGGAATAAGCCGCCATAACCTCCTTGATCGAACCCAGAAACGGCACTATCCCTGCAAGATCCGCACCCCTGCTCAAGTCATCATCGCAGAGTCCAACCAACTCAAACTCGAGCCTTATCTGATTAACCCGCTCGATAACCCATGCGACCTCTCTGCCAAGGCCGCCTGCACCGACAATAATAATTCTTTTCATACTGCACTCCATTATCTATTAATGACAAGGGCTCCGCAATCCTTAATTGCTTCTTCAACACCTTCGTTGTAAACGGTGTAGACAGTGACCAGATAACGATCACCACTCATCGGCCAAGCAACAACCGGGGGGAGCTTTCCGCAACCGACCAATTCCGACGGATAACGCACCATTGCGGCACTGACTCTACTCTTATCGAACTCCTCCCCCCAGTACCAGCAGCGGATTATCTGCTCAGCCCCCATGCGAACCAGATCCTCTGCATCTCCTTGAAACAACCATGGCGTATTAATCAAGAGATTGACCTCTGCGTTAATTACATCCTCCCATGCCGCCATTCGAGCATGGCCGGGTCGATTACCCACCCAGGAATTTGCCGGTTCAATATGTTCTCCATGTTCAGCAATATGCCGATTATTCAATCCCAGCAGATCCAAAGCTGGCATTCCAGTATAAAAAGGTATTACACCAGCACATGTAACTCCAATCTTAACACGCGATGAATTTTTCCCAAAAGCTCTATTTAAACAATCTGCAACCTCTTCCCACTCTTTGTGGTATTTTTTCAACTCTGACACACTCTGAATACAGGGATAAGGGTACTGCATCGCAGCATGCACAACACTGCCGCATATCAGCAACAGCATAATCAGGATTTTCGCGTGTCTGCCAATGACACTGCCACACCATAACCCGGAAAGCAGTATGGCAGTAAAGGCAAATGAACACATCATCAGCCTGAACTCCATAAACCCGCCCCCCACTTTCAATAAATACAAACCCCACAAACCCAGAGCCGCCAGCATCAAAGCCGCCATCAGCTTCTCCTTGCAGAGATCCATCAAGGCCCTGAATCTGAAAATAGAGACGCCTATGGGAACCACCAATCCATACATTGTATAAAACAGAAGCTGATAGTAACCGCCACGTATCCAGCTGCTACCCTGAGTCTTGATATGAAATGTGTTCGGAACCCAGTCATTATAATACGCATGGCGCAGGATTAACCACAGCAGTAGAGGCCCCCCCGCACTCAAACCATAGACAACTGCTTTGCGAATTACATGACGATGCTCAACCGGCTTACACGCTAATAACACATACAGACTAAGAGGCGCAACAAACAAAAGTGAATCCATTCTGGTCATAATGGAAAAAGCTGCGAGTACCCCTGCCAAAATACTCCATTTAAGCGAGTTGCTTTCAGCACTTTTGAATATCACCCAGACAAAACACAGCAGCATAGCAATACCAAACTGTGTTTCCAGACCGCCTGTTGCATAGGAGCTGAAAGAAAAGTTGGCTGCTAATAGAAAAACTGTGACAAAACCAGCAAACTTATCCCCCCACACTCTCGCTGCAATCAAAAAGCCCACCAGCAATGTAATCAGATATGCGAAGATTGATAAGAGATAACTGTACGCTACAATATCAACTCCCAGCCAGAACGATGGCACCAGCAAAACTGTCCACAAAAAATTTGTATACCCCTCAACTCTCTCGCCGACATTCCAAACTAGGCCATTACCCTCGGCCAGATTTTGAGCGTACCTGAAAGATATGAACGCGTCATCCTGTACAAAACGATTATGCACTGCCAGCAGCAAAGCCATAAATAAGAGCAGTGCCAGAGCGACCACTTTTCTGTTTGAAAAAAACTTATGCACCGCTTCCTCTTTTAACCTCGTCATTACGACCGCTTAGTGTTTCGCTCTTTTAACCTCGTCATTGTAACCACTTAGTGGTTGCAATAACTCTCAAACCCGCGGCGTCAGCCGCCTCCCCTTTTAACCTCGTCATTGCGCCCACTTAGTGGTCGCAATAACCCACCCCGAAACTCCCCCATCGTGACCTCCCCTCCCTCACCCGAAATCCCCTCGCGCTTAACAACCTTCACAAAGGTCAAAAACAAAATCTGGAGATCCAGCCACAGCGTATGATGCTCCACATACCAAAGGTCGTATTCAAACTTCTCCTCCCAGCTGAGCAGGTTGCGTCCGTTGACCTGCGCCCAGCCGGTGATCCCTGGCAGCACATCGTGCCGACCCATCTGGCGTGCCGTGTAACGCGGCAGATAGCGCATCAGTAGCGGACGTGGACCAACCAGCGACATCTCGCCACGCAGCACATTGATCAGTTCCGGCAGCTCATCCAAACTGAACACCCGTAAAAGATGCCCAAATTTTGTCAGTCGCTCTTCATCACCACCATCACCCGCTCGCATGCTCCTGAATTTGATTAGCTGAAAAGGTTTCCCCTTCAAACCAGGACGTTCCTGCCTAAAAAAAACTGGCCGCCCAAGCACCAGTAAAACCAGCAGAGCCGTGGCTGCCATCACCGGCAGCCACAGCCAAGCACTCAGCAAAATCAACGTTATGTCAAAAGCTCTCTTCATTGCAACCTTTTTGCAACCACCTTTTACCCTCCTGTTGCAACCACTGTGTGGTTGCACTAACCCCCCGCCCCTCAAGCGCCTGCCGCTCGCTTCTCTCCTTTTACCCTCCTGTTGCAACCACTGTGTGGTTGCACTAACCCCTCGCCCCTCAAGCGCCTGCCGCCTCAACCCCGCAGCCGCTCAACCTCCAACCGCTCTTTGCAGGAGCCAATCAGCACTTTGGTTTTCTCTACAAAGCTTTGAACTTCAGCCTCAAGTTCAAAAAAGGCCATTTGAATCAAAGAAACCTGCTCCCGATCAACCGACTTATCGCTCTTCAACACATCAAGCATCCTCTGATCCAGAGTCTCAATTTCAGCCTCAGCATCCACCCCTGACGTAAAGAGATAAACAACTCCCGCCGCGCCAGCCACCGCTTTGCGCGCCGCGGCAAGAGCCTCATCCTGAAAATCGCCCGCTAAAAGCACCTCAGCCATTTTAAGATCGCGCAAACCAGCTTGGAGCTGCTTTTCAGCCCGCGCGCAACGTTTGACGTGTTCTTTGGATGGGCCCGCTGGTTTAGCGCGCACACTACTAAAGAGTGTTTCCGCTTTCCCGCTATTGATTTTGATAAAACCCAGCCCCTCCAGATTTTTCAAAAGCGCCTGAATCTCAGGGGTTATTGTCACCACCCGCGAAGGCGGCAGAGCCACTCCATGCGACTCTCGAATCAAACTACGCACCCTCTTCTCGCCAACATTTTCACCAACCACCAACAATGCGTCAGGTTTACCTTGCTCGTCAAAGAGTGCCTCACAGGAATCAATGCCGCTGTCTCCTTTGCTTAAGATCGATTTCAACCTTTCATTGGGCTCCAGCGGTTTAGCTTCTTTGCCAGCGGACAATGGCTCCACTTGCACCGTTGAATCCATAACCTCCGCCAAACGCTCCATAAAAGCACTTCTGGCATTCGATTTTTCAAACGTCTCGAAGTCACCCAGCGAGTCTAAGACAGCATCCGCCAAGCCTTGCTTAAACTTCAGCGTAGCCAACATCTTGTGCTCAATTGTCGCCTCAGAGACCAGATTAATCACATTAACCGTGCGAGTCTGATGCTTGCGCCACGCTCTGGCAATACGCTGTTCCAGTTTAGCAGGATTCCACGGCAGGTCAAGGTTGAGAACAACGCTGGCTGATTGCAAATTCAACCCCACACCACCCGATTCAGAGGATAGAAAGACCCGGCAATCAGGGTCACTCTTGAATCGTTTGATCTCAACCCGACGCTCCTTCTGCGGCACAGAACCAATATGCAGCGCAAAACCAACCTCCATCTTGTCCAACCGCTCTTGTACAAGCTCAAGCATCCGCACCCACTCAGAGAAAATAAGCACCTTGCGCTCCGGGTCATTGCTCCAAATATCTTCCAACACCCGCTCAAGTTCATCCAACTTGGGCGCGGCCTTAATCTTGGGGTCGAGAATGTAACATGTATCGCAACACATGCGCATACACGCAAGATTCACTTGCAGCCGGTCCATCTCCTCTGATCTCAAAGGGCGCCGTTTACTGGCTGAAACCAAAGCCGCAACAGTCAGCTCATGCTCCGCATAACGCTTGCGCTGCTCTGGTGTCATTTTAACAAAATAGGTGTTATCCACGCGCTCCGGTAGCTGCTCGCTGATATCGGCTTTACGCCTGCGCAGCATCACCTTCTTCACGTTTTCATGCAGATCATCAAGATTCTGCATTCCATCAATTTTTCCAGAATCGTCGAATCTATAGTACTTGCGGTTAAACCTGAAAAGACTGCCAAAGATTGTTGGATCGACAAACTCGGTCAGGGAATAAAGCTCATCAATCCTGTTTTCCAAAGGTGTGCCGGTTAGCACAAAGGCGAAGCGGCTATCCAGTTTTTTCAAGGCGCGCGCTGTCTTGGTCTTCCAGTTCTTGATACGCTGCGCTTCATCCAAAATCACAAGCGTTGGCCGCATAATGGTATTGATCTCATGATAATCACGCAGAACTTGCTCGTAATTGGCCAACAAGAAAAATGCCTTTGACTCCTGATAGCGTTTCAGTCGCTCAGGCCGCGAACCAAACAACACCTCAGTATCTAAGTCGGTAAAAATCTGAATCTGATCCTCCCACTCGGCTTTCAAGGAAGCAGGCGCAATCACAAGTACACGCTGAACCTGCATCACCTCACGCATAATAGCCGCAGCTGCCACAGCCTGCACTGTTTTGCCAAGTCCCATCTCATCGGCAAGCATTGCCCGCCCTTTAAAAGCGAGATGCAGCACACCGTCAAATTGATATGGATAGAGCGGCATCTTCAGGAACGGCAACGCACCCTTATTCTTGACCATCTCCTCCCTAAACTGAGACTCAAAACCAGAGAGCCGTTCTTTAGCCCGCAAGCTCTCTAAAAACTCTTTCACCTCCCCTGAAACTCTGGCAGTAACATCTTCTGCACCGGACAACTCTTCACAAAGATCAACCGCCGCCGACAGGTTCGCCGCGTCTAAATGCCGTATACGCCCTTCAACATCGATCAGCTTCTGCAATTTATTTTGCCACTGTTTGGTGAGCAATGAACCAATCATAACGATGGGTTCATATGGATCGCGCGTCATGAACACCTCAACGCCGGGAGATGTCCGGCTGGCACTGCGTTTTGGAGAGCGAACCGAAACCAACACTCGCTCAATATGTTTGCAAGTTCCCAATCCGTTTTTTAAAAAATCAGGACAAGTACAGCTGTTAATCAAGCTATCTAGAGAGCGCAACTCCACAACATACTTTGCCGCCTCACCTCCCTCTGTACGACGCACCTCATAGTTCTGAAAAAGCTCCTTGCGGCTTTTCTGAAGTGGTCGCACGCTCATCGTCTCCGACAGCGCCCGTTTTTTTCTAAGTGCTCTCTCTTCCGTGTCTGTGGTCATCCATTTAGTGGAAATTTTAATTTCACTCGCTTTTTTCATTATGCCTCTCTTCATTGCCCAACGTTTTAAAACCACCTGTTCTTGAGTTCACCAAGTGAACTCAACAAGAGTGTAAAAACTACGCCAACCCGGTGCCGAAGGCGCACCACCTTTTACCCTCCTGATTGCGACCACTGTGTGGTCGCAATAACCGCCACAACCTCATTCAGCCGCAGACATGCCGCCCGATCCAGCTTCGCATAACGCTCAAACTCACCCGCCACCGAAACCTCTAGGAGGCGCCCCTCACAGCAGAGATCAAACATCCGCCCCATCGGCTTATAGTGCTCACCCATAAAACGGTGCGTCAGACGTATCGCCCGTCCGCCGTGCGCCGCCACCTCATGCAGTACACGCTGCTCGAAGGGCGAGATAAACGGCGAAACAAAAACATACCCCTGTGCAAGGTAATCAGCCAGATCCCCTGATATCCGATGCCACTCCTCCTCCGTTGCGCGCCGCGAAATCTGCACCTGCACCCGATGCGGATGTTTCAGCAAAAACAGTTTCCCCAAACCCCAGAGCTTCGTTCCATCCGTTAAAGTCATCACCCTTCTCGCCTTACGAAAGAGCTCCGGGTTCGCCTTGAGCAAGCGGTAGCGCCTCACGTTGTCGCGGATATAAGCCACCTCGCGTTCCAGGTGCGCACGCTTTAAAACAAGCCTGTCATGCATCCCCTTTTCAAACACCTGGAAGCTCTCCTTGCAGAACAGCCCCCTGCACTCCCGATCAACCCCGATCTTAAAGCCGCGAATCACCCGTTGCAGCGTCACTTCCTCCGGCAGCCGCTGCACCACATGCACCATAACATGCAGGTGATCCGGCATAATCTGGTACTGGCTAATCTTAACCGCCTCGTAGTAGTCATGGATGCCGCCCAGCTCCTTTTGCACTAGCTTGCCAATCTCGCTCAGCGCAAAGGCTTCCTGGGTGATGCGGCACAGCCACATCCCCGCCCGCGTCTTGAGGGTCACCATCGCCACACCCGAGCCGTTGTAGTCATAATTTCGCAGCTTTCTGTTTCCCATTATGCACCACCCTTTACCCTCTGTTGCAACCACAAAACCAACGCCGAAGGCGCACCACCCTTTACCCTCCTGTTGCAACCACTCCGTGGTTGCAATAACCGCCGCCCTTCAAGCAACCGCCGTGCGCACCCCCTTTTACCCTCCTGTTGCAACCACTCCGTGGTTGCAATAACCGTCCCGCACCACGCACAACACCCCGTTCAAACCAACAGCGCAGCCGCGTATTTCGCCTTCATCCTAAACTGCCGTTTCGCCTTCTCCCAGCGATAAACCGTAGCAGGCGTCACTCCCAGCTGCTTCGCAAACTCCGCCACCGACAGCCCCAGCTCCGCTCGCTTTGCCGCCACCTCCGCCCCGTTCAGCCAAAGCTCCCCGCTGCCGCCCTCCTCGCCCTCCTCGCTCGCATCATAAACCGCCTCCGCTTCGGCAACCTTGCTCTCACCACCCTCCAACTCCAGCTCAATGTCATCACCAAACAGCCCTTGCAGCTGGTCATCCGCTATCGAACTCGCATCGCCGGTGCCCTTGGCCGTCGCACTCAACGTTAGCCCCTCGTCAATCAACTCTGAGGCATCCACCCCCCGCAAAACAAAGAGCAGCTCCGGCTCGTAATCCAGCCGGTTGCCAATCCCGTAGAGTACCGCTGCCACATGCTTGCACATCACCGCCCAATCCGGGCAGCTGCAATCCAGTTTAATCTGGCCACTCAAAGGCAGCAGACCTGTTACAGGGTCTGTCACCACAGCCATCACATCTTTTGAGATCTTACCCTGCAACAGCTCAATCAAAGAACCGATTTTACCAGTACACCTACTTTTAATCTCTTTCCACTTGTTTTTCGCAAGCGGCGTGATCTTTATCTTCACGTTATACATCGATGTGCCGCAGACCTTCGCTAAAATCTCACCCTCGTTGATCTCTAAATGACATACCGCGCCATGTCGCACATAGCTCTTGCCGCGTGGCAATCGGTTGGAGTAATCTGAAAACTGTTCCAGATGTTTACACCACGCCTTGCCCCAAAAAGTGTTGACAATCGTACGTCCCTCAATCTCAACTGGCTTGACACCATTGATATTTTTCGACAGTTTCTTTATCTGCCGCTGCGCCTTTGCTTTTTTTTCAGCCACCGTCACATACGCTGGCCACTGTTCATACCGCATAAAAACCTTCTCTTCCTTTTACTCTCCTGTTGCAACCACTTTGTGGTTGCAAAAACCCTCGCCCCTCACCCGCCCGCCACACGCTTCCCTTTTACCCTCCTGTTGCAACCACTTTGTGGTTGCAATAACATCCGCCCTTCTGCCGCCCGCCGCACGCCCCGCCCTTTTACCCTCCTGTTGCAACCACTCTGTGGTTGCAATAACACCCCCCCGCAAGCCGCTAGCCGCTCAGCGCCACCAACTCCAAAATCTCCTCATTCGACAGCTCCGTCAAATTAATCTCACCCGCAGCCGACAGCACCTGCTCCGCGACCGCCTGCTTCTCTTGGATCAGCGCGTCAATCTTCTCTTCTATAGTCCCATTGGAAACAAACTTATGCACCATCACATTCTTTTTCTGTCCAATCCTGAAAGCGCGGTCAGTCGCCTGATTCTCAACCGCTGGATTCCACCAACGATCAAAGTGTATCACATGTGAAGCCGCCGTCAAATTCAAACCAGTACCACCAGCCTTTAATGAAAGGATGAAAAAAGGCGGCCCATCCTCCATCTGAAATTCATCCACCAGCTTCTGCCGGTTCTTAACCGCTGTCCCACCATGCAACACCAACCCGCTACGGCCAAAGATCCCAGCCAAATGTTTTTCCAGCGGCTCGATGATCTCTCTGAACTGCGTGAAGATCAGCACCTTCTCCTGACGCGAAGCAATCTCCTCACAGATCTCCTCCAGCCGCAAGAACTTGCCACTGGCCGCTGCCTTGTACTCGCCATCCCCGCTCAATTGACTCGGATGGTTGCAGGTCTGCTTTAACCGCATCAGCGACTGCAACACCAATCCACGACGCTGTATCCCGCTCGCATGCTCTAACGCCTCCGCCAGCTGCTCTACACACTGGCTGTACATCTTCACCTGCACCTTGGTCAATGAGCAGTAACACGCACTCTCCACCTTATCCGGCAGGTCGCTGATAATTGTACGATCTGTCTTCAACCTCCGCAAAATATAGGGACGCACCAGCTTCTGCAACGCGGCAAACTGCCCTGCCCCATTACTCCCCATGTTTTTGATAAAACCGCGAAATGCCGCCGCTGAACCCAGTAACCCGGGATTAAGAAAATCAAACAACGACCACAAATCTCCCAACCGGTTCTCAATCGGCGTTCCGGTCAGCGCAATTCGCGACTCCGCACGCAGTTTCTTTACTGATTTGCTCTGATTCGTTGACGGGTTTTTGATAGCCTGCGCTTCATCTAAAACCAGCAACTTCCAATTCACCTCCGTCAGCCAGCCCTGACGATAAACCATCGCATAGGTTGTTACCACCAGATCAACACCCTGGAACGCCCGCTTAGGGTCGGCTGCCGCCGCCGCCAGTTCGTCGCGCGGTAATGACGTTGGATGCACAAAAACTAACCGCAACGACGGGGCAAAACGCTGCGCCTCCAAACTCCAGTTTTTCAGCAACGAGGCCGGCACCACCAGCAGCGATGGCTGCGGAGCGTCGCCCCTCGACTGATAATGTAGCAGCAATGCCAGCACCTGAATCGTCTTGCCCAGTCCCATGTCATCCGCCAGACACGCACCCAGCCCCAGCTCACTCAGGAAGCGAAGCCACTCAACCCCATCCCGCTGATAATGCCGCAGCGTTGCCTGCAAATTTCCTGCCCCATGCGCCACCTCAATCTTACCTGGATCACGCAGCTGTTCCAGCACCTTCCGCAGCTGCTCCCCTGCCGTCACATCCATCCACCCCGCAACGCTCTCCGAAACCATGGTGTCGTCATTGGCACTCAGCGAAACCCCAGCCAACATCCGCATCCCTTTCACAAAGGAGACACCGTCATTCCCCACCTG
>JBAYXX010000055.1:0-27247 GCA_041673345.1 Kiritimatiellia bacterium
GGCACAAAGGAGCCCGAAAAGCGTGCGCGTTTAAAATCCTGGAAGGTGCGGAAAATCGGAAAATCAAAAGGAGGATCTCATGATTGAAAAAGAAGATCTCCCCTCGTGTCCTTTCTGTGACGGTCAGGACTTGTGGAGGCGTGGGAAAACGGCGAATGGATTGCAGCGGTGGTACTGCAAAAGCTGCGGTCGCCAGTTCCACATCGATCTCCACAGGGAGATGATGCTTGACATCGTGACAAGTCTTCTCCGGCAAAAAGTTGATGTGATGAAAATCGCCAGGGCGCTACGAGGACAGGTCGGCAAAAGCACTCTGTACAGAATGAAAGGAAGCAAAAACCATGGATAAGAAAGAAATTAAAGCGGCGGTGGCAATCAGGTGCAAAGCAGAGCGCGTTGCCATGCCGCAGAAGAAAACTCTGAAAGCTCGGGAAGCGCTGAGCCTCGATTTTATTGGTGCCTGTTATGACACCAACAACGTCGGAGAGGCCCGCCTGTATGTCGCGCTGAACAGGGATCGGCATCGGTTTGATGTCAACGCCGGGGAGTGGCTCTTTTTTAAGGAGCACTTCTGGGATGTGGACCCGCTCGGGGCAGAGGCGTTCTCTGCAATCTCCGCAGTGGTCGCAGAATTCGAACGGTACTACGAAGCTGTTCTCCTGCCGAAGATTGAATATCTGCAGGAGAAAGACCACCCGAAGCCTGCAGAGGCCATGCAGAGAGAATACAAAACCCGCATCAAAAGGCTGCTCTCTGCCGGTGGCCGCGCTGATGTTATCAGTACGGTGTTGAAAGAGACAGAGATCCACTGCACCAGTGATCAGTTTAACCAGAACGGCTGGATCCTCCCGGTGAACAACGGCGTGATTGACCTGCGCACCGGACATATCAGAGACGGCAGCCCTGATGATTTCTGCTCTGTTCATGCTCCTGTTGACTGGGACGGCATCGATTCCCCGGCACCAACGTGGGAAGCGTTCCTCTTTGACATCTTCGCCGGCAACCTTGACATGATCAACTACATCAAGCGGATCCTCGGCATGGCCATTGTCGGCCAGCAGCTGGAACCAGACTTTTTTCTTCTCTATGGCAAGCACGGACGCAACGGCAAGACCACCCTGCTGGAGACTATCGCAAGGGTGCTCGGTCCGGAAATCACCGGAGCAATTCCCGTAGAGTTCTTTCTCCGGCAGGGCTTTGGTGGCAGTCGCAGCGATCAGGCCTCACCAACACTGGTGTCGATGCAGGGGAAACGGATTGTCTGGGGCGTCGAGCCGGACGACAACAGGGATTACGCAGTCGGGACCCTGAAGGCGATCACCGGCGGAGACTCCATCACTGCCCGCCAGCTCCATGAAAAGAATATCACCTTCACCCCCGCCCTCACCCTCTTTCTCCTCTCGAACCACCTGCCACACGCCAGTGCAAATGACGGCGCCTTCTGGGAGCGGATGCGTCCCCTCGAACTCACCCTCTCTTTTGTCATCAGGCAGAAGAAGATCGACGAGGAGGGTAACGAGACAGCCCGGCCACTGCAGGAGTTCCAGCGGCACGCCGACACCGCGCTGCGCGATAAGCTGGCAGCAGAACATCCCGGCATCCTCGCCAGCCTTGTCCGCTATTGCCTGGCATGGCAGGAAGCCGGGTCGACATCACCACCGGCAGAGGTCATCAAGTTTCTGGAGCAGTACCGGGCCAGCGAAGACATCCTGCAATCGTTTCTCGACGAGAACTGCTTTGTCGACATTGACAACCCTAACTGCAACTCTGCGCTCTCTGCACTGTACAACAGATACAAGGTGTGGTGGGCAGACAACAACCCCTCCCGTCCAATATCAAACAGGCGCTTCTCAGCCCTGCTGGAAGACAAGTTTGAAAAGTATAAAAACTCTACTGCGCATTTTCGTGGGCTGATGCTTGACGCCGGAAAGATCGTGGGGGACGCCTATGAACAGCAATAAGCTCCCGTGCTCCCGTAACCTCCCGTGTTCCTCCCGTTCAATATGTATCGATACTTCAATATGTTAGACCATCCAACGGGAGAACGGGAGAAAGAAACACATATATCCCGCGTGACGCGCGAGGGAAGAAGCTGGAAGAAGGAGCAGAAAGTTTTTTTTGTAATACAAAGTTGTAGCGGTCTTCCTCCCGTCCTCCCGTAAACCTCTCTAAGTATATAGAATAATAAAGGAAAAAGAACGGGAGAAACACGGGAGGAAACGGGAGAAAGAAAAGAGAGTTTCAAGAAGTTAAACAAAATCAACCAGTTACTTAAAAACAAACCTCCCGTGAGGATACCATGAACGTCATCGACCTCTACATCGAAGATCTTGCCCACACGAACCCTGGCACCTCCCTCCTCTCTGTCTCTGGAGGGAGAGAGTTCCGGGGGCCGTGCCCGGTATGCGGGGGAAAGGATCGCTTCGGGGTGTGGCCGGATCAGAACGGAGGGGAAGGGTCATGGCATTGCGGGCGGTCTGCAGCAGGGTGCAAGGGCTGCCTGAAGGGCGGAGACACCATCGAATATCTTCGGCACGTACGGGGGATGAGTTTTGTGGGAGCAAAAGAGTATCTCGGGATAAAGCCATCAAACAGGCCCAGCGCGAAGGTGCCCTCCCTCCCTCGCAGGATAAAGGTGGCTTCTGTCCCCGACGACAAGGCTCATTCGGAGGAGGTCGAGAGCCCCGAGCTGTGGCGTGAGAAGTGTGAGAAGTTCATCACCGCCTGTGAGGCCGCCATCCTCGACCGCCCTTCCGCTCTCTTCTGGCTGGCTGCCCGTGGTATCCCGGAAGGGGCCGTCCGGAGGTATCGCATCGGATTCCACGCGGGGAACACCATCCGGGGCAGGGAATATCAGCCGACTTTCCGGCCGTGGTCGAGCTGGGGACTGCGCAAAGAGATGAAGAAAAATGGCAGAGAGAGGATGCTGGTCCTGCCTGCGGGGATTGTCTTCCCGTATATCGCTGAAAATGGCGAGATCCAGCGCATCACTATCCGCATGGTGGCCCCTGACGCCAACAACCCGCACAAAAAATATCACTATGTGAAGGGGTCCAGGCGCACCTGCTGGCTCGACACTTCCTCTGCCCGCCGGTTTACGCTGCAGGAGGCTGAGCTTGATGCCATCGCTGCAGCATGGGCCACCCGCAACATCTCCCCGGCTGTCGGGCACATTGCTCTGGGGACGACGGGGATGAAGCCGGACACGGCGACGGCGGAGGCTCTGTCTCATGCCTCTCTTATTATAGGTGCGCTGGACTACGATACGCCGAGAGTCAATACGGTGACGGGCGAGATGGAGAGTCCGGGAGCAGCAGCAGGTGCCTGGTGGGAGCAGAACTATCCGCAGTACGTCCGCTGGCCGGTGCCGGTGGGGAAAGATGCAGGGGAGGCCTTCGCTCTCGGGGTCGATCTTGCTGCATGGATTGGAGCTGCTCTGGAGGGGGAGTCGGTTGTTGAAGAAGAGCAGGAAATCGCCGAACCCCTTCCCCCCGTGCAGGTCTTCGACTGCAGCTCAGTAACACTGAAGAGCGGCCGTGTCTTCTATCTCACGGAAGATCGCGACGAGTGGGGCGAGATCGCCGCCAGCGGGACGGCGGTGTTTACGGAAAACGAGATGGAGCGGTTGAAGACGGCGCTGTCTGGAACGAAGGATGAGGTGCAGATCAGGCAGGCAACGGATGCTGTGCTTGATATCAAAGAGGTGCTCGGCGGGTATATCCGGGCCGGACGGTCTTGCATGGAGTGTAAAGAGGTTTGTGGTGGATAAGACAAAAAAACACAAGAGGTGGTGCGGAGTCACCACCTCTGACAGAGAGATCGCAAAAAACAACAGGTTGGCCATGCTCATGCAGGTGGCCGCAAAACGACAACCAAAACAGGTGGATACCATGGCAAGGGATGAACTGGGAACGTGCGACGTGTGTGGATCGGAAGGGAAGAGGGTTCGGTCTTATCTGGGCAAACGCTGCTGCAGCGCATGCCGTCAGGTCAGATCTATAATCAAGAACCACCCCCACCGGGTGGAGCGGATGTACGAAGAGTTCCACGGTGAGCTGCCATCCGGGAGTGAGGCTACTGTTGCAAAGCTGCAGGAACGTTTAGAGACGAATAAAGCTTTGCGGGCGGAGGATTTGAAAAAATATAAAGATCTTACTGACAAGTATGCCACGCTTGACGCGGGGTACGACGGGTTGTCCACCTACGTTGAAGGGTTGATCAGTGATAGACGATTTCTTATGAGGCAAGGGGCTGGTACTTCGGGGGAGAAAACCAAAATGGAATTTGCGTATTCACAGCTGTCGAATTACGCAGAGGCACTGCAGATTGACCGCCGGCACTTGCAGGACCAACTGCAGATCCGCAGCAAGGCTGCCCCCTGCCTCTCGTCTCCCAACCTGCAGGATCTGGAAGAAGATCTCCTCACCCTCTCCCTCGCCTATATCCGTCAGGATGGCCAGACCTTTTCCTCCTGCCTGCACAATATGCAATATGCGGTTCAAGTCGCGGCGGAGAAATCATGAAAGCAGATAAAGCAGGAACTCCTGCAGAAAAAGCCCGCTGGAAGATCAATTACCTCAGCCCGGAAGAGGCGGACAACGCGGGAAAGCCGTCTGGTGCACGGTGCCTGAATTGCACCAACCGCAGCCAGATCCGCTGTGGCATGGAGCTGGATATCCTCTATTGTCTCCTCAGCCCGATAAACCTGTTTCCCTGTGTGGATGTCTCTGGATGGTGTCAAAATTTCGCGGAAACAGACTGTCTTCCCGCCCATCCCCGCTGGTGGAGAATCCCCACAACAGCCGTCCCCTTCATCCACGGATCAGGAGACGGGGAGGTGATCTTTGACTATCGCTGACGACACCACCGCTCACGAAGACGACCCTGCGACCTTCCCTACAAAAAAAGCCGTCTGGGAGTGGCTGCAGGAGAAAGGGGAATACCTGATCGGCCGTTCCCAGTTTTACAAGCACTGTAAAGATCGGCTGTTGCTCAAGGGCAGGCATGGAGTGTACCACCTCGACGATGTCATCTCCTACGCAAAGATGAACCTCAAGCGTGCTGACAGCGATGAAGTCGAGTCTGACCGTGAGCGCACCATGCGCAAGGAGAAGCTGGAGGTCTCCCTGAAAAAGGAGAAGGTCCTGCTGGAAAAAGAGACCTTTGACCTCTCCCGCAAAAAGGGGATGTTTGTCCCCCGCGAAGACTTCGAGCAGGCCATCGTTGCCCGGTCGATCACCTTTATGGCGCATCTTAATCACAGCTTCCAGGCGGCGGTGCCGGATCTGATCGACACCGTCGAGGGAAACCAGAAGAGGGCTGCAGAGCTGGTTGCTGCGCTCTCACGTATTGCAGAGCAGAGGATGGCAGACTTTGCCGTTGACGCAGAGTTTGACGTGATCCTCGAAGCAAACGAATAGCAAACACTGCATGAGGAGTTTGAAATGTATGAGGATATTGACTTTATCAACAGGCCGGACCCGCTCGGAACTCCAGCCCCGGAAGTTGTAGAGTCCCCGTTGAAATACGGCAGGTGGACAGGGATCAGACTCTCTGACAGAGATATCGCAAAAAACAACGACTTGTTTGTGGCGCAGGCAACTGAAAAAACAAAAGCAGGTGAGGAAAAAATGAAAGTGAAGGCAATCGGTGTATGCGAGGTTTGCAGGAAAGAGGGACGACCGCTGACAGCATCTTACGGCAAGGATGTCTGCACCGCCTGCAGTTTGCGGCGCAGTGAGATTCATAAGCACAAGGATCTGGTTATTGAGGAGTTCACCGAGTTTTTCGGATCTTCTCCTTTGCCAGCAGGGGAGGCGGAGGAGTCCGCACAAAATATAAAACTCAAAAAAGAGGCAGAGAGACGGGAACAGTTCATTGATTTTCTGGCCCGTGAAAACAAGGATTTTTCTGTTCTGGGGAGAGATGCACCGCTTGGCGGGTATCTCGACTTTCTGCAGGCGGAACGCCAGCGGCTGGAGGATGAGGTCGCGGACCTTGCCGCACTGGTGGCGGTGAACACCAAAGAGATGGCGAAGGAGGCGGAGGATAAAAGGCCCGCCTTCGGAGAAGTCGAGCGCACCCCTGAAGGTCTTTCTCTCTGCTCAGATGGATCCCTGGCGGGAATTGCCGCTGCATATATATGTCACGATAACGAGTCATTTTCAGCCTGTCTGAAAGGACTGGCAGTACGTCTTATAACACTGGAGTCACACCATGATCAATAAAGTCATTCTTGTCGGCAACCTCGGATCGAATCCGGAGATGCGCTACACCGCGAACGCCACCGCCGTCGCCAACCTCAGCGTGGCCACCAGTCGCAATGTTAAGAACAAGGCCAGTGGCGAGTGACTCCCGGAAACGGAATGGCACCGCGTGGTTGTCTGGGGAAAGTCGGGAGAGTTTGCCGGGAAGTATCTGCACAAAGGCGGCCGTGTCTATGTTGAGGGCCGCCTGCAGACTCGGAAGTGGACGGATAAATCAGGCGTTGAGAGATACAGCACTGATGTTATTGCCGAGGTTCTGAAGGATCTCAGCCCGCGGGAAGCGGCCCCCCGCCCCGAAGGCTTCCCTGCCCCGCCTCCGCCGATGAAGTATCCGGAGGACGGTATCGGGGATGATGTTCCGTTTTGACAATACAGGCAGACATGATAACTCCCCAAACCAACATCAAAAAAAAGAGACGGGTCATCCTGCGCACGGCCCCCGACTATCTCCCTGAGAGCTATCGGCACCGCACCAGCAGGATCCGGATCACGTTCCGGCCGACAGCCGGGGAGAGGCGTTTTTTCCGCAAGAAGGAATTCCTCTCACCGAGCAAATGGGCACCTCTCAACAGAGTCGTGACCTATGGCCCGCTGGAGGGTTCGCGGTGGGACAACACCTTTATGCCGCACATGCGCGGTATCCTCGATGCGTCTGTCTTCCCCGGAGTGCGCTACGTCACCAACAAAAAGGTGCCGCAGTCGGGGAGCTCTGCAGGTAATGAGACCCTGCTGGCATGGACTGCGGACATGGACCCGGGCCCGGTATTTGTCTGCTACCCTGACAGAGAGACGGGCAAGGATCGATTCCGGGATTATCTCTCCCCGGTCTTCACCCGATCACCCCGCCTGCGCTCCCTGCTGACGGGAGTCTCTGACGATGTGTCGTCGATGCGCATCAAGTTGCAGACAGCGCTTGTTTATCTGGCCTGGTCGGGGTCGGTAACCACTTTGGGCAACGTCTCCTGCCGGTATCTTTTTTTGGAGGAGCTCGACAAGTGGGTGCGGCAGCTTGACAAGAAAGAGGCGGATACTCTCAGCCTCGCCCTGGAGCGCTTCCGGGCATACATAACCAACGGCAAGGCGTTTATGAGTTCGACGCCCAGTGACCCTGCCGGACCTATCACTAAAATGTGGCAGAAGGCAGATGCAAAGTTTGAGTACTACCTGCCCTGCCCGGAGTGCGGCACGATGCAGTTTGTCTCTGACAACAACATCCGGTTCGGGGAGCATCGTGATCCGGAGGAGATTGTGAAGAAGGATCTCGCCCGCTTCCTGTTCCCCTGCTGCGGCGTCCTCGTTGATGACCGCACACGGATCAAGTCCTGCCAGCAGGGTGTCTGGTATGAGACCAATGCCGACGGCTCGCCGAAGGATAATCCCCGCCCCTTGGAAAAGGTGTTGGCGGAGGATCACCCGGTCAGTATCGCATTTACCTCTCCGGCGTGGATCTCACCACTCTTCACCCACAGCGAGATTGCTGCGGCAAAACTCCGCGCAACAAAAGATCCGGTTGCTGCACACTACTATGACAACCAGATCCGGGCTGTCGCGCATATCCCCTATCGACAGGGACGCAAAATAGACAACATCCTCATGCGCAGGGACGACCGCCCTGAGGGGCTGGTCCCAGGGAACGGCCTGACCTCCTGCCTGCTTGCCGGAGTCGATACACAGGACAACGGCTTCTTCTTCGACATCCGAGCCTATGGATGGGGGATGACGCAGCCGAGCTGGGGTGTGCGCTATGGTTTTATTGAGTCTCTGGCAGCCCTGTCAACAGTGCTGTGGGAGACGCCGTATCAGGATGTAGATGGTTTGTACTATCCCATCCTGCTGGCGGTTATCGACTCCGGTGGTCACCGTGCCAGCGAGGTGTACGACTTCGCCCGCCAGCACCCACAGCAGGTGGCGGCGTATAAGGGAGCGTCTGGACGTCGTGCGCAACCCTATACCAAGAGTGTCATTGACCGGTACCCGGGCACGAAGGTGCCGATCCCCGGCGGGGTCGATCTCTATATCTGTGACACGCATCATTACAAAGATCAGCTCGCCGGGAAGCTGCAGATAAAGCCGGATGACCCCGGGGCCTTTTTGTTTCACGCTGATACGGATGAGGCCTACGCCGAGCAGTTGTGTGCGGAGTACGTCAATGAGCGCAGGTTGTGGGACTGTCCGCTGAACAAAGCAAATCACTACTGGGACTGTGTTGTTGAGGGTCAGGTGGCCGCAGATATCATGGGCCTGAAGTGGATGTCAAACGAGGTTGAATAATGCCTGCCATATCCGACAGGAGAACAGGAAGAGGAGGAGTTGGCATGCCGTCGGCACTATCCGCTGCGCTGGTCCTTGCGACACAGTCAGCAAAAAATGGCGTTACCTACACGTCAAAATATGGAGCCCCCTGCCCGTGGTGTGGAGTGCGAACACGGATCTACAAGACGATGCCGTGGGAAGGGACAACACGTATCAGATACCATCACTGCGGGGTTGCAGGCTGCCCACTGCACCAGATGGGAATCTCAGTGAAATCTGTGGAGGTGGAGTGAATGGAGTGCTTTTTTGTTGATGGTTCCGCACGGTCCTTTGCGGACATTATCCTGCAGCAAAAAACCCCGAGAAAGAAGTGTCTTGTTGCTTCGTATGGGTTTGGGGTTGAGCAGGTGCGGAAGGTGCTCAGCGCCTTTGATTTTATGATGCTGGTGGCGGATGTCTCTCATGCGCAGCTCAACCCAAAGGCATACCAGATCGTTGTCGACATGAGCGATACCCTGCCAAATTTTTATTTTGTTGCGACGAAAACACACGCGAAGTTTGCGCTGGTGGATGACGAGATAATCATTTTTACGTCGGCGAATTTGTCGGCGAACAGAAGAATTGAGTCGTATCTGGTTGGGAATATGGCTGAGGCCTCCGGTGTTGATGCGCTGAAAAAGATATTTTCCTCGGCGCACTCTGTGGTTTCATACAGGGATTTTACGGGGGTGAGGGAAGGTGAAAAATTTAAACAGGTGGCCGCTAACTATATAGATCAGGGAGGATTGCATGAGCCAGGATACACCCACACTGTCGGGGAGTAAGGACGTTGAAGACGACATTATTATGCAGGTCAGGGACTCTACTCCAATGGGCATTGTTAATATTATTGTCGGGCAGTATCAAATTGCCAGCGAAGCAAAAGCCCGTGTTTTGGAGGAGGGGATTGTGGTGCGGAATATAGGTGGGCTTATTATCCCCCACCCTGCGATTAAAATCCAAAACGATGCCGAGAGGATCATTGCCGGGTTGCTTGGCAAATATGCGGAGGGGGAGTGATGGGGGGCATTAAAAGAGAGTTTACGGCTGCCGAAAGGCAGAAGGTGCTTGACGAATACGGGACCCGGACGCTGGTGGCGATTGCGAAGGATATCGGCGTCTCTCCGAGTTATCTCTCTCGGCGGGCCAGAGAGATGGGCTTTTGCAAGTACAGCACTGATCATAAACAGATGTGCGGGGAGGACCCCTTCGAGCTGTGGCCTTACAAAGAAGGGGAGTTGGCCTGGATGAACAAGGGAAAATATGATGTTCCTCGGGGGTGGAAGCTTTTGCTTGATGGAGATCAGGGAGAAGGGAGACAGGAGACGGGAAAAAGCAACGGCCAGGGGTCCCTTCGTGACGGAGATTCTAAAAACAGGAGAGGATGAGATGGGAGAAAACGAGAGCAGAGATAAAAAAACATCGGGCCCACCACCGCCACCAATTCCTCCACCAAAAAGGATCTTGGCAGAGGATATTTGCAGGCGGCCCCCCGCCAACACCAAAACCACCCACAAACCCGCCACGGAGGCTCAAGAAACCAATGAACAAACAAGAATACGACGTGACTCACGCCGAGCTGCAAGAGATGATTGTTAAAACTGAAGAGATGATAAGGGATTGCGCGGAGACAGGCAGCGAAAAAGATTTCCTTGCTCAGCATCTTAAAAACCTGCTGGACGTGCAGTTGGTTAGGGCTTCGGCTCCCATCGCTGCGCATCCTCCTGTCTCTCCTGCCTGGCCCCCGCTTGGGCCTATAACCCCGCGATAAAACGCGGAGCGAAGCGGAGTCGGATTTAATTGCATTGTTATGGGGCGAACTATGGAAGTGCTACACCTTACGCTTAAAAAGCAGTGGTTTGACATGATAGCCAGCGGCGAGAAGCGTGAAGAATACCGAGAGATAAAGCCGTACTGGAACCGCAGGTTGAACAATAAGAAATTTGACGCGATCCAGTTTCGTAATGGTTACAGCCCAGCCTCGCCCACAATGTTGGTTGAGTTGCGCGAACACCTGGGCGGACTGGGGATTACTGAATGGGGCGCACCAGAAGGCGAGGCGGTACACATACTGCGGCTTGGCCGGATACTGCAAGCCCCATAACATGTTCTTCCCGTGTCCCGGATAAAAGGTTTTCCTGGGGTGGATATATCCCGAGATAATCAGGGTTGTTTTTTCTTCATCTTTTTACGCCAATAGCGTATTTTCCTCTTGCGGAATTTACGCTATTGGCGTAATATATAGACATAAAGGATGAGGGGATTGGCCCCGACTGGAAAATAAAAGGAGAATAACATGTTTCACACAAGCCCGAATAAAGAAATTAAAATTGACAGGTGGGGAATTGCTGGTTCATGCCTATTTTTTTCAGAAGAGGCTTATTTTACATCAAACGCATCGATTTATGTTTTTGAGATGGAAGAGGTCGAGACAATTGAAGCATGGGAACTTTACGATGAGAAAATCGTTGAAGGTATCGCACGGAATTTTGAGTGTGACGAAATCTTTGCAGAACGACTTTTGCAGGGAAAAGAAAATGAGTGGGATTGCGAGAATTGCACAGCAGATCTTTCCTGGTGGTTACAGGGCCAACGTGGAGAATGTGCTGTTTTAATGGGATATGAAGGATGCGACGACTCCGACGAGCAAGGACCCGTAACGATAGTTCCAATGATGGGCCGTGAAAGTGAGCTTAAACTTGTAAAAATTTTAGATGATTAAAATTAAAGGAGAGGACATGATCACCATCCAAACAGCCACCACCCCCGCAACGTTTACAGAGAGCGTTGCGGGGGAAGAGAAAGAGGTCTCCCCGCCAGAAGCCCTGAAGAAAATCTGTAAAGAGCAGGGCTGGTCAGTGCAGGATCTGGCTGATCACCTCGGTGTCTCAAAACGCACTGTTGAGGGGTGGATGCAGGGGCGGCGTAAAGTCCCCCTCACAGCGATACTGTTGCTGGCCTGCCTGCTGAGGCGGAGGCAATCCAGCAACTGACAAGGATTCCTCGTGAGTTGCCGGGGATTCAAAAAGGATAAGAACATGAGCAAAGAACTCAACGATAAGATATTGGACTTTGTTGCAGGATGTAAACAAAACGGCGTCATGCCAGAGGCTGTTGTCTCCGAATACAGCAACATCATCCTGAGCAGTATCGCCGGAAACGGTGATGTCTATACTGACGGCTGGTGGGATGACGAGTTAAAAGAGGACTTTCTGGAATGGGTTGTGGAGACGTATCACTAAAATACCATTTTTTGATCTATGAGGTGGTACGTTCCAAAACGGAACCAACCACAGCCCTGACTCCAACTCCTGAAGTCAGGGCTTTGTCTTTTCCCTTCTCCCGTCTCCCGTCTCCCCAATTCCTTCCCAAAGCTCCACAAATCCTGGTAATTTACCAGCGCTGGTAACCCCTCCCTCCCCTCCATCCATAAAACATGCGATACTTCGCGCATGACAATAACAGAACTTCAAGAACGAAAAACGTCCCTCCTCGATGCTATCACAGCTATAGAGGGCGGCAGCCAGTCCTGGTCCTCACCTGACGGCATGAGCTATAGCCGGGGCGACCTCGCCGCTCTCTATTCTCAACTTCGTCGCGTCGAAGCTGAGATCGCGGTCTGTTCCCCCTCCGCAGACAACGGCGGATACTACGCTCAGGCCTTTGCCTTCGGAGGTCGGAGATAGTATGGCGGGCGTGAAAATATACAGAGCAACCACCGCCCTGATCGGGCAGGTGATCTCTCTTGTCTCCCCCGTTGCTGCTGCACGGTATAAAGCGGGCCGGGAGTTTTACCGGTCGTACACGGCAGGCTCTCTCCGCGATGCCGACCGCAACTTCACTCCCCGCCTGACCTCTGCAGACTCCGACATCCGCAAGGCATGGCCGCTGATCACGGCACGCTGCAGGGACCAGGTGGAAAATAATCCCCTGATCTCCGGGGCCATTGAGCGTATCTGCCAGAACGTCGTCCGCAACGGCATCAATCCAAAATTTAAATTTAAAACTTCCGCTGGCGTTATCGATGCAGCAGCCAACGCCAAGTGGCAGGAATCCTTCCGCCGCTGGCGTCGCTACTGCGAAAGCACCGGCCACGATACGTGGAAAGGCGTACAACGCCTTGTCCTTCGCCACCTCTGGTCTGACGGCCAGTGTTTTGCCCACCGCTGTTTCGACTTCAGCATTCCAGGTGTCAATCCCCTTCGTCTGGAATTGCTGGAGTCGGATATGCTCGATCCCACCGTCGACGGCCCGCAGGCAAACGGCAATCTCGCACGCAAGGGTATTGAGTATAACAGCAACGGCCGCCCGGTCACCTACCACTTTCTTTCTCATCATCCCGGTGACTGGGTCGCGTGGACAACCCTGAAGACTCGGAAGATCCCTGCCGCAGACATCATCCACGTCTGGGACCGTCGCCGGATAAGCCAATTTTCCGGCATCGCCTGGCTGGCGGCAGTGGTTATGGAAGCATATCGCATGGAGGATTTCCGGCACATCACCATGGACGAAGCCCGCATCCAGACGATATTTGGCGCTTTTCTCCGCTCCACCTTCCCCGCCTTTCAGCTTGGGCAGGGTATGCCTCTTGGTGGGCAGGCAACGCCGACGGCAGCGAAGACCGGCGCAACAGATGCACCCACTGAGATTAGTTCCCCCATGATCCAGAAATTGCCTTCGGGCACAGAGCTGCAGTTTACTCCCACCGCGCACCCTGGCAGCCAGTATGAGCCCTTCGTCAAGGACTCCCAGCGCTGGCAGTCTGCCGGTTTAGGTATGTCGTTTGAGGGTTTTGCCAACAACTACACAGACAGCTCCTACGCCTCGGCCAGATCCGGAGCGCTGGAAGAACGCCTCGGGTATCGCGGCCAGCAGAACGTGCTTGATGAGCAGTTTTGCCGCGACGTGTACGCCTGGTATATCGCCGCCGACATGCTGGCAGGGACTGCTCCCTCTCCACTGCCCGGATACTTTAAAAACCCGCTGCTCTGGCATGAGGCAGTAGAGACGGGTTTCCCTGGCTGGTCGTGGGTTGATCCGACCAACGACGCCACTGCCAGTGAAAAACTGATCGGCATGGGCCTGAGCACACACGCCAAACAGTCCGCTCAGCACGGGGAAGATTTTGACATGAACGTTGAAACCCTCATTGAAGAGGAGCTGAAATTGACGCGGCTGGCAGAAGTTCGGGCAGCACGATTGAAAATAGAATCAGGCCAGGAGGCCAATAATGTTTGAAAGAAAAAAAAGAAGCCCGTACCAGCAGCGGGCAGCACTCCCCATTACGCCTCCGGAAGATGCCGAGAACGGCGAGATGGTGTGGACATTGACCACGGAGGCTCCAACGCGGGTCTACGATTGGGGACTGGATGAGATTGTGGAAGAGGTTCTGCTTGCTGATGGCATGCAGGCACCTGCTTCCGGTCTGGTCCCACTGCTCGACAGCCACAGCCAATGGTCGGTGGATGATATCCTCGGGCATGTTGACGGCTTTGCGCAGTCAATGGCCGGGGACTTTCCCGCAGTCACTGGCATTGTCCACTTCTGTAGCGATGAGAAAAGCCAGCGCACTGAAACAAAGGTGAAAGAACGCCATCTCACTGACGGCAGTGTTGGCTATGTCGTCACTAAGTCTCTTTTTATCCCCGACGGCGAAACCGCAGCAGTCAGTGGCCGCACCTTTGAAGGCCCGATCCGCGTGAGCTACGAATGGCACTTAAAAGAATTTTCCCTCACACCCATAGGAGCAGACAGCCTCGCGAAGGTCTCTGCTGCATAACACACAGGAAACACGATGAATCCCAAATTACGAGCATTTTTAGAAAAGAACGGCCTGAGCAAGGGCGCAACTAATACTGACGCATGGGCCCTGTACGACCAGCTGCGCTCCGACGGCGTGGAGCTGAACATTGAGCCGGGGACCCGGCCGCAGACTCGCAGTGAAACTGGCGCCCCGCCCGACAAGGGAACCGATACTGCAACCGACACAGCAGCCGATACTGCAGCTGATTCTGCAGCCTCACCTGCCGAGTCTGAGCAGCGCACAGGTATTGCCGACCAGGTCCGCGAGCAGGTGCGGGCAATGCACACTGCAGAGATCACCCGGGTGCGTGAGATCGATGAGATCATCGCTGCCGCCGGTGGCGTTGACGGCTCCGTCCGTGCAAAACTCGTTGACAACCCGGACTGCACTCCCGATCAGGCGGCCCGCCAGATCCTTGACAGCCTCAAACAGCGCTCCGCCCCCTTCGGTGTGGGTGCTCACTCCGCACAGGTTGGCACCGATGGCCGGGAAAAAATCCGCTCGGCGATGACTGACGCGATCTGTATGCGTCTGGGTATCCCCGTCGAGAAGCCTGCCGCCGGTGCGACTGACCTGCGCGGTGCGACGATAATGGAGATGGTCCGCCAGCATCTTGAGGCACATGGCGAAAATACCCGTGGCCTCTCCCGCCTGCAGCTGGCCACCCGCGCCTTTGCCGGGGGAATGAGTACCAGTGATTTGCCGCTGATCTTCGGGGATGTTGTCAACCGTCGCCTGCAGGCAAGCTATGCAGAGTGGCCGCAGACGTGGATGCCTTTTGTCTCCATCACCCCGGCGGTGGACTTCCGCGATATCTACCCGCTCCGCTTCTCCGGTTCTCCAGATTTGCAGGGGCTGAACGAGCGCGGGGAATATCAGCAGGCAAGCTTTTCGGAGGCCGGTGAAAAGTACCGCGTCATCACTAAAGGACTGGCCATTAACATCACCCGTGAGATGTTGATCAATGACGATCTCAACGCGATGTCCCGCATCCCCTCCGCCTTCGGTGTTGCCGCCAGACGCATGGAAGCAGACGCCGTCTATGGTCTGATCACATCCAACCCGACGATGAGTGACAGCAAGGCGCTGTTCCACGTCGATCACAATAACCTGGAGACGTCTCCGGATTCCATCAACTCCGACAGCCTGGCACTGGGTCGCGCAGGGATGCGGATGCAGAAAGGGATGGGGGGAGAGATGCTTGATATTCAGGCCGCCTTTTTGCTGGCCCCGGTAACAATGGAAACAGCTGCAGATATCATCCTGCGCTCTGCGTCCCTGCCGACAGCCGATTACTCTGCAGGGGTCATCAATCCCTGGGCAGGACGCCTGACACCGATCTGTGATCCGCATCTTGATAATGCCGACGCAGATGCCTGGTACCTGCTGGCGCATCCCGGGCAGGCACCCGTCATTGAGGTGTCGTACCTGCAGGGCGAAGAGGCTCCTTTTGTTGACTCCGCCACGGACTTTGACTCTGACGGGTTGAAGATCAAGGTGCGGCATGACTTTGGTGCCGGGCTCTCTGACTGGGTTGGTATCCGGAAAAACGCAGGGAAAGAAGCAACAGCCGTAACAGGCTAAAACGCAGCTAAAAAAAATAAATACCGCCTCCCAAGAACATGGGAGGCGGCAACACAGGAAAAACAAATGGCTACAAATCTTATACAGCAGGGAGATGTCATCCCCTACACAAACGGCACCGGGTCGGATATTGCGAGCGGTGATTTTGTCCCCCTCACGGCCTTCGGCGGCGGAGTGGCTCTGGTTGATATCGCCGACGACGAGACGGGCAGTGTGGCACTCACAGGAGTATGGACCCTGGCAAAAAAGGCCACTGAGCCCTTTGCTCAGGGGTGTGTGCTCTACTGGGATGCAACAAACAAATACCTGACCACCACCTCAACAGACAACACCGCTGTCGGTGGTGCCTTCCGCTCCGAACTCGCAGCGGCCACCACCGCAGAGTTGCGGCTGGGGTCTCCGCGCATCACTATCACTGTTGAAGCCGCTGCAGGCTGATGAGTGAGAACGAGCAGATTGCCGCTGACGTGCAATGCGAGATTGAGCGAACCGGTGTTGTCGTGCTGATAAACGGCGACCCGGTGTCAGCGTGGATTGCTCCCGTCCTTTTTGAGCCGTCTGCAGAGTATGTCAATACCATGACATCGATGACGGATCTTTTCACAGCGAGCGCTCCCAGGGAATATGTCCCAGGGGAGCGCATCGCTCTTGCACTGCAGGAGGAGCAGTCTCTTGCTCCCGCTGGAGGGATAACCACAACTGCACAGTGGTGGAGTGTTATCAGCCACCGCCGGGCAGGGGCAACGATTCGGCTGCGAGTTGAGAGGGCACAGGGATGAGTGGATATACCATTTCTGGTGATCTTGACGAGCTGAGGCGGCTCACCTTTGGCATTACCGGGGCAAAGGAAGCGCTGGAGAAGGCAGCGGCCTCGGCAACGAATAAGACGGCCACCAGCTCCCGGGCTTTTCTGGCCCGTTCTGTGGCCGCCACCTACCGCATAAAGGTGGGGACAGTCAAAAAAGAGATAAAGATCCGCAAAGCAAGCGCACGCCAGCGGACGATTGAGGCAGCTCTCTACGGCAAAGGCGCGCCGGGAATCGCGCTGCAGAACTTCTTCCCCACTCCCCGCAGAGTGCCGTCGACCAGGCGCACAAAGAACGGAGGATACACTCCGAAGGCGGGGATCAAGGTTGAGGTGCGCCGGGGTAATCGTAAACAGATCACTGGTGCCTTTGTTTCTAAAATGGGCAGTGGTCATATCGGCGTTTACCAGCGCAGCGGGAGTAAACAACTGCCCGTCAAGGAGTTGTTCGGTCCCAGCCCGGTGAACATGATAGCAGCCAATGAGGATATCAGTGACGAGCTGAATGCCTATACCATAACGCAACAGAAAAAAAACATCGCCAGCGCGGCGAAATACTTTCTCAGTAAAGCCGATATCCTGCCGGGATTTGAATAAGAGATAAAAAAATGGAAACAACAACACTGCAGGAAAACGTCGTAGCCCGCTGGCGGGAGATCACTGAAGACAAGGTGTGGCCAGCTCCAGAGGGCGACCGCATTATCCGGGCCTTTCGCCTCGGCTATGGTGCAAAACGGATGCCGTCCAGAGAGGGTGATGATTACCCCTTTATCGCCACCAAAATTACCACCGGCAGTGATACCAGAACCAATGCCGGGCTCACCCTTATCGTTATCGTTGGGCTCTACTCCCCAGTTGACGCTGATGGAGACTACCTCCTTGATGACACCGCTGTCGCTGAGGGGGTCGTTGCCGAAGGCGTGGCCGCCGTCCGGCAGCTGGGATCCTGCTGCAATTACAGCCCCTTTGCTCTGGAAGGGATTACCTGGCAGATCGGCGATGAAAACGGAGACCAGCCCGCGGGCCCCGGATACTACCTGATCGCTGCTGAACTGACCTTTGCACGTTTACCCGTACTCAATACATATAATTAGGAGCTCCACAAATGAATCCAATAACCGCATACAGGGGCAGTATCAACCTGTACTATCAAATCGAGACTGACTCTGCCCTCGGCACCTTCGGGCCTGTTCAGCTTTTTGGCAATATGACCAGCTTTGAGCTGACACCCTCCGCTGAAACGGTGGATGTCACCTCCACCATGAATAGTGACTACGGGCAAAACGCCGACTCAATGACGGAGCCGGGGTCGACAACCATCCCCGCCACTGCCGACCGCCACAACCTCAGCACCATGGCCCTGCAACTCCTTGGTGATGCTGTCGATGATATTGCTGCAGAGTCGACGGTTGCCGCACAGGATCTGGGCACTGTTGCTGCCGGTGAGATTGTCAACCTCGGAGCGCTCGGTGTCTCTGATGTTGTTATTAAGGATTCCGGCACTGCCATTGATACGGATCTCTACTCTGTTATCGAACCAGCGCTCGGTCTGGTGGAGATCAGCACGGCAGGGACGTACACTGCCGATTATACCATTGACGCCAAAAGTGGCAGCAAGATCACTGGCGGGACCAGCCCCGGCAAATTCGTCCGCCTCCTCGGTCGTGGTGTCAACCAGTTTGACAACAAAGAGAAGTTGGTGAAAGTTGCCAGGGCCTCTGTTGCCACCGCCTCAGGCTTTTCTCTGGTCGGGACAGATAACGCGGAGGTAGCCGTAACATTCACCGCCATCCTGCCCTCTGACGGCAGCGCGGCCTTTGAAGTTTACGAGACTGGAAACTGATGCGCACTCTTAAAGAGATAGATCTCGGCGGGCAGAAGGTGCAGGTCCGCCAGCTCACCCTGCGGGAGATGGACAAGCTGCTCACCTCCATGCGTGAGCAGAAAGAACCGAAGACTTTGGACTGGGTCTGCGGGGAGTCCCGCTTGCCCTCTGCTGCTCTGGAAGCGATTGTCTGCATGAACGCCGAGGACATCATTGATCTCGATCTCAACCAGGAGGAGCTGGCAACCTTGTGCGACGAGGCTGAGAAACTCAACCCTTTTGTCGTCGAGGCAGTGGGGCAGATGCGCAAGGTCGCGCAGCTGGAGACGATCCAGAGCACACCTGGCTTAAACGCGCTGCTGTCTCTCTTATCATCTGGGGATTCACCAATATTTGGGAATACCCCTTCGCCGAAGTCTGCCGGATCATCCGACAGCTTAATGAAGACGATGGAAGAACTTTCTAAAAAGTAGGAATTATGGCGGCAACACGGACATTTGAGTTCCTGCTCTCTGCAAAAACTGAGGGATGGCAGAAGATCACCACCGCGAAGAAGGGACTGACAGCCTTTAACCGTGAATTGACCTCGTCCTCCTCGATTATGGCGTCAGCCACCAGGGCGGTGGCTGGTTTGGTTGGGGCGTATGCAGGGATGGAGGCACTCAGTAAAACTGCGGAGATTCTTCTTTCCGCTGATACTGCAGCCTTCCAGCTGGAGAGCTCCTTAAAATCTGCAACCCGGGAATTTGAGGATATTGGCAGTATACAGGAGTGGAATTCTGCTCTTGCTGCGATGGGCGACGAGCTGAAGGTGTACAGCGGCACGGATCTTAAAGAGGCTGCCAGCAGAACAGTTGATATGACTAAACGGCTGGGGCTTGAGGCGTCTCAGATGCAGGAGGTGATTAAACGATCCGCAGATCTTGCCGCAGGAAAGACAACTCTTGTTGACGCTGTCGAGCGGGTCACTGCTGCCCTGCGGGGTGAGGCTGAGGCGTCGGAATTTCTTGGTCTAACGCTGAACGAAACGTATGTAAAAAACTGGTATGAAGCCAGCGGTGCAATGCAGGGAGCGTGGAAAGACCTCACCGACATGCAGAAGGCACAGATTAGATATAACATCCTGCTGGAGCAGTCTGATGGTGTTTCCGGGAAAGCCAAAGAGTCCATCAAAACCCTCAGCGGGGCCTGGATGTTTCTTTCCACGCAAATAAACAATGCTGTAGCCGATAATAAGGACCTGGCGAAGGCCATTAGTGATATTGCAGCACTGGTGGGGAACAACGCTGAAGCCGTTGGCGATTTTGCGGCAGACATGATCAAGGCCGCTGCTGCGACGGCAAGATTTGTTGTTGACAATAAGGAGGCCATCCTCACAGCAGGCGAATGGGCAGGGAAACTGATCATTCTCGTTGCGGCCGCAAAACTGGTCTTGACGCCACTTGCCGCTATCAATGCGGCGGTGCTGGCGATGACAGGGGCCAACCTCGTTGGCTGGCTGAGCGCAACCCTTGCTGGAGTTAAAGCGCTTGGTGCCGGAGTCGTCCTCGTTGCCGGGCCATGGGCTGCGCTGCTGACGGCGATCCTCGCTTCCGGAGCCGCTGTCGCCAAGCTGATCAGTGTCTACCGCGAGCTGAAGCAAGTCGAAGCGGAAAACGCCGCGCAGCAGGTATACAACAACGGCCTGAACGATAAACTCCTCAGCAAAGTGCAGGCCATTGGCACGGCCACTGGCGTCAACATTAGAACCCTCGCAGACTGGCAGAAAGCAATAAAAGACCACACCATCGTTTATGATCAAGCCGCAGGCAAGTGGGTTGCCGCTCACGATAAAGTGACGGCTGCCGGGAAGAAATCTGCGACAGCGGTGAAGGAGGCCACTGGCGATGCCCTGAAGGACATGGAAGCAAAATACCGCAGTTATGTACAGGCGGTAAAGGGGTATCAGGACCAGATTGCTCAGTACCAGATGACCTCTGCCGAAAAGCTGCGCGATATGTCTCGATCCACCATGGACGATACCAGCGCATGGTACGACATGAAGAAGGAGGCGGAGGAGTATGCCGCCGTCGCCGATACGGCCGCCGCCGCTGGAGACTGGGAAAAGGCAAAAACATACAGCGACAAGGCTGCTGCTGCTTATGCCAAATTGAACACGGAGGTAACGGAGAACGGCAGGGTGACTGTCTCTGCAGAGCAGGCGCAGCAAACGGCCATGGCCGGGTACGAAGAGAACACCAACGGCGCCATCGCTGCTTTGAAAGAGATGCAGACTGAGGCCGCCACTGCCGCCGACAAACTGATTGAGGCGGCAGGATTTGCTGATCTGTCAAAAGGCCTCACCGACCTTGAAAAAGAATGGTTTACCAGCTGGAAGGAGATGCACTCCGAAACAAAAACTCAGCTGGCGAAGGTCGAAGAGGAGATCCAGAAGATCGTCTCTAAAACCCGCACCGTCTACATCAACGTGAAGACTGTTGAGAGTAAGGCGACCGGCGGCCTTGTCGGCGTGCAGCGGCTGGCTGCTGGTGGTGGGGTTCGCAACATGCTCGGCGGCGGCTGGTTGCCCGGCTACGGTGGTGGTGACCGGCGACGGATCCTCGGCGAAGACGGTGAATACATGATCAACAAAGGTGCTGTCAAAGAAGCAGGAACGTCTGCAGCTCACGCCTTTAATACCAAAAACTGGGGCGCCCTGATGGGCATCCTCTCCACCCGCTTCGGCAACGTCATCCACCGTGCCACTGGCGGAGAGATTAACAGCGTGGCAAGCTACTCCCCTGTCGGATCAGCGGCCACCGCCGGTGCCGGTGCCGTGTACAGCACCCCCGTCAATATCACCATTAACGCGGGCGGCAGCATTGACACCCTGACCCGCAGCAAGATCCGCCAGTTGACTGATGCCATATCAACCGAGATTGATCGACGTACCCGGAGGAGCTCGAAATGACGGTAGGAATCTTCGTTGATACTCTCGAACTTGATAAAAACCTTATCCTCTCTGGACTGCACACTGTCGGCCAGCGGCCGGGCAGTGATCGGCGGACCCTTGGCAATCGCCTGGCCCCGCAGCGCGGTGCCTCCGGTGGCGGAGAGTTGACCCTGACCAGCACCCTGTCCGGCAGCAGACTCTTTGGCCGATGGACACGGGCACAGATTGACCAGCTGCGAACATGGGCGAATGACGGGGAGACGCACACCCTCACTGTCCACGATGCGTCATGGACAGTGGTCCTGCTTATTGACGGGATTGCCACTGCCCAGCTCTTCCCCCGCAGCAACCCGCAGGAGACTGATATCTATACGGGCAGTGTGACCTTTGCAGTAACTGACTAATACGTTTTCGACGATAAAAAAATAAAGAAGAGGGAAAAATGGAAGAACTCATTGCTGAGACGAGGCTGGCAGCAACAAAGACGTTTACATCAACGGGCCCTTTTGCCCTCTTTGCTGATGGATTGCAGGGTCTGGAAAGAGTCGAAGTCGAGCGGACAGGCCCTTCCGGGGTCCCCGGCCCGGCAACTTGCGGAGAAGGAAAAGTCTTCTTAACGAAGAACAGGAATTCTATCCCCTCTTATTTACCAGGGGAGATTGTCTGGACAGTGACCAAACTTAAAACTGATGGGCTTGTGAGTGTCGGGGCAACAGGAGAGGTGACTGTATGACGCCTCCTCCTGCCTTTGGATTGACTTTTCCTCCTGCTTTCCCCAGCCCATTTCCGGGGGCTTTCGGGGGGATCCCACCTACGATAGAACAAAAAAACTACGATGCAGATGATGAAATTCCATGCGCTCGAATTATCAGCTGCAGTGGGTATGTTAGGGAGGATGACGTATGACGTTGGAATTAGAACGGCCCGCTTGTGGCTACACTGATGGTGTTAAAAACACGTTTGAGACCGAAAAAGATAAAGCTATTCGCAACCAGATAAAGATTGAGGATGCTGTTACAGCTCTGCAGGATGCTGTTGACCTCTACGACAACATCGGCGTGCAAGGGGAACTGGACTTCGGCTTCGGGCCGACAACCCCCGCGAACATTCCAGCGTGGCTGTCTGAGGTTTTCGGGACGACGACATCGGGGCATGAGCGGCGGGGGGATTACGAGACTACTGATGGAGACGTGTGGTCGTATATTCCTGCGTACTGGCGACGCAAAGGGTCCGTTGATTCCCCTCGGTATGCAGACTACTCATTTGAGGCCTTGGACATACTTCCTTTTTCAGCTTACCCCGATCTCGCCACCGCTGCTGCCGATGGATATTCCTGCCCGCAAGCATTTCGGCAGGGGGGTCTGAAAAAGGGCTTCTTTTGGATGAAGTATAAATGCGGGAATGACGACGGACGGATTGGCTCAAAAGTCGGGCTCACCCCCATCTCATTGACAGCCGGTGCGACATACACAAACTCAACATTGTTCGGGGGGTCTGGCATTTATGCCGACTGCGTTAATCTTGCAACAGCGTATAATGATGGCTGTCATGAGATTACCGCACAGCAGGCCGCCTGCATTTCGGAGCTGCAACTTGCTCATGCGCAGGCTGCAACTGATACTGATGCGTGCGCATGGTTGGATTTGACGGGGACAACTAATTTTCCAAAAGGGGCAAACACTGGGGCCGGAACTGCTCCTGCGGATATTAATGATGCAGCATGTACGTTTGAGATGTGCGATGCTACGACGTATTCAGGAGACATAAACAAAAGCAAAACTGGATCTTGTGTGTATCCTAAACGCTGCACACACACAGGGCAATCCGGGGGGATTTCAGACGTAAACGGAAATGTTTACGAAGTGTTAATCGGCATGACGCAGCCGGGGACATCAGCGACAGATACAACAGTGCTGGAGGCTGGTAGCATTTATACTCTCAAAGATACTGTTGATGTCGCAACGCTGACAGGTGGGTGGAACGGAGCGCTGGATGTGTGGGGCGATGCTGCGCATATTGCAGATCTCTATGACACAGTTGTTACAGGAGTTACAGCTGTGGCGAGTCGCTGGGGAGGGTCTGCAATGTCTGTGTCAAATGATACTGATATTGACACAGACGGATATAAAGCCGCTGCCGTCCTCTGGCCCGCTAGCCAGGCCAGTCTCGGCGGGACAAATTTATTCGGGAATGACTACTGTTACGCATATTTCCGAGCGAATTGCGCCCCGCTTTGTTTTGGGAGCTGGGTCTATGGTTCGAGCGCGGGCTGCTGTGCGCGGTATTGGGGCGATTGCCGTTCGTATGCGGGCCACAATGTGGGTTTCCGCTTTGCCGCCTATGGTCGTTTGCCTGGTAGTTAAGCTAACGCGATAGCGCTTAGCTTCTCATATATTAAGGATTTTTAAAATGAGCAATTCATTTGAGATTAGGGAGGATACGAGACGACTGATAAAAAGGTTAACCATAACATCAAACCACTTTCCGAAACACGAACGTTTTGGATTGCAAAAAGAGCTTAAAGAGAAGATGTATTCTTTTTATTCGAAACTGATGGAATGTGAGTGCAGGTATTACAATAAAACAGCGGTAACAGAATTGGCTGTTTTGTTGTATCAGATATGTGCGCTTGTAAACCTCGCCTATGATATGGGATACCTGTTGTATAACGGAGAAGATCAAGACGTTGCAGCGAAAAGGCATCTTAATCTTTCTATACCGCTGGTTAAAATATGTAAAGATGTTGATGAGTGGAAAGAAAAATTGAGAATTAAGAAGTAATATTGGCGGCCACATTACAACCCCGATTTGTTTTGGGAACTGGGACAATGGTTCGAACGCGGGCTGCTGTGCGCGGAATTGGAACAATTACCGTTCGAATGCGAACAACAATGTGGGTTTCCGCTTTGCCGACTATCTCCACCACCTGATATTGCAACAGCAAAAACTGGGAATAGGGATGTGGCGTCAACCGCAAGGGAAATAATATCAACATGGGCTTTTGAGTATTTTCGGAGAAAATCAGTTTATGGCTTGTCGTATTGGAAATATCTTTGATGATGTTGTCAGTATCCCTTCTCTTTACTCTGCTTTTAATTCAGCGAGAAAAGGGAAGAAAAATAGAAGACATGTTGTTAATTTTGAGCAATCACTGGGGGCTAATATCCTCAGCCTGCACAACGAGCTCATGCTAGAAGAATACTCCCCGGCTGAATACAAAACATTTATAGTTCGTGAGCCGAAAGAGAGGGTTATATTTGCTCCGAGTTTTCGGGATGTCGTTGTTCAGCACGCAGTATATTCAGCAATATACTGGAAGTTTGACGCCAGTTTTATAGATCAGAGCTATGGATGCAGGATCGGTGGAGGGGCACAACGAGCCGCGCGACAGGCGCAGAAATACTTCAGGGCATGTTCCCCGGATGAGTATTATCTTCAGCTTGATATTAAAAAGTTTTTTTATTCAATCGATCACGGTATTTTGAAAGAACTTGTTGAGCGCAAGATAAAAGACAGGAGGCTCCTGAATTTAATTTTTAAGTTCTTGAATTGTAATGATTGCAATGGAGTCGGTATCCCTATCGGTAATTTTCTCTCTCAGATACTCGCGTTGGTAGTGCTAAACCCACTTGATCATTTTATAAAACGAGATCTAAAAGAAAAAATGTATGTCAGATACGTAGATGATTCTTTGATTATTGGCCTGACGAACGAAAAGGCAAAGCGCCTGAAGCATATCATCGAAGAGTATTTGCATGATACGCTGAAAATGTCGCTCTCGAAATGGAGAATCGCAAAGATAAAAAGAGGAACGAATTATTGCGGGTATCGAATCTGGCAGAATAAGATGCTTGTACGAAAGTACATACTCTACAGATTCAAAAAAGCGGTTCTGAATAATGACACACCCGCAATCGTGAGCTATCTCGGCCACGCTAAAGGCACACAGTCGATAGCGTATATGCAAAAAATAATGGAGAATAGATGAACATATATAAGTATTTGCCGATTGTTACAGTCGGCCCGTTTGGCACAGTGACTGAGCATACAGATTCCGACGATGTTAAAACCCTCGGAGTGATTGACGATTGGCACTACGTTGCCGCCGACGTGCCCCCCGGGCCAGAGGAGATAGAGTTTATTTTGGTGACCGACTCAGACGAAATAGATTGTATCCCAACGATCATGGCAAATATGGCAGCTGCAAAGAGGCTAAGAAACTCTATCAAAAGCTGCAAATATATCACAACGCCCGACGGCAATACCTGGGATTACGAAGCGGGCCCGAATGGCTCCCGAGAATTAATTGACAGAACATTGGCGTACAAGATCAATAACAATATCTCTGATGATGCCTCGACTCCGTGGAAGCTGGCGGATGACAGCTGGATACAGGCAACAGCCACTACACTGATTAGCGTAACAAACGCTTGGACAGAGATGCAAGAACGATTGTTTCAGGAATATGCCGTCTGGACGGCTGGGGATTGCATTGAACCCTTCTCCTTTTCGGGATAAGAAACAAAACAACGAGGGGGGAGAGAACAATGCCTTTGTTTACTGGATGGGGGGATAACGGCGTAACAACCTTTTGCTCAGGATTTTGGGACACAGTCTGGGGTGTCGATATAACGGATCTCTGTTATGACCATGACGCAGCATATTCCGCCGGCACGATAATTCTGAAACTAAAAGCAGACTGGAAGTTACTGTCCGGGGTATATCATCGTGCGGATCGCAGCGACTGTGCTGCTCCGCTGCTCATGGAAATAACGGCAGTTGCTGTATATGCAGTGGTATCAACGGTCGGATGTTTGTGGTGGCTGGGCGGGAAGATAAAATGACAGTGGGGAAAAGGCAATGATTGATCTTGAACAGCTCCATCATATTGTGACAAAGGTTATTTCACAATGGGACGAAAAATTTACTTTCCTTTCTGTCGCGGCCCTCGGCGGTATTGCCAGTTTTTTGATCAGCGGGAAATACAAATGGGTTGAATTAATTACCAGTGTGTTCCTGGCGGTATTTATCGGAGGGTATCTCGCACCCCTTGTCTGCCAGCTGCAGGAATATTCTACCGAAAAGACAAATATTATATGTGCTCTCGGTGGATTGATATCACGAGACGCGGCTCGGATGCTGAAAAGGTATACATGCCAACGGGCAGCCTCTTTTCTTGGGCTGCCTGCGGAAAAAACGGAGAAAAAATGAAACGAATCTTTGGAATGTGTTTACCGATGCTGCTGTTGATGGGCGGATGTGCGGATTATGGGAAATACGTTGACAGCGTAAATGCAGCGAATATTGCTATCGCAAAGAACAACGCAGACCAGCGGGTTGCTCAGACACGCTTCGGACTTGCAGCACTTAAGGCAGCGGCAAAAACACCGGACGGCGGCGATGACATGGCTGTTTTTGCCCTGCTGGCATTCGGCAAGGATCGCGCAGAAACTCCGATGATAGCGGTTGAGACACCCGACAGCGCGTCGAAGATAATCGGTGCCGCCACTCCCGTGGCTCTTGGCGCTATTGCAGGCGCTACGGTCGCGAATGTAGCCAAAAGTTTTTCAGAGAGCGGCAGCGACACAACCACAACGACAACTACAGAGACCCTTGCTGAAGAGGAAGAGACGGAGGTGGGTACTGTGGAAGAAGAGTCTGTTGCCGAGGTCGAGACTGCTGCAGTTGAAAAAATCACCAGTGAATAAGATGAACTTCCGTCACTCCCCTGCTCCATGGA
>JBAYXX010000056.1:0-27111 GCA_041673345.1 Kiritimatiellia bacterium
TGCTCCTTCGCTATCGGAGCATCCCATGGCTATCTCATAATTATTTGAGAGCGTTGAGCCGCCGAACTCCAGATTGATTGAAAAAAGGCGCACCTTATTCAGATCAAGCGGCACGATCTCGATATGCCTGCTTGTTTCAAGGTCAGCAAAAGCAGAATCTGGCAGCGTCGATTCATTTATCGTAACCCCATCCGCATGCCCCAACACAAGTAAGCAGCAAAACAACCAGCATAAAGATTTCATGACAAACTCCTCTACAATATGATTGAAACTATTAAAATTGATTATTCATAAAAATGCAACATAAAACTGCAGAAAAATATTTCCGCTGGGGTCGGTCACTGTATGGTATGCGGATCAGTTTGTGCAATTAAAGCACAGCGATTCACCTCCCTCAGAGTGTTGGCTTCAAAACTCACTGCATACCACACGCGGCTTTCAGGTGGGATAATACTTAAAGGACCATGCAGAACCGCCGCATACGGAATTAAAGAGCCGTCAGGCAATCCATTGGTGCTGATAAAGGGCGAGCCCTCCAGAGCGCGCTTTTCACGGGTTGAGTCATAATCTTCGCCAAGCTTCGGTCGACGATGCTGTGCGACGATGTTGGTCGACGATTGGGGCCATGCTGGAAATCGTCAATCAGCATCTTCGCCGTTATTGTAAACCGTACTAATAGCGGCATTGGTTGTCCTGGGAGTGCCGACGTCCCCGTCGGCATGGCTGAGAACAAAGCCGACGGGGACGCCGGCGCTCCCAGGGATTTGCTCACTCCCAGGGATGTGCGCGTTATTTGGCATATTCATATCTTACTTGGCACCGGATTGAGGAAGAGTTTCTGCAAGCAAGATGCTTGCACTACTTCATGATCGCATTCATTTCACCCTAAATATCCAGCCGCCAAGGGCCGCGCATGTGCGGTGCGAGCAGCTTGTCGGCTTCAGGGTCACCCTCGAAACGGTTCTTCGAAGCCTGCCATTTGAGCGAGGTGCGTTCTAGCCGCATCCCGATATGCGCCAGCACGGCTGGTGTCAAAGAGGAGAACCCGGCAGCCACCGGTGAGATTGGTATGCCGCCGCTATAGATGTTTTCGATAAAGTTTTTCTCCTGCTGACCGCTGCGTATCAGCCGGATCTCGTCATCCCTGATCTTCTCCCGTATCAGTTCGGGCGGGTTGGTCTCGAGCTTGCCGTTGGTCACATAAATCTTCTTGTTGTTCTCGCCGTAGAAGTGGCAGCCGTAAGGGTATGCGGTGGAGACAAAGACGCGCACACCGTCGCCGTAAACGATCTCGAAGGAGAAGGACTCCGCGATGGTATTGTATAGATCGGTCGAGGGCGGCAGCCGACCTGTGATATTCTCGATTGCGACCGGTTCTTCACCATCCTTGTTCAAGGCCCACTGCATAATATCAAGCTGATGGGCTGCAAAGTCTGTGAGCATACCGCACGAATAATCCAGGTTATAGCGCCACTGCATGGGATGATGGATTTTCGGGGTGAAGCTGCGTTCAGGGGCTGGCCCGAGCCACATGTCTAAGTCCACGTAGGAGGGCGGTTTGGCGAGTGTCGTCTCGCTCAACTGTTCCGGTGTCTTGCCGAAAGTGGCGTGTCCCTTGCTTAGCCCCACTTCGATGCGTTGCAGCTTGCCAACCCGGTTATTGCGTACCATCTCGCAGGCCATGCGAAAATAGTCGTTTGAACGTGACTGGGCACCAGTCTGGAAGGTGATGCCGCTGCGCTGCACCGCCCGCACCATGGCGCGCCCCTCAAGCAGCGTCAGATAGAGTGGTTTCTGTCCATAAATATGCTTGCCCTTCTTGGCCGCCCAGATGGTGTGCAGCGCATGCCAGTGATCCGGTGTGCTGATGCAGACTGCGTCGAGTGCGGGATTATCAAGCATCTCGCGGAAATCGTTGAACACCTTGCACCCATCATATCCCGGTGTTTTGTTTTTCGCGGCATAAAACTCGTTGACTTTGCGCCGGCCCGGTTCGCGTCCGCCCATGCGTTCGGCTTTGTAACCATACAGCGGTCCTTCAGAAACTGGGTCGCAGATTGATGTCACCTGCACGTTTTCATTGTGCAAAAAGTTGCCGATATTGTCCTGCGCCATGGTGCCGTAACCCAGCATACCGACATTGATACGCTCCGAAGGCAGCGGTCGGCGGGATTTACAGGCGCTGACGCATCCCGAAGGCACTAACATTGGCATAGCCAGCAAAGTGCTGGCTCCAGCTGTGAAACGACGACGTGAGATCTTGATCATATTATTCCTTTGAGTTGGTTTATAATAACTTTAATTATGTTGGGGGATGTGAGAAAAGTCAACCCGCAATCTTAATTTTTCTTTTCACGCTTGGCAAAACGTCTGAATTATGATTTAATTTAATACTTTTAATTCAACTGGACAATCGCGCCGTACTTGCGGCAGATGGCTGGGCCGTTTTTTAGGCGGCCCTTTACGCGCGGATGCGCAAACAAGGCTGGTTGAAATTTTGTTTAACCCTCAGGAGTTCAGATCATGGCGAAGATTGATTTTGGCGGCGTTCAAGAGACCGTCGTCACACGTAAAGAGTTTTCATTGGCTAAAGCACAGAAAGTGCTCAAAGACGAGGTGATCGCTGTTATTGGCTATGGCGTTCAGGGGCCGGCTCAATCTTTAAATATGCGTGATAATGGTCTTAATGTCATTATCGGGCAGGATAAAACCTTTGCGGCCGACTGGAAACGCGCCCAGAAGGATGGCTGGAAAACAGGCAAAACCCTTTTCGACATTGAGGAGGCGTGTGCTAAGGCAACTATTATTATGGTTTTGGTGAATGACGCCGCGATCAAATATGTGTTCCCCCGGATTAAACCGCACCTGACCGCTGGTAAGGCGCTCTATTTCTCACATGGTTTTGGTTATGTCTACAATACACTGACCAAGGTCAAAGTGGACACAGACATTGATGTGATTCTGGTTGCACCAAAAGGCTCAGGCACCTCCGTGCGCCGCAACTTCCTTAATGGTGTTGGTATCAACTCCAGTTTCGCGGTGGCTCAGGATGCGACTGGCCGCGCACAGGAGCGTACGCTGGCGATTGGTATTGGCGTTGGTTCCGGATATCTCTTCCCAACTACTTTTGAGAATGAAGTGACCTCTGATCTCGTTGGCGAACGCGGTGTTCTGATGGGTTGTCTAGCCGGTGTGATGGAAGCTCAATATGATGTTCTGCGTGCCAACGGACATTCGCCCTCTGAGGCGTTCAATGAAACCGTCGAGGAGCTGACCCAGAGCCTGATCCGTCTGGTGGATGAGAACGGCATGGACTGGATGTACTCCAATTGCTCTGCCACCGCGCAACGTGGCGCGCTTGATTGGCGCCCTAAGTTCAAAAAAGCGACTCTGCCTGTGTTTAAAGAGTTGTATGAGGCCGTTGCGACCCAGAAAGAGGCACGCCGGGTGGTTAAGGTTTGTGGTCAGCCCGATTATAAAGTTAAGCTTGACGCTGAGCTGACGCTGATGCGCGAGTCCGAGATGTGGCAAGCTGGCGCTGCTGTGCGTAAATTGCGCCCGGCTGAGGGTGTCAAAGCCGGCGCAGATAAGGCCGCTGGTGTCAAGGGACGCGGCAAGAACTAATTGTTTGTGACTAGCAGGCTGTCAGACTTTTAAATCCGACACTCTGCGAGCTGTTTTTTTTAAGGATCCGCCGTTGCAAACGGCGGGTCTTTTTTTTGCTTTTGCCTGTAACTTGATCATTTGGGCGAAGTTTCCGATTACATAAACATAATTTATGTCGATCTTACGTAACTTATTAATAGAGTGATATGCGTCACCAATCACCGTTAAACATCGACTCTCAAAACAGGCATGGAAATCTTTCACAATGGGTGCATTTAATCCGCTTGCCATTACGCATTCTCCATTGCCATGATGTTTTGAATGATATCACCCGCATCAATAATGGCCTGGGTTCGCATCCAAAAACGCTTCTGATTCTGTTTGATGATGTAAATTTTATCATCCTTGTAATGAATTATCTGCTTCCGCACATAAAGACCATCCCCCGCTTTTTTCCGCAGCAGATATTTATCTATTTCTTTGAGGGATTGCTTCAGATCCCTATCATCACTTACTAATACACCACACTCTTTCTTAGCAAAGTGAAGTTTAATCATGTTTAATGGATCATTAACACCCACATGATAGACCGTCGCTCCAACACGGGAATTACTGGACTGAAGGAACGTATTAAGCTCACCGCAAAGTAAATCGGCATATTGCTTATTCTCATCAAGTGCAGTTTGATTATATACATGAGAGCCAAGCCCACTTTCAAACATATCCATGCTGTATTCGACCCAATCACTGATGATAATCTGTTCCTTCTCAGAGAGCCCCAATATTTTAAAGATAAAATCATCAACACTTAATCTTAAACTTTTCAGTTTTTCTGAAAGATCATCGACTTTCTGTTCGCAACCAAACAAAATTAAGAGTTCTTTTTCTTCTTTCCCCTGTTGGGAAACAACTGTTTTAATCTTATCGTACAATGCAGCAAGCTTACAGCATCTACCAGCATTAAATTCTTTCATTATAGCAGGTACTTGTAGCACCTCTTTTAAAATACCACGCTCCCTCTCTATACCCCATGAAGCATTGGTAATGTTCATAAAGTAAGTGAAAAAACCGAGTTCATATAAAGCACCACGCATTTCTTAATATCATCTGAGACGTTTGCATTGATACAAAAAGCCGCCTTCTTGCATGCAGCATTATAATCTATTAGAGATGCAGCTATTTCTTTATTTGAACGTCCTTCTTTAATAAATTGATTAAAACTTCCAAATTTTTTATTTAGCCTGTTAATCAGATTCAAATCAAAGGCGCTACCCCACATAGCGATCTTCCATATTTTGTTGTCGCCCTTCTGACACTCTTCGCGGGGAATATGCTTAATATCTGTATTGTCGACAACAATCCCATCAACCAAATTAGATTTAACATAGGTTTTAGGTGCCCAATACTCAATCGTATCGCTTAAAGATACAGCCTTTGCCCTGAAGAACACAATACTAATGGGCACATTGGTCTGATCAAAGAGTCGTCCCCCATAAGTTTCCTGCACATTGCGAAAGATCGAGAAGTTGTAAATTTTTTCTACATAATTATCTTTAAAAAGCCACTTTCTGAAACGCATATAAGGCTCACCCGTATTTGTGAGGCTTTTAGTGTTAAAGATGAGCGCAATATCGCCTTCCGGTGCAAATTCTACAGCTTTCCTGATAAAGGCCAATACCTGCTGCGAGGGGAGTCTATGTGTTTTTAAATATTGCTGTATCGAAGCGGAAATATTCTTTGTCCCGAACGGCGGATTTCCAACCACAAGATTTATATCAGAAAACGAGGCGGCATCCACTTCTCCGATCGTATCCTGTAAATACAGATTCTTTCTCTGCTTCTCAGCCGGGAAATATACATTCGTCGGATCACATATCAGAAAAGGCAACTGATAATCAGGATCAATCCAAAGAGTTTTTGGGTCAAGCTCATCGACCAATGCCAAATAAAGGCTGAAAGCGGCTACTTTAATGGCGGAGGGTTCAATCTCTATACCATAAATATTCTTTGTGAGAATTTCACGCAATTTATCAGGGGAGATCTTTTCACCTGGATTTGCATTCTTCCACCTTTAAATCAAACGCCACTCTTCAAGCAGCTTGGGTTGGTCTGACAGGTCTCCGTCAATAAAACATCTGTGAATCAAATCCAGATGCTTCGGCGTAACAAGGTTCTCCTCATTTTCAATGATCGGAAAAATATTCCCGTTAAAATGTTTTTCCAGCTCTCGGAACAAGCGGTACGTTGCTTCGGGACTTTTTAAAATATCGAAATAGCTCGTGGCCCCCTTTTCGACACGTTCATACAATCCCGCCTCTTTTGCGGCCCCTCTATCCTCAAGAAAAAGAACAAACAGTGAACGCATCAGCAATGCATGAATTATCTCACTGTTTCCCTCAAGCCCCCTCTGCTCCAACGTGCAAGCCGTGGATTTCAGACAATTAACCAAAAATTTATCGAGGCGCCTCTTTGTGCTAACTTGCTTATGAAATTCATAATTTGGAGACCAAAGCAATCCACAATCGACACCAATGCGTGAAAAGATTGTTAAGAGATCGTTAACAACCTTAGAGTCAGAGCATTCATCAAACTTTACAATCTCAAGTGAATCAAGTTTGTTGCTCAGATCTTCATTATCCGGCAGATATACGGGTTTCTCAAAACAGTTATATATTCGTATCTCTGTATCGGACTGAGCGAAAAGCAGCAATATCATAATCCCGCTCTGTAATATCTCACTTCAACTATTTTGAGTATACCATGAATCTTTTTTTGAATATAGTGAGATTATCCCGAAAATCAGATATCGCCGGGTTTTGTAACTCGAGACTCGCCACTCGACAATATAAAGTATATAATTTGAACCTGTTTTATTAGGGAAGTTCTCTGCTTAATTGTCAAATTGATGTTTACTCGCAAGAGTATGTTTGAGGAGACATAGAGAACAATTGCGCTTTAGATAGGAAAGTAAATGGCCAAGCTGTACGAAATTCGTGATCCCATTCATGGGTTCATAACGCTGGACGAGTGGGAGCGTGACATAATCAATCATTCCGCCTTCCAGCGACTCCGGCGGATTCGTCAATTAAGCATGACTGACATGGTTTATCCTGGGGCCATGCATACCCGGTTTGAGCACTCACTAGGTGTCATGCATGTGGCGACGCGCATGTTTGACTCGCTTGTTAAACGAGAGAAAGATATTCTAAAAGGCGAATCCCTAAACTTCACTGAAGAAGGTTTAAAACGGGACCGGATTATTGTTCGTCTGGCGGCGCTGTTGCACGACTGCGGGCATGCTCCGTTCTCACATGCAGCTGAAGATTTGATGCCGATTAATCCTAAAACAAACAAACCGTTCAAGCACGAACACTATTCAGCGGCCATTGTTCGTACACTCTTCAAGGATGTCATTGATGACCATAAAGCAAACGAAAATTATGATATTAGCACTGAAGATATTGCGCAATTAATAGACGAGGATAAGACCGTGTCACTCGGACGCAGAGCACTGTGGAAAAGTCTGATCTCCAGCCAGTTGGATGCGGACCGCAGTGATTATTTATTGCGCGACTCACATCATGCTGGTGTCGCTTACGGTCAATACGATTTAAACCGCCTGATCGTAACATTGCGCATCGGTGTTTCGGCTGAGGACGAAAACCCTTGTATAACAATTGACGAAAGCGGGCTCCATGTTGCGGAAGCGCTCATCATTGCTCGCTATATGATGTTCACTCAGGTCTATTTTCAGAAGACGCGACGCATTTATGACCTGCATTTGCAAGAATCCCTGCGTAATATTTTTAACGGAGATAAATTTCAACCGCCAGTTTCAAAAGAATCGCTTGAGGCTTATTTGGCTTAGGACGACTGGCGTGTCATGGGGTATCTTAAGGAAGGAAAAGGCTGCGAAGCCGGTGAGAAAATCCTTAACCGCAAACATGACCGAATGATCTGTGCTACATGCGAAAATCCATCCGGAGAAGAAATAGAGACGTTTAACCAAAAAAAATGCTTTTAACTGAGAAGTTTCCCGAAATAATTTCTGACCGTGCCAAGGCTGAATGGTATAAAATGGCAGGAAATGAAATTGGGATTATGACTGATGAGGATAGTCGAAGTTTTGTGGAGTTGTCAAAAAAATCGAATGTTGTTAAAGGACTCATGGCCTGCGAGCAGATGAGGCTTTATGTGCCACAGTCGAAAGTACAGGAAGCTAAAAGAATTTTAAAAGAAGATAAAGCGTAAAAAGATGCAGAAAGGAATGTACAATGAATTTTGAGCTACCGTGGAACCAGTGTGGGGTGATAGCAGATTTAACTCAACGGCTGAAGGGAATTTCACCACAATTCGGAAAAACCGCACTTCAGAAAATGATTTTTCTGTTGCAGGAAATCTATGGGGTTGACGTAGGGTATTCGTTTGGATTCCATACGTTTGGACCTTTCGCAAGCGAATTGTTAGGCGATCTGGATTTTGCCGAGCAGATGGGTGCGGTTGTGGTCAAGTCGGTCGATGGAACCTATGGGAATGGCTATTCCATCGAGACAGGTGAAAATGTCGAAAGGGTCAAGACAGAATCTTCCGGATTTCTGTCCCAACACTGCGAAGCCATTGATAAGCTGGTAAGCGAGTTTGGACGAAAAAACGCTAAACAACTCGAGCTACTGACGACCATTGTTTATCTCAACAAGGAAATCATGTTCGACGAACACAAAATGAACCGGTCTGAGGCAATTAGCAAAATTCGCGAACTTAAACCAAAGTTTACCGACACAGAGGTTCAGCGTGGAATGACCGAGCTTGAAAAGCAACATCTGGTGAAGCTTTTGTTCGCAAACGACTAAACCAAGTTTCTTAAACAATCAGCAAAACCTGCACTTAATTACTGAGGGGGTTAAAGAGGTGAAAGACGAGAAGTTCTAGAGTTCTAAAGCCTGAACTACATACTGTACAAACCGTATGTAGTTCACAGTCAGGCGGGTTATTGAGAAGTTACACTTGCTTCACTAAATATCCGGTCGAGCAGTGATGGCAGAAGAGCCTCTCGTCGCTGGGTCGATTTATCCACCTTTTCCTTTATTCTATTGCGCAGGGTAAGTAGTTTCAGAAACTCGTGCTGCAGCTTTATTGACGGTATGGGAACTGTGATATTTTCCAGTTTTTTAATACCAAGCGTTCGATTTCTGCCGGCTCCTCCAGGCGATGCCTGCCCAATTTTTTCAAGACCTGCCGCCGTCAAAAAATAGAATTGCAGAAATTCCGGCAACACTCTATCTCGATCACAGACACAGGACATAAACCGATGAGAACCAAAACGTCCATGATCATCCTTTTGAGCGACTGCGATTGCCCCCTCCCATGCAAATACATTGCTGAACAATAAATCACCTTCATAGATCTCAAAAAGCCGCTTGGTTGTCTCTATCCCAAGAACATCAGGTTTATGAAATGCACCTCGTCCAAATGATCGCACACCCAGTTCAGGATATCTGCCATCGGGCTCAATCTCAACCGGGCGTCTGACCAAAGCCGCAACCTCACCCATCTCAACCCAATCTGCCGTCGCTTCAATTTTGTGAAATGCAGAACGCAAAGCGGCAAGCAATTCATGATCCTGCTCCTCCCGCAGCGTCTGAACCCGCTTGATACGCTCCTCCACCGCATCCAAGTGCGCGACTATGCGTTGCTGCTCGGCTAGGGGTGGAAGACAGATTCTGTTTCGTTCAAAGTCGCAAGGATGAAGACTTTTTCTGCGGACATTTGTTCCTGTACTAGTAGCCGCAACGGATTTCCAGTTCTTCTCGGATTTAAACCAAAAACTCAGATACCGTGGGTGCACAATTCTTTGATCTGTAATATATGCAACAAATGCACCGGACATTACACAATCATTCACTTCAGAACCAGCAAGCCCAAATGCACCCTCCCATGCCATAATCTTACAATATATAAAATCACCGTTTTTAATCCGTTGAACTCTGGGCAAATTAAATGAATATCCTTGTCTCAAATCTCCACGAAAAATACCGCGAGCATAACTATAAGTTCCTGCAAATTGATATGAATTAAACTCATCACGGTTCTCAAATCTTTCAACCCGCTCCAAAACATCCCCTAACGCCACCTCTGTCCACCCTTTTTTCATGACAGCGCCTTTACTTCCTGTTCGACCTCCTCCATCAAGCGGAGGATATCCCGTTCTTTTGCAAGGATGCTTGCGATCAGCTCTTCAGGGGGGCGGTGCTCCAATGCGTCAACGCCGTTTGGATTCTTATGATCAAGGTTATAGATCGGCCAGTAAGCCATATCGCCGGCGGTCTGTTCCTGCGTTTCTACGGCTCTCTCTGCGGCAGCGGCCAACTGTGCCTTATCCAGCTTCGCCCGCACCTTGGCTGTTTCCGCAGGCTCTTTGCCGACCGTCCGAAGTTCGGCCTGCATCTTTTTTATTTTGCGCTCCTGTTTGCGGGCGCGAGCAGCTGCCTCTTTGGATGCCTCCCAATGCGGTGTCGCTTCAGCAACTGCCGCTTCGTAAATCGTTTTAAAATCCAATCTCCAAGCCTGATCCGTCTCAACTCGCTGATCCGCCAGAAACCAATTTTTGCAGGCCTCCATATCCTCCGTCTGCATGGGCTTCGTTTTAGAATATTTTTTACGCCCATCAGGCATGGCAACCTGATAGAACCAGATTGATTCGGTTGGCCCGGCGCGATCAAAAAAGAGCAGATTGGCGGGAATGTCGGTGTATGGCGCAAAGGTTCCTTCGGGGAGTCTGACAACCGTATGCAGATTGAATTTCTTGAGCATTTCCTCTTTGATACGGGCGCTGACCCCGTCACCAAAGAGGGTCCCGTTCGGCACAACAACCGCCGCGCGTCCACCCTGGTCATCACTTTTCCTGATGCGTTTCAGTTTACGCATGATCAGCTGCAGAAAAAGAAGCGCAGTTTCGGCGGTTTGTTTATCCGCCGGAAAGTTATTGAGGATGCCGCGCTCCTCTTCGCCTCCAAAGGGCGGATTGGTGAGGATCACATCGACGCGCTCGGAGTCGCCGATCTCGGTGACTCTCTGCGCAAGGGTGTTGCCGTATTTAATATTCGGATACTCCATGCCGTGCAGCAGCAGGTTCATCTGCACCAGCATATAGGGCAGGGGCTTGGCCTCCTGTCCAAAAAGAGTTTCATGCTGAAGAACGCGCATCTCTTCAACGCTCTTACACTCTGCCGCCAGATGGTCGTAGGCCTCCACCAGAAAGCCTCCGGTCCCGCAGGCAGGGTCCAGCACGGTTTCGCCAAGGCGCGGGTTGGTGACATCAACCATGAATTGCACCACGGGGCGCGGGGTATAGAACTCGCCGCTATCGCCGGCGGCATCACGCATCTCCCGGAGCATGTTCTCATAGAGTCGGCTCAGAGTGTGCATCTCCTCGCTCGAAGTGAAGTGAATGTCGTTCACTTTGTTGATAACATCTCGCAGCAGGTAGCCGGACTCCATGCGGTTGCTGATACCCTTGAACACGTTTGCAATCACATCCTTGCGGCTGCGACCGGTTTCAGATTGCATTCCGCGCAGGTAGGCGAAAAGCCCCGCACCCTGCGTACCATCGGGACGGGTGACTTCATCCTGCGTAATAAATTTGAGGAGTTCATCCCCTGTGATACCATCCGCCTGACAGGCCCAGTCGCGCCATCTGTAGGGAGCATCAATAACAGGCTCGTATTTATTTCCCGAAAGTTGACTCTCCCCTTTAGAGGCAATCTCCATATCATCAAGAAACTTGAGAAACATCACCCAGGTGAACAGCGGCAACCGGTCAAGGTCACCGTTGAGGCCCTTGTCCTTGCGCATTATCTGCCGGGCGGATTTGATAACTCCTCCCAGGCGTTGGGCGGTGGTCATCGAAGGTGCGGCCTTGCGGCTGACAGATTTACTTTTTTCGTTTTTTTTGGGCATAATTCATTTCATTTAAGCAGCGTAAAGTATTTTCTGCAATTTTATGACAGCATCGCGGAACTCTTCAGCTCCGCCAAAACGGCTGACAATCTCCGACACATTTCCGAGATCAGAGAGAGGCGGAATTTTGAGTGATTCAGGAATGGAGAATTCGGAGGGGCCATGAACGGCATATTTATCAAGCAGAGCGATGAGAATCTCGCGGGCCTGTTCGCCATGCTGCTCCAAGAAACCCGTTTGATTTTTTCTCACCCGCGCGGCGCGTTCGGCACGTGTCATCACCGGCGCATTCCAGGCAACGTTGCACAGTATATCAAAAGGGTCAGCCTCGGGGTTGTTAAACACCTCCCCTGCCTCACGAATATCAAAGCCCCTGTCAGAGAACTTATTAATGATCTCCTGCCGGCTTGCGGGATCTGACCATGCGGAACGGAAGTCATCAATACCTGAGAAATAGGTACGAACAAAATCACCGGTATAGTCACGGAATTCGGTGACACGCAGTTGTTTTCCATCGGCATCGATGTCCAGCGTTATATGAGCCGAGATATCGACATGGCCTTTCTCCACAAAAAACTTTCCGGGGCTTTCCTTCCAGCCGGGTGGTTCAATAATGACACCTCCGGTATCGGGATCGTCACCGGCGGGTTCGATCTCTTCACCATCAGTGTCTTCCCCATCTTCAGGTTCTTCCTCATCCCCTGTTATCACGGTTGACTCAGTGACATTGCCATCTTCATCGATCTCCTCTTCAGAGACAAACTCAGGGTCTCCGTCAAACTCCTTGTCCGCAAAATGACGAGTCGCGGTTCCCGTATAATCAATTATATTGAAATAGAGTTTGCCGTAATCTTCTCTGAGTCTGGTTCCCCGTCCGATTATCTGCTTAAACTCGGTCATGGTTCCGATTATTCTGATAAGAACAACATTCTTAATCATCGGAGCATCAACACCGGTACTCAGAAGCTGAGAGGTTGTCAGGATAACCGGAGTCTCGTCATCAGCTTCAAGCTCCTGGAATGCACTTAGATGCCCTTTGCCGATTGCGCCCTCATCAGAGGTTACGCGGCAGACATAGTTTGGATTTTTCTTAACGAGATCCTTATTCAGGTTGTTCAGCAATTCGCGCATCTCATCAGCATGTGGTTGATCTACACAGAACACAATTGTCCGGTCATGCCGGTTGGTTCGTTTCAGAAAATCGGTGAGATGTTTTGCAATTGCTTTTGAACGGGGGCGTAAAGAGAGCCTCTTCTCAAAATCGGGGGTATGATACTCCTCATCAGGAATTTCCCGGCCAAGTTTATCCAGCTCGCCTTTGGTGGGTCGCCAACCGGCGGCATCTGCGGAAGTCACAACTCGATGAACTCGATAGGGCGCAAGAAAACCGTCATCCAGCCCCTCTTTCAAACTATACTGATAAATGGGATTGCCGAAATATCGATAAGTCGCTTTGTTGTCTTTCCTGAGTGGTGTTGCGGTCATACCAAGTTGAGTAGCGGGTTTGAAATATTCTAATATCTCGCGCCAGTTACTGTCTTCTCGTGCGCTTCCGCGATGACACTCATCCACAACTATCAAATCAAAAAAGTCCGGTGCAAATTCTTTATAACGTCCAGGACGATTTGTATCCTCTGCGATCGACTGATAGGTGGCAAAATACATCTCGCGGCTTTTTATCACCACGCAAAACGCCTTCCACAGCACGGTTGATTGCGATCTGCTGATAGTAACGGGGTGGTCGCTCAGGATCTCGAAAACAAGGGGTGAGCAACTTCTCTTTTACAGTATCATCCAGCGGATCTTCCCGACGTAACCGGGACCACAATTCGTCAGGTGAGGGAAAGCTATCGATCTCCCTTTCAACTCCCGTGGTAAAATCAAATTCAACGATGCCATGTCCATTGGTCGAATAAGCAAACCTAAGCTTCAATATTGACGCATACTCCTTGGCTTGCGAGAGACCGGAGCTTGGGCTTTTGTAATCGGCTTTTGCCTCAACAACCGCGATTGGATAGTCAGCTCTGTAGCCTAACAGATAATCAGCCCGCTTTGGCTTACCGCGAACAATTTTGACTCCGACGACTCTTATCCGCCCCTTTTTGTTCGTAAAATAGCGCTGTTCAGCAATACAGTACGGCAAGTTCTCCCAACCAGCCGCCTTAAGTTTTGGAACAACGTACTTCCTGCATGTATCAGCCTCATTCATATACCCAACCCTTTTAACAGTAGCCATCACAAAACGCCACCCTTGCAATTGGCACACCTTCTTTAAATTATGGATTTGTAATATTTTGTCATAGTCCCGCAGTCCTTGCAAGGGTGAACCTGGCTATAAAACAGGCCGCTAAATGGCATAGCCGTAGAAGCCGTTATCGTCAACCGAAGGCATAGCCGAGCTTCAGTAGCTCCGGTTTCCACCCGGACATCTCCGCCGGTGATTAAATAACGGTTTTTATTTGCTAATCCAGCCTTTAAATAATATCATACCCCTATTGTTTTGAATTAATTTGACCCCGCAAAACTCGCCACATGAAGACTTTTTGTAAGATATATATAACCCTTTTACTCTGCTGCTCGAGCGAATGGATCTTCGCGTCGTCGCTTGAGGTTGCTGAGGAGGCGCTTAGCGATAGCCTTTATCGGGTGGCCCAGACCAATGCGGCGCTGGCTTTGCGCGATGAAACGAGCGCGGCCGGGCAGGAGAGGGCACTCTCAATTTTGTTGGAGGCGTTGGCGCACCAGAAACGCTACGATGAGATACTGCAGACCTTGGAGCAGAATCAAGAGCTTGTCGATGTTGCCAGTGCTGCTGACGCGCTGCTTTATTGGCGGGTGCTGGCATTGTTCCGTCAGCAGCGTTTTAATGATGTCGCCAAAATTGTTAATTACGCGCGGGTTAGCAGCAACTCTGTTTATGGTGTTGCCATGATGCGTATCGGCGCACGCTCCCGAAGTCAGGCTGGCGATTTAAATGGCGCACTAGCCCTGTTTACCCGTGTTGACCAAAGCACCACCAACCTGAGTGTCAGGGCCTCCAATGCCTTGGAGTGGGCGCTGGTACTGGACAGTAAGGGGGCCTATGATGAGGCTTTGCGCGTTTTGAAGATGCTCGCCCAGTACGGCATAACCAGTGAAGCGGTCAACGAGGGAGCGTTACTGCGCGGTCGGATTCTAATGAGGCTGGGCAAGATGGAGGAGGCGACGCTGGTGATGGATGCCTTGGCAATGAACGACCGCGTGGCGGAAATCCCGCGGGTGCAGGCCCAGGTGGAGATGAGCGTCTATAAATTTGAACTAGGTTTGACCAATGAGGCGATTGCCTATGCGCGCTCCGCCTGTGAGCGGGCGCGGCTCCCTGCCACCCGCAAACTGGCAGGATATCGGCTTGGAGATTTGCTGACTCTTGATCCAGCCACGCTGGAGGAAGGGAGTCGTCTGATCAAAGCTCTGGTGCGTGAGTTTCCTGAGGATGCGGACTCCATGCAGGCGCATTTGAAGCTGGCGGACTCTCTGCTACAGATGAAGGCGGCGGCTGCGGCTGCGGCTGAGTACCGTATCCTGCTTGAGACTTATCCCGCCTCCTCGCTGGACGGTCGGGTGATGCAGGGCCGTGGCTGGGCCCTTTTTCAGTTGGGCCGTTACACCGAGGCTGGGGTGGCCTTTGCCAAAGCCGCCGAGTTGGCGGATGACAACGCAGTTAAAGCGGAGTGTGTTTTTAAACGCTGTGACGCGCTGCTGGCTGACAAGCGCTATGTGGAGGCCGCGGCTGCATACAAAGAGCTGACTGACCGCTTTCCTGAGTCAAAGTATGCGAGCAGGGCCCTGCTTCAAAGTGCGGATGCGCTGGAGCGGGCGGGCAACCTGACCGAGGCAGGTGTGCGTTACAGCGAGGTGGCCGCCCGCTATCCGCATCAGGATGTGGCACCGGATGCGCTGCTGCGGGTGGCTGCCATTCAGAGTGCCGCCCGGGAACTTGCCGCTGCAATTGAGACCTATTCACTGGTGATCGAAAGTTTTACAAATGCCAACCTTGTGGCGCAAGCCTACATGGGGCGCGGCAAGGTCTATTACAGCAAGTATGAATTTAAAAACGCCATGCAGGATTTTGCAGCAGTCGCAGAGGTTGCTCCAACGCGGCTGGATGAGGCCCGCTACTATCTGACTCTCAGCCTCTACGGTTTGGGACGTGATAGCGATGCGCTGGATTCCGCCAATGAATTTGTGATCAACTTCCCTAACTCGCAGTTCTTCCCGGACATGCTTCTGTGGCTGGGCAAGTTCAATTTCAACCGGCTTGATTATGCGGCCGCCAGAAAATATTTTGATGAGTTCGCGGTTGGGTTTCCTGAAAGAAAATGGGCGGATACCGCACTGCTGTGGGAGGCCCGCGCCATGTTTAACAGTGGCGACTTCACCGCTGCGGTTGAGACGATTACGCGCTTGGTCAAGTTGTATCCCGAGAGCTTGCAGATTTCAGAAGCCCGTTTTGTACAGGCGGACGCACTGATTGAGCTGGCCCGCTTTGATGCTGCCATACTGTTGCTCGACGGCATTCTTGCGAGTACCCCAGGGAGTAAGTGGGGGCGTTTGGCGCTGCTAAGAAAAGGCAACTGCCTGTTCGCGCTCGGTGCTGGCAATCGCCTCCGCTATGAAGAGGCTCTGACGACTTACCGCAAAATGACGCGGGAGGAGGGTCTGCCGTCAACGCTCCTGATTGAATTGTATTATAAAATCGGGCGATGCTTGGAGAAGCTTGAACGTTTTGTTGAGGCCGTTGAATGTTATTATACCGAGGTACTGCTGCGATATTTACAAGAGAGCGCCGCTGGGGCGTGGTATGACGAAATCACATTGAGTTTAGTGGTGCGAGCGGCTTTTAGCGCGGCGGAAATCTTTGAGAAGCAGGGCGAGTATAAAAAGGCGGTCAGTGTGTTGCAAAGGATTGTCACCTCCGGCGGCCTGGCCTCTGAAGAGGCGCTTAGAAGGATTGAGGTTTTAAAGAAATTAAGAGGGTTCAAGGACATTTGAGCCTGGAGAGTTGATTATGTTGTATAGCTATGGCGGAATTATTTTTTATATTATCCTGCTATTGGAATTGGCCACAGTGATGATCTTCTTTGAGCGGTTGCTGCATTTGCGCCGCGCGCAGGTTGACCATTTGGATTTTATCAGCGGGGTCTGCAATCTCTTGGACCGGAACAATGCACTCGAGGCTAAAATGATCTGCGAGGAGACCCCAGGCCCGGTTGCGGCAGTGGTGCTGACCGCCATCCGCCATCAAACCGGAACCCCTGGCGCATTACGTGACGCAGTTGATAATACCGGGCGCGCGGAGATCTCCCGTCTGGAGCGACGGGTGGTTTCGCTGGCGGTTATCTCGCAGATCGCACCGCTTCTGGGATTGCTGGGAACTTTGATTGGAGTTATTAAAATTGTTTATCTGATCAATGATCAGGCACCCCTGATTAAAAACACAGATTTAACGGTGGGGCTGATGGGCGCACTGGTAACAACCGTTGCCGGCTTGATTGTCGCCATTACCGCGCACTCCATGTATGCGTTGATTATGGTCAGGATTGAGCGCATTGTGCAGGATATGGAGGCCGCCGCATCGAATATGGTCGCATATTTAACCACTAAAACGCCAGCCTCTTAAAACAAGTTCTACTATGAATTATGAGAATCACAGTTGGAGTTGGATCGTAAAGAAACACCGCTCGGTTCACACCCGCTTCGGCAACCGCTGGTTTCAGGGGTTCAGCGGTGGCATCCCCTGGATTGATGCCATCATCATTATTGTCCTGCTGCTGTCGGTCAACAAACAATTGACCATTGTTCCCGGTATGGTCTTTGATCTTCCTTCAGCCCCATTGCGCGGTGGCACCCACAGCGCTTTAACCGCAGTCATGGTTCCCGTGGTGCAGGATTTGAGCAGTGGCAGCGAAACCCTTGTTTTTTTTGATGATGAGCGGTTCTCCATGAATGACGCGGAACTGTTGCTGCGCTTGGCAGCCAAGGTGCGTAACCGGATCCAGGCCAGTTCCAATCACGATCTGCTCCTGCTGGCTGACAAAAAAATTCCGCACGGCGATGTGATCCGATTTGTGAATATTGTCCGGGAGGCGGGTGTTCATAGGGTGAATGTCGCCGAGAAGCCAGAATAAAGGCTTTGCGCCAGCATAAATGTGAATTAAACATGACGGTAACTATTTTATATAAAGCGAAACCAGCCAGAGGAGCTGTACGATTTTGGGTGCAGCCGTTTGTGCTGCTTTTTCTCGTTCTGCTGCTGTGTCGGCTGTTGCCAGTCTCGGCTGTGCTCTATGAATCACGGGAATTGCAGCCATTGCCTGCCGCACGGGTTTTTTATGTGAATATTGATCCAGATTATGCGATGGAGATTTTGCGAGCCACAATGCAGACCTGGCGCAGGTCGAAACCAGAGGGCGAGGGCAGCGACAGCATGTCTATGGAGGTGGTTGAACTCTCCGAGCCGCTGGGGCCGCCTGCTTTTTTGAAGCAGGGTGCCCTGTACCCCGGAGTTTGGACTCCGCGTGCGATCACACCGCTGGCGCAGTCGCTCCCAGAACTTTTGCATGCCAGCGATATCGTCAGTCGGTATAGCAACCCCGCAACACCCAACCCCCCGCAGAGCGGAGTGCACTCTATGCTTGACGCGGCGTTGCAGAAGGTGCAGTTCACCCTGGTAGCGGTGCTGCCAACCCTACACGGGGTTGGCCGCTGCCGGTTTTATATTGAAACTGCAGTGGACGGTTCGGTGGTGCATGTACTCCGCTTGGATTCGTCAGTCAAGGATATCACCGCATTTGAACGCGCGCTCTACTTGGCGCGGGCGCAGGAGCAGGCGCAGGGAGAAATCGAAATTTGGTGGAGGAATCCATGATCTTAAGTATGTTTTCAGCGGCTTTTTCAGCGGTTGGTTGTGTTACGGCGATGCTGCTGGTGGCCAGTTGTGGCCCTAGCGCGGTTGACCAGGAAAAGAACGCAGCGGAGCGCGTGCTTTCCCTCTCTGTTCAGCGCTCGCTGCCGTTGGTAAAAAATTCCGCTTTGCCTGTGGCGTATAGCAATGGCCTGATTCAAACCACCGGTTCCGGGGGCGTCCGCGCGCTCGACGCTCAGCTGCGAGAGCACTGGAAGGTTAAACTCGAGAGCTTTGATTTTAGCGGCGGCGCCTCGGTGTTTAATGACTACCTGCTGCTCGCATCACATGAAGGCCATGTTTTTTGCCTGAATATTATGACCGGGGGGGTGCTCTGGAAAAAGAGCCTTGAAGGAACGTTCAGCCATTCGCCCCTCTGCGGGATGATTGACAGTAATCCAGTTGTGTGGCTGCTCTCTCAGAGTGATGGTGTGCTACATGCTTTGAATATGGCGGATGGCACCCTCTTGTGGAGTGGCAAAGAGACTAATCGCTCAGATGGCGGGGCGCTCCTGTGGCGGCGTAAGCTGGCCTATGGTAACTGTGATGGAGCGGTGTACCTTTTCAGCGCCAAGGACGGCAAGCAAACAAGTTCGATTTCGATTGGCGGCTCCGACCAGATGGCTGGTACGCCATTGGCTAACCCAGAGGGGCAGCTATGGATTGGCACCCGCGCAGGCCGGCTCGCGCTGGTTGATTTGAATTCAGAGAAACTGGTCGGAACCTTGAAGATCTCAGAGAGCGAGGCCTTTGTCGCGCCGGTTCAGGCCTTTGATGACACGGTTGCAGTTGGTGTGAGCGAGGGGCGTGTGCTGCTGTGCCGCGCAGAAGGGGGGCAGCCGCTTATTTTTAAAGAGAGCATACTGGCCGGCGGCGTGGACGCGCTGCTCTTTGATGGAACGCTGCTTTATGTTCTGGCCGAGGGGACGCTCTATGCGCTGAATTCGGAGTTGGGCATCAAGGCCTCATTGAATGTCGGCGATAAGGCTGACGGCATGGTTGAGCTGAGTTATGGGGTATTAGCAGTGCGCGCTGATCGCTCGCTGCTGCTGATCAAAGGGGAGTGGAAATGAGCGGCGCTGATATCAATGTGGTTAATTGTCGCAAAAACTTTCCTGTCGCGCAGAGCGACCCGGTGGCGGTGCTTAAAGGGGTTTCGTTTGATCTGCTGGCTGGTCATTCGCTGGCCATCACCGGCGCTTCAGGCTCCGGTAAATCCACCTTGCTGCAGATTCTGGGAGCCATGGAGTACCCCAGCAGCGGCGGGGTGTTTATTAATGGGCGCGATATTACCCGGCTGGATCAGGGTGCGCGCGCTGAGTTCCGCAACCGGGAAGTTGGCTTTATCTTTCAATCTCACTATCTGCTGCCGCAGCTCTCGGCCTTGGACAATGTGCTGGTGCCGACTTGGAACAGCCGCCGGGAGAGCGATCAGCACCTTGCCCGCGCCCATGAACTTTTGGAGCGGGTTGGCCTTGAGAGCCTGGCCCGGCGGCTGCCTGGGCAGCTCTCCGGCGGTGAGCGTCAGCGGGTGGCAGTCGCACGCGCGCTGATCATGGAGCCCGCCTTGATCCTGGCTGATGAGCCGACTGGAGCCCTGGACCGCACCAATTCCGAGAGCTTGATGGATCTTCTGCTGGAGATCAACAGCATTGAAAAGGCCACGCTTGTACTTGTCACCCACTCCCCCTTCTGCGCCGAGCGCATGGAGCGCGAGATCTCGCTGCTGGATGGCGTGGTAGTGACGTAGTTCTAGAGCAGCTAGCCGCAGTAACCGAATGAGCTTGCGTGATGTGTGAAAGGTCCTCGCCCTCACTGATAAGTTTATGGTTAGAAGCCCGCTGCTTGCAGATAGAATTTCATCCATGCGGTAGTGCCTATGGCCCAGACTTCATATTAGTAGTTACCTGAATTCCCGAGGATGTGTAACTATGTCGGCAGGGTCAGTTTGAACGCGTCCATGATGTTGCGCTGTATAGGGCTGGTCTCTGTGTAGACCTGGTCATATCGGTTCGAATAAGTGATCTTGGCCAATGTCTCCATTTCCTCCATGACTTCACGAACTGTCAGGTTTCTCAAAATCCGGTCTTCCCTTGTTGTATTACGTATCCTGCAAATGAGAGTGAGCGCGAGGAATTGTAGAAACAAACGACTATCCATTGCCGCAGCAGAATGAATCCGCAACCGCTTCATATCCAATCCGTTTTTTAAGTCATCGAAACTATTTTCAACCACATCTTTTTCCCGATATATCCTCAGCGCATCCATCGGATCCTTTACCTTACTGGAAAGAATGCAAAAAAACCCGGCATAGCGTTTCCTATGTTCCTGGATCTCTTCATCTTTGAAAGTTACACGCAGGCCTCGCTTCGGCGTAACTTTGATTTGTAGAAATCGCGCATAGTATTTCTCATGGTCCTTATTTCTGCTGCCCGATTCGACTTCCTGCTTGTAGATGAGCAATTCGCGGGTGAAGCGGTCGAACTCCTCGGCAGCCTGTTGTGCGTTGTAATAGACGTGCAGGTAGCACCGGCGCTTGTTCTTGCCCCAGGAACGAAGGCTGGTGACGGCATAGAGGACCTCCGAATCGTTGATCTGGCGGTAATTTTGTGGCGAGGTGATCGATTCGTAGTGAAGATCGATGGCCTCCTTGACCCATTTGAGGCCGGAGCGCACGGCGATGGTGAAGTGATAGCGTTTATCGAAAAGATCGTCGATATTAGACTCGCTGTAGAAGCCCCGATCAAGGATTAAGTGCATCGGGCCTGCCCCAAGAAAATCCAGCGACTTCACTGTGGTTTTAAGCGTGGCCACGTCCGAAATGTTACCTTGCATCCGGCGGTAATAGGCCGGCAGTCTGTTTTTTTGGCCGAAGAGCATAGCCAGGTTGATCTGCGGCAGTGATTCGCCGTCGCGGTTATACCCGAACTTGACGTATTCATTGCCACGCGAATAGGATGAGATCGAGGTGATGTCATAGCAAAGATAGTCATTTTCAGTCATCTTCATCAGCCATAGCGACAAAAACCGCGGTCTGTCATCCACTGTGATCTTCAAAAGCAACTCACTGATACGCTGGCTGGCGAGAAACCCGCCCATGGGGTGCAGATGACTCGTGCTCCATGTTTCGCTGCGTGACAGGGGCAGACCTTTATGCACGATGAAGTGGACAAGGCTCATCATCATCTCATGGTGCTCGGGGAAGCATCGTCTGACTAGTCCAGTCAGCCCGGTTTCTTCCGACAACTTCTCCAGCAGCATGAATGGCCCTGCGATGCGGACACTGGCCGAGACTCCTGGAGCTGCCTCCGCCCGTTCAATGACCTTGCGTTTGCGCTTCGTAGGGATAACCTCGCCCGTCGCTTTAAATTTTTAGTGATTAACGACTCCACAACGTGGAGAAAAAATTTAAAGCGCAATATTCGCGGAGATTCGTGGGCAAAAAATTGGTTGCGGCTATGCTGCGCTAGGAGTCTTGGAGATATAAGACTTGATGTTGTCTTTTCTCGTACTGCACGTATGAAGAAAACCAGTCGATCTTCACTCAACCGTTTGCTTGATCCCGCAAATCCGTCTGTCACTCTTCACACTTTGCACAGCGTTGCCCTTGCACTTGGCAAGAAGCTGATAGTGCAAATGGCATAATTGCAGCCATCTCTTTAGGCCCTTACCAAAGGGCAATACAAACATGTTGGTCCTTAAAAATATGTTGTCGGTGTGGATAAACTCTGTTTGGTTCTTCCGGCTTTTTCATGGGTAGAGGCTTAGTTTCCCGCAAAAAAACAAGATTCGATTCCGGTAATTATCGAAATTACGAAAGCCTCTTGCATTTTTCAAGATGTTTCATTAACATCCGTGCCACTTTTGTGATAGCTTCAACTTTTATTTTCAATGCCTCTTGAATCCAATAGTTGAAAAAGAGGCTCTTCCGGCTTTTTCGAGAATTTAGTGCATTTCGTAGTTTGCAACGTTGACACAAAGTGTTGCCGTAAATCTCATCAAATGATACCATGTTTTCGAATAAGGAGTTTTGAGGAATTGATTATGCGTAATACATTGATTAAAGAACAAGCGCACACTCTGGTTGAAAAGATGCCGGACAACTCCACGTGGGATGATCTTCTGCATGAAATTTATGTACGTTCGGTCATAGAGCAGGGCATGCAGGACAGTGCTTCAGGTCGGACAATGGATGTGCAGGAAGTAAGGGCCAAATACGGACTTCCAAAATGAAGGTGCATTGGACAAAAACAGCATCCGATCACCTTGAAGCGATACATGCCTATATTGCTCAGTGTTCAGAGGAATACGCAATCAGGACTGTTGATAAACTCACGCGGCGATCACAGCAAATCGCAAATTATCCTCTGTCTGGTCGAATAGTTCCCGAATATGAATTGGATCAAATTCGAGAGGTGATAGAATATCCTTATCGAATTATTTACTACATTAAACCGGATCAGATTGATGTCATTGCTGTTCTCCACGGTGCTCAAAAAATATTATAAACTTTATTGCCGCTTCCTCTTCCAAAAGGGGCATAAGGGTCATCCATTATTTGCGCCAAGCTAAATCCATGGAAAGGGGAAGTTAAAGACAAGGTAAATCATTAACAGAAACTATCCGAAGAAACCTACTCAGTGAAAGCTGGGACGGAAAATAAAAGAGCGCAAAGCCCAAGCCGAAGGTGAAGGGTGACCGCGATTTTAAAGCCGTGCGAATGCACGGAGTGAGGAGCCTACGGCACCGCAACGGCAACACTAGGCTAGCCACCAACCGTAAGCGAGTCTCGCGTGTTCCCGCAAGCGCGGGATAAGGATGGCACGAAGCGTAGACAGCGAAGTACCGGGCTGTGTGATTGAGCCCCGAAATTGACGCATTGCCGATGTCCTTGGCTTTTGAGGTTCTGAGGACAGCATGTCTGCCACCGCAAGGGTGAGGTGTCAGCAATCGGCCGGGGTCTTAGAGCAGGACGCCCTCCTCCGTCAAGGCTACGGCGGACATGCAGGTGTGAGTCGGTTCTCAATGGGAGCAGGCGCAAGGGTTTCATGGGAACTTGGGAGATCTAACAATCTTTCAGAAATTGCCGGACGTAAGGCAAACCGGCTGATCAATTGCCTGGGAAACATGATGGAGTCAACAGCACTTCATGGAAATGTACACTAAACAGGAACGGATAGCGTACCGGGCAAGAAAGAAGTCCGTCCAATCGGCATACCATCGTTTGAGGACAAAGTTCTGCAGCGGGGTGTGGCAATGGTTCTGGAATCGATCTACAAACAGGACTTTATGAACTGTTCCTACGGGTTCAGACTCGGTCGGTCTGCACATCAGGCACTGGAGAATATCTGACAGAACATTCGTCAAATGGGCGGGTGCTGGATACTCGACGTAGATATACGCAAATTCTTTGATACGCTGGATCATCAGCACCTGCGGGAGATACTTGACCGGAGGATACGTGACGGAGTTGTAAGATGCCTTATTGGCAAGTGGCTGAAAGCAGGCGTCTGGGAATCGGGAAGCGTGAGTTATCCCGATAAAGGAACACCGCAGGGAGGTTGCATAAGCCCTATGCTGGGCAACATCTACCTGCACACCGTCCTTGATGAGTGGTTTGAGAACCAGATAAAACCCCGCCTGCAAGGGAGGGCGTTTCTGGTTCGGTTCGCCGATGATTTTGTGATCGGGCATTATGCGTACTTCGGGATAACTGGAAACTTCCGGGATTTAAACCGGGTTTACCAGCAAACGAAACGAATATGGTTTAAATGGCTGCGACCACGAACAAGAGGTAAGAAAGGGATGACATGGCCACGCTTTACGGTCGTGGAATCAACGGTATTTACTCTGAAAAGACCACGAGTTATGCACTCTTACATGTAGCGAATCTATGCTTTGAGGAACCGGATGCGGTAGTCCCGCACGTCCGGGTCTGTGGGGATGCAAGCCGTTAATTGTAACGGCTTGCATTACCCGGCAATAGAATATATGGCTTTTGTAGGAAACAGGGAGAGCCGCCCTTGACTGAGAATTTAGCAGCTTTTTCATGAATTAACTTCCCCTGAATAATTGAACTTTTTTTAAGCGGCGATTTAGTTTATTTTAAAGCACTGGCTCTAACGCCTTCCACTATTCTATTGGAGGCATATTGCATAAATTTCCAGAAAACGAAAGTTGGCCGTTGTAAACAGCAATTCTAATTATGGCCGTACTCCGGTTCAGAAGATACGCTTTAGCGTGTTTTCGGCCATAATTAGAATTGCTGCGTTGTAAATAATGTCAATTGAGATACAAGACTTTTTTTGATAAAATAGTGTTATGAATAGGAATGTTACAAAATTGGGTAGAATCTGTGATATGCGTGATGATGAGTATACACAAGGCTCATTTAGTTCCCGTATTGCTATTGTGTGGCCACTTACGAAGGAAGTCACCTCATTAAGTAAAAAACATAATGTTGAACGAAGATTACAAAGAGATGTTACGTCTGTTAATCGAAGAAAAAGTTAAATTTCTTCTGGTTGGCGCGTATGCGGTGGCAGCACATGGTTATCCACGGGCAACTATGGATATTGACATATGGGTAATGCCGTCTTCTGAAAACGCATTTGCTGTATTAAAAGCACTAAAGCGTTTCGGAGCCCCATTACATAATTTGACTCTAGATGATCTAAAGAAACCGGACATAATTTTCCAGATCGGAGTTGCCCCCCGAAGAATAGATATTATCACTGGGGTTGATGGGCTTAATTTTAAGTCAGCATATGCAAACTCTTTAGAAATAGAAATTGAGGGGTTAAAAATTAACATTCCTTCTTTAGATGATCTGATATGTAATAAAAAGGCTTCTGGAAGAACTAAAGATATTGCCGATGCCGAAGCACTTGAACTGCTAAAAGAACAAGAAGATCAGTAGCTAAAGTACAGCGGGGGCTACGAGCCCGATGAGGACATCATAGAGACAATTAAATTGTTTTTGTTTTTGTTTGTCTCCACAGTCATCCTGTGCGGTCACACTTAAGCTTATAGCGTGCCGCTGACAAATTTATGCAAGATGCTGGTGATCAGAGTCTGGTAGGGAATCCCCGCCGCCACAGCTCTGCGTTTCAGCTGTACAAGGTCTCTTTCCGAGAATCGGATGTTAATGAGAGGCTCGTTGGGGTCAAACCTAATAATAGAAAATAGTGATTGACGGGTGTTTTGTCTTTCTGATACTTTTCGTCACACTTGAAACAGACAGGAGTTAAAGATGTTTTCAAAGGGTTCTCTGCTTGGCTTGCTGTTCGGGCTGATTACTCTTTATATCATCGCAGCTCTCTATGAATCAAAGGGCACCCGTGAGCTGATCAGCCAGCTCTCCTATCAGTGGTGTAAACGCAACCTCTATGAGAGGCTCTCTATTCTCGCAGTGATCGCAATGCTGACAATTTACGCTGGTACAAAGCCGGCTGGCACAGGCTATGAACCGTCCTCTTATGTTGTTTCGCTACCGGACGTAGGGCTTGTGCAGGAGGGCTCTGCAATGCTCTCAGGAGGTATCAGCATCGAGGATGCGCCGATGAGCTCTGAAAGCCCTGATCTGACGCAGGCTCAAATGATTAACGGTTACGCGCTTACTCAGGTTTCAACTGGAACTGTCTCATGGCTCCGTTACCCTGAAAACTATACTGTCATCTCCAACTGGCTCTCCTACGGGGTTCATGATGATGTGCAGCACCTCAAGCTTGACCCGCAGTTCCCGATCCATTACTCAACCAACACCGCCTCGGATTTATGGGTCTCCAGCAGTGGAACGCTCTCGTTTGATGCTGTTAAGGGCTCGCCCTTTATCAGCACCAATGGCTTGCCTGACGGCTCTTTAATCCCATACGCGGCGGTGCTGCATGGTCCTTTGAGTATTATCCCTCCAGAAAGCCGCGTGTGGTATGCAGCGTCAGCAACCAACTACTGCATGACCTGGGAGAACCTCTATGCGCTTTAGCTCCACAAATACCACCCCTGAGATATTCGAGCTTTACTGGACATATTTTGGCTATCTCGACCCCGCAATTTCAGATCACGATAATGACGGACTCACAAGCAGCGCGGAAATATTCATCTACAAGACAGATCCGCATATGCCGGATACCGACCTTGATGGTCTCAGCGATGCTCAGGAAGTTGAGCTGGGAACTAATCCAAATAACCCTGACACTGATGGAGATGGCATACCTGATGGTGCCGAGGCTCCGGGACAGGCGCTGATCGTCAACACCACCGACGATGATGCGGACGGACTGCCTGATAGCTGGGAGATGGCGTGGCTGGGGTCAACCGGAGCAACAGATAATGCCTACGGGGATTACAACTCCGATGGCATGGCCAACATTGTCAACCTGCTGACAGCGACTGATCCCTTTGCCGTACCGTCTCCCGGGTTTGCTGTGACCAGCGGTGTGCAGAGTGTCGGCTACGATGTGTGGCAGATCGCCCCCGCGTTTTCCATGCAGCTGCCGGAGGGCCTCACCAACATCCTGACCCGCACGCTGCAAATATCCCGCACCTCACCATGGCAGCAGTTTTTCATCTCATCCGATATACACGCGGGGGCATCCTGGTCGCTT
>JBAYXX010000057.1:0-26344 GCA_041673345.1 Kiritimatiellia bacterium
GGGGTCGGTATCGGGGTCGACCTCGTACGCTTTTCGATACCGATACCGATACCGACCCCGACTCCGACCCCAAGTTACAGGCACGAAACTGTGACAAAATGGCCGAGTTATAGGCAAGCTCGCCACGGTAATGTCCCTCTGCCGCCACCAGTTCCTCGGGAGGGGGCGGTTTGCGGAGTCGCAGCAGGGATTGAATAGCTGCATTGACGCCCAGCACCTGATGGTTCTGGCCAATGATCTTGATCAACCCGGAGTTATGTTCAGAGAAGAGGGTGAAGTTTTCGATTAAGTCCAAAAGGCGCGCCCTATCACAGGTACCCCGCAGCATTACTTCAAGCGACACCTTGCGTGGTTCATCCTCGCGTTCAATGCGCTTCCACTCAAAGAAGCGCTCCCACTCAGATGTAAGAGAACCAACGCGGCTATCTGTGCCGTTTGATGCAATCAGAAGTGCGTATCTCCTGCTCTGAACTGCGGGCATCTGAGGCTGAGTTGGCCATAACAAAACCAGCCCGACCAGCCTGGTCTGAGCCTGTCGCAGGCTCACGCAGGGAGGAGTAAAAAAGCTGTATCCAAAGATAGTTTGCATTGTCGGTGCGCGGCATCCCGAATGGGAAGCGACGCCCTGCTCCCACACAATCTTTGAGCCGCTCTTTATCAACCGCATTTACATTAAAGGGCGGATTGGCGAGTACAAAATCGAAATACCCCACGGCATTATGCGGATCATCATAGTAGCTGTTGGTGTTGCCGCCATGGCGGATGTCGCCCTCCAGACCATGCACAGCCAGGTTCATTCTGCACAACCTCCCGGTCTCATCTGTTTTCTCCACCCCGTATATACTCAATACTCGGGCGGGATCGCCCGAGTATTGAGTACCCTCACCCCCGCCTCTCCTATGCTGCGCACCCTCACCCCCGCCTCTCCCAAAGGGAGAGGAGCTGGTAGCAGGGAGGTCGTTTCCGCGCCCGCTGGGAGAGGAGCTGGTAGTGGGGAGATCGCTTCCGCGCCCGCTGGGAGAGGAGCTGGGAGAGGGTGGCGCACTCTTATGCTGTGCCACAAAACGGGCGGACTGCACGAACATACCTCCCGAGCCGCAGGCAGGGTCGAGGATGCGTCCATGAAAAGGTTCGATCACCTCTGTCAGCAAGCGGACAATACAGGCCGGTGTATAAAACTCGCCGCCCTTTTGACCCTCAGTGCGGGCAAAGGCCCCCAGAAAGTATTCATAAATCCGTCCAAAGGTGTCGAAATCCACTGTGGCGGGAATCTCAGAGATTTTTTTGAGCAGCTCTTTCAGCAGTGTGCTGGAGAACAGATTGTAGGTTTTGGGCAACACACCGGCCAGCTGCGGGTTTTGCTGCTCAATCGCACGCATGGCCTGATTGACCTTGCCGCCGATATTTTCCGCTTCCGGCAGGTTCAGCAGATAGTCAAAACGCGCCTCTTGCGGCAGATAGAGGATGCTCGCAGCGTGATAAGCCGCAGGGTCATCCACCCTGGAGCCGCGTCGTGACACGCGTTTTGCACTTTCGCCTCCAGCGCCGGAGGGGGCTTCAAGTTGTGCGCGGTGCGCAATAAAGCGGACTTCAGCAAAGCGCAGAAAGATTATACCGAGGATCGGACCGGAGTACTCCTGCGCCTTCAGCCCTGAGTTAGCGCGGAATTGATCAGCGCTATCCCAGAGAGATTTTTCCAATGTTGCGGCAGTAACGTCTTTTTCAGCAGGAGCAATCCATTCCATCATCAAAACCCTATTCGTAAGCTATGCGAAAATTTATTTCCGAGGTACATAATAACTCTAAAGTAGGCAAAAGGAAAGATGAAAAGCTGTACTTTTGGTTGTTTGAGAAATTATGCTGCCTTAATGATGCAGTGACTTTGTGAAAGCACTTGCCTGTGCTTGACTAAGTTATAGACTAAGTGTATTCTGTAATAAGATTTTTAGGAGAGAACTATGATATCTGTTAACGTGCACGAAGCTAAAACCCATTTATCCCGATTGCTTGTAAGAGTAGCATCTGGAGAAGAAATAATCATAGCCAAAGCAGGAAAGCCGATTGCAAGACTTATCCCAGAGAATTATATTGCGAAAGATCGTCCTTCCGGTCTGGATAAAGGTCTGTTTACCGTACCTGATGATTTCGATGAAGAATCTGATTTAATTAATGATATGTTTGAATCATGAAATATTTACTAGATACCCATTGTTTCCTGTGGTGGTTTACAGAACCGGAGAGATTAAGCGCGAATACATCAGCTGTTATTCGAAACCAGAAAAACCAAATCTATTTATCAGCGGCCAGCTCATGGGAAATATCAATTAAACACAGACTGGGCAAGCTGCCGTTACCAATAGCCCCCTTTGAGTATGTTATTTCTCGTATGAATTCCTGTGATTTTGCCCATCTGCCAATTAATCACCAACATGCATTATTGGCTGGCTCACTGCCCTTGCATCACCATGATCCATTTGATCGGATGTTAATTGCCCAAGCTGTATTCGAAAAAATGACGCTCATCACAGTTGACAGTAAAATCCAACTTTATGATGTTGATATACTTTCCTAAAGAATAAGCGTGGTGGATTATAATTAAAAACTACGCCCTTTAAAATAGTCAACCATCAACATCACTGTTATCGTCAACCGGAAACGCAGTCTAATGTCAGTAGGTCCGGTTTTTAACCAGAGCTGTCCGATTAGAAATCGGACCTACCTCTTTGCTCAGCAATGCCGACGAGGACGTCGGCGCTCCCAGCCCTCACGCATTCATACGCTCGCGCACATCTTCACTCAGTGCTCAGAGTAGGCCCAAGTACTCATAAAAAACAAAAACAATTTATTGTTTTTTTGAGCGTCTTGACGCTTAGCGTCTGTAATTCCGAACCGTGGGTCCAGCGCGTCTATGGTTTGTAGAATTTTAATTCCGTCGGCTCCCTGCGCAAACGGAGTCTCAACGAATTTGATTGCGCAGGTGTGGTCGCCGAAAATGACGAGTGGCTTGATAGGACAAATCAATGTTTTCTCGTCGTCAGTCCAACCCGCGATGGCCTCCTGTGATTGGTCGATGATTGGAAATCGCCCGGCAATACCGAATGCTGTTTTATGTATTTTGGCGGGAGGTGTGATGGTCTTAGCAAGGGATTCGATGGTCTTCCATGGAAAGTGGGTGGAATGAACGGCACTCTCCCGATACCGCTCGCCGCTGAGGTTGTAGTCGCCATTTGCGGCGATCTTTTCTTTTGGCACTATCTGGGCCGTGGATGCATGGGCAAGGATGGTATCAATCGATTCTTGGGCGCGCAGGGCTTGAAGATAGGCTGCGAGTTCGGTTTGTACTTGCGGCAGGTCGTTCTTTTCAATGGCGCGGCGCTGAGCACCCAGGCCGAAGCCGTCGTTCTCCACCCGGAAGAAGGCGATATCCGGTGTCTGTTTGGCAAGCGATTTATCGAGAATCAAGATGCTGGTTTTCACACCGGAGTATGGCTGAAAAACTCCTGCCGGCAGGGAGACCACTGCCACAAGGCTGTTTTCCACCAGCATCTTGCGCAGTGATTTATAGGCTGTCTGGCTCTGGAAGATAATACCCTCCGGCACAATGATAGCGGCGCGGCCATTGGGCGTCAGATGCTCGGCCATGTAATCGACAAAGAGAACCTCGCTGCGCTTGGCCTGGATCGAGAATCGCTTATGGGGTTTGATCCCGCCTTTCGGCGACATAAAGGGCGGATTGGCGAGAATGACATCAGCGTATTCGTTCCAGCGCTCTTCGGATGTGAGGGTGTCGTATTCAAAGATGTGCGGATCAACAAAGCCATGCAGATATAAATTCACCAATGACAAACGCACCATGTCAGGTGAAATATCATACCCAATAAAGTTTTTAGCAAGCCGACCACGCTCATCCGGGCTCAGTGTGCTGTTGCCCTTTTTGTCTACGTTGGTCCGAAGGATATGCTTGTAAGCGGAGATCAAATAACCGGCGGTGCCGCAGGCAGGGTCGAGGATGGTCTCGTGTTTCTGCGGGGCGAGGATTTCGACCATAAAATCAATGATGTGGCGCGGAGTGCGGAACTGACCGGCATCACCCTGACTGCCGAGGACACTGAGGAGATACTCAAAGGCATCCATATCGTCCATAAATTTGTAGATCAAAGCAATGGTGATCTGCTCAACCTGGGATTTGGGGTCAGGAACTTTACCAACAAGGATGTCACGGGCAGTGTCAATTCGGCGTTTAGTCTCGGTGTCTAGCATTTAAGATTCTTTCAAATAAATTGTTGTATCGTGGTCAGGCCACAAACTGATTTAAGGAAACATAATCTTTGATATAGCTGGGGATCAAGGTGCGGTATCTTTTTGGCACTGCCCTAAAGTCACTGGTGGAGAACTCGGGATTGGTGGCAAGGTCGGTCAGATGACCGGATTCAATGATCTGCCGCAGCTGACCGCTTGAAGTATAGGCCTTGAAGTAGTTTTGAGCGCTGGAATAGCCGCTGCTTCGGTTGGCTTGAAATCAGCGACAAACTTTGAAAACTCCTCCTCGAAATATTCACAGTTTGCAAAGAAATCGAAGATCTTGTAGGCGCTCTTTTCAGGCTCCTTAATGCCTTCTTTGATTGAGTTATCAAAGAGCTGCTCGCTGAAATCATGTTTGCGGGTGCCGCGCCCTTTGATCTGTATGAAATCCGTAGGTGAGAAGATCGGACGGAAGAGGCCGAGGTTCAGCAGGTCTGGACAGTCGTAGCCGGTGGTCATCATGCCGACAGTGACGCAGATGCGGGCCTTGCTGGTTTTATAGGTGTTGATAAATGCGCAGGAAAAGCTTAATCAATGCGGAAGAGATAAGAGTCTTGCCAGTGCCGGTTGCCATTTCGAGCAGAAAACGGTCTTTTCCATCCTTGACAGCCTGCTGAATAGCGAAAACGGCCTTCTTCTGATACGGTCGCAGAAAGCGAAGAGCGTTCGTCATTATGTAATGCGGGCGTTCATCTATATTCTTCCAGGCAGCTTCTGAGGCATAATTTGGACGCTGGGTCAGCGCAATATAGTCATCATCCACAACCTCCGCAATCAGGCGTTTGGGGTCAGGTATGCTTCTCTGGTAGCCCATGACTGATTTTGGATTCGAAACGATGTAATGACATACGGATTACCGCGTTCAAGCTGGATATTGGCTGGCCCATCCGCATTAGCAAAGAACCGCCAACCTGCCTCTTCAAGCAACCTATTAATTTTTATGCGTGCCGTAGCTTCCTTGCTGGACATTAAAATCCCCCTGTAAAAAATAAAAGATAGCAACAAATGTATATTAACCGAAACCTAGCAGGATTTAAACATAAAAGGTTGAAAAATCGCGGCAAAAAGCGACGGTGGCATCGTAGACAATCACCGAACGCTGGCAGGAAAGCCGATCCTGATAGCCGCCATGCGGCGGGATAATCCTAGTCAAGCTACGGCCGACGATGCTGTGCGACGATGTTGGTGGACGATTGGGATCATGCGGGAAATCGTCCACCAGCATCGTCGCCGCCGCCGCCGCTATTGTAAACCGGAGACGCAGCCAAACTACAGTAGCTCCGGTTTTCAACCGGAGCTGGACGATTGGAAATCGGACCTACGTTTTTACGAAGCACTGTAGCCGCGGGCCGTGATTGCGGTAGGCTCGCTCATGACCCGCCACTCGACGACTTTACGTTTGCAAAGCATTCGCACATCATACAGAAATCTAACTCACGCATGCTGCCGTGATACTGTTCAGCAGCCTTTGCGTCCGCATCCTGCGTGTTGCGAGTTTTATCCAGCGTGGCCTTGGCCTCGGTGTGGCGGGTGGTCGCACCCTTGCCGACAGTATCAAACATACCGGCAATCGTCTTACCGAACATGGCCACCGCCACCACCACCACCGCCGCAACGATCAGAACCGCGAGAATGACGTATTCCATCATCACGCCGCCAGCACGGTCACCCAGCATACGCCGCAGTTTTTCCTTTATTCCAGCTTTTCATAACTTCGCTTCCTCCCCAGCACCAACACACGCCAAATCTTCCATCTCGTTTGTTTTGTTGCAAGGTCAATCACGGCAGAGGCAGAGACAAACCGCTTATAACCATTCGCTAAAGATCAACAAACATATTTCCAGGCAATATGTACTGATTAATCAGTTAAGATGGTAGCATTCAAAACAAACTGATATAATTAAGTTTATTAAATCTTTTTTTACACAGTGCTTGGCTCTCCCCCTTCCCCCCCCCTCTGCTTATCATACGATATATTTGAAATAGGTATTGCATTAACCTCGGCATGTAAAATCATGCTTAAAAGAAAGGAAACGCAATGAAGCGTATGACAAACAGAGCAGTCCTTGCGGCTGCGGCGGTCTTTGTGACCGTGGGCGCGGCATATGCCGTGCCGTTGGTGACAGATGTGGTGATGACGCAGCGTGCATATGCGCCCCTGGATATTACGTGCGAGCTGGCCGGTGAGGCAGCTATAGTAACGCTGGGAATTGAGATCAATGGGGTCGCAATCCCTGACAGCGCAGTGACGCACCTTACTGGTGGCGTTTGTAAGAAGGTTGAGATGGGAAGTCGCTCCATCATCTGGAACGCGGGTGCGGACTGGCCCGAGAACCTGACCCAAGTCGCTAAGGCGAAGGTGACTGCGTGGGCTGTGGACGCGCCGCCGCAGGTCATGGTGATCGACCTCAGAGGCGGTTCGTCCGCCACAAACTACCCAGTGAACTAGCACATTAGCGTGGAGGCACTGCCGTACGGTGGATTGACGAATGCGATCTACAAGGATTCGCAGTTGATTATGCGCAAGATTCCCGCAGGCATTTTCCCAAAGGGAGAGGAAGGAATTTGGGAGTGCGCGCTGGCGGGTGCATAAGGCGGTAGCCGCGCAAGTCTGCGTCACACGAATGTTTTGAGCGGGAGGTGTGGGGGAGCTTTTTTGAAAGGAAAACCGGAGGGTGTGGTAGGATCAGTGAATCGGCTCAATTGATTCCCTCGATTTTAATGATTAATTTGATAGCCGCAGATACACGATAGATTGGTCAATAGCCGGTACGCTCAACACCAAGCTGATCATTGGCACGATAATCTTGGGCAGGCGATTGAATACCCCATTGCCGAGTTACAGGCAAAAAGTGTTAATTGTTACAACTAAGTGATCAAGTTATAACAAGTAAAATGGAGTAACCCCTGGGAGCGCCGATGTCCCCGTCGGCATCGCCGGGAATAAAGCCAACGAGGACGTTGGCACTCCCAGGAAATAACTTACTCCATGAGATAAAAAACCAGAAACAACTCGGCAGAACGCTCTGGAATATCGCAGACCATCGATGTGGTGCCGGAAGAGATAAGGATTGCGATTAAAACCCGCGCTTTAAAAAATCGTCAACCAGCATCGAGTGTAGTAGTCGCTCTATGAGCGGCATGTGTCGCTCATAGAGCGACTACTACATTAGAGTTAGACGATTTCACAAACAGACAATTTTTTGGAAAGAACAATTAATTGTTTTTTTTAGTCGCCTAAGCAACTACACAGTGTCAGCGAATCGATGGCTGAGAGCTGTGTGGAGCAGGATGGCAATCAGCGCAGCGGCTGCGGCAGTGATGTCGAGCAGTGCCAGCAAGGTGAGAACGGGGAGTAAAAGCCAGATCTTCCTGTGTTTAATTGGAGGGGGCGCGGTGCTGACCCGAACTCTCTGATTACCCACTGGGGCAAAGGTCAGGCTGGAATGCTCGCCAGCCTTGAGCCGCAGGGGCAGGGGGTGGTCAGGTATCCAACGCCCAGTGCTTTCAATCGCAACCGAGCGGCGGGAGTCGCACAACCTCAGCTCGCCAGCGGGATTCATTTCAATCCGGATCGGGTTCACGCCAGGATTGGAAACCTGCACCATCAGCGTGTGGTTGCAGCGCAGTGCTTCGGCAACCGCTTTCTTCAAGGCTTTGCCTATCAGGAGCGGTGTGAAGCAGGCGGGATCATTGACAACAAACCAGGTTGGCTGCATGATTGTAATCAGGGTTCTGAACCAGCAAACAGCGGCGAGCGCCAGTGCGGCGGAGGCCATTGTAATTAGAGAAAAACCGCAGATCAGAGACGCCGCAGTAACAGGAATAATAATTAGGAGTGTTTTTAACATAGTATGTGCTGGTTATCAGGGGCTAAATTTACTATTATTTTAAACAAACCAACTATGAAAAGAAAGACTGATATAATTGAAGAGAAGAGAAATCGAATGGAAGATGAAATAAACAGAAAAGATCAGTTGCCGGAAGAGCCGCCAGCCATACCCATGGAGCGGGCGCGAGAAGGTTCGGATGAGGTCGCTACAGGCACTTTGCCGCCTAAAAAAGTTTTTGCCGCTTGGGTTTTCGTAGGGTTGTGTCTGCTTTTGATGGGCATGGTTTTTTTCATGAATCCCTCCCGTAAAATAAAAGATCTTGATGAAATTGCTTTTCGCGCTTTGGTCGTCGAACGTCAGATAAAAGATGTGAAGCTTGTCTCCGTGAGTAAGAACATCACTTATTTCAGTGGCACGTTGGTTGGTGATACGCAGGAAAAGTTTCGGGTCAATACCGTGGACTCAGCCAACCTGCAACAATTCCTTGTTGAGAATGAATTGGTTTGCCCGGTTGTTTATGAGAACAACGTGTTTGGCGATATTTTGATTCAGATCATACCCGTGTTGCTGATCATGGGATTGCTCTACTTTTTCATTATGCGGCAGGTCAAGTCATCCAGCATGGGCGCGATGAACTTTGGCAAGAGCCGCGCTAAAATGATGAATAAGGACAAAACAAAGTTCACCTTCAAGGATGTCGCGGGCATCAAAGAGGCCAAGGAAGAGGTGCAGGAGATCGTTGAATTTCTACGCGACCCGCGTAAGTTTCAGAAGCTTGGCGGACGTATTCCCAAGGGGGTCCTGTTGATGGGGCCGCCGGGAACAGGCAAGACCTTGCTTGCCAAGTCCATTGCAGGTGAGGCGGGAGTGCCCTTTTTTTCCATAAGCGGTTCAGATTTTATTGAGATGTTTGTGGGTGTCGGCGCTTCACGGGTGCGTGATATGTTTGAACAGGGCAAAAAAAACGCCCCTTGTTTGATTTTTATTGATGAGATCGACGCAGTCGGACGCAGCCGCTTCTCAGGTATGGGCGGCGGTCACGACGAGCGTGAGCAGACCTTGAATGCCATGTTGGTTGAGATGGACGGCTTTGAAGCCAATGAAGGGGTTATTATTATTGCGGCAACCAACCGCGCCGATGTGCTTGATCCAGCGCTCACGCGGCCTGGACGCTTTGATCGTCAGGTTGTGATTGATCTGCCGACTCTCGAAGGGCGCGAGGATATTTTACGGATGCACGCCAAGCGGCTGGAGTTGGCCGAGGACGTTGACTTTTTCCGGATTGCCCGTGGCACAACCGGTTTTTCGGGGGCTGACCTCGCCAATCTGTTGAATGAAGCGGCTTTGATCGCGGCCCGTCACAACAAGGCTGCGGTTGAGCACATTGACATGGAGGAGGCCCGTGACAAGGTGCTGTGGGGACGCGAACGCCGCAGTCGCACAATGGACGAAAAAGACCTTAAAGGAACCGCCTGGCACGAATCAGGCCATGCGCTGTTGCAGGTGCTGTGCGAGCATGCCGACCCATTGCATAAAGTCACCATCATACCGCGAGGTCAGGCACTGGGCGCTACCATGAGTCTGCCCGACCGCGACATCACCAACCGCTCCAAACTTGAGTTTCTCGACAACCTGGTGGTTTTGATGGGTGGGCGGATTGCTGAGGAGAGGTTCACTGGGGACATTTCCACCGGCGCGCGCATGGATATTAAGATGGCCAGTGAGATTGCGCGCCAAATGGTTTGCGCCTACGGCATGAGCGAGAACTTTGGTTTTCAGTCATTCGGTGATAACCAGGAAACTTTCTTCATGGGGCGCGAGTTGACCAAGAATCAGTCCTACAGCGAGGAGACTGCCCGTAAAATTGATGAGGAGGTGGCAGCTCTGCTACGCAATGCCTATCAACGCGCCTCGGCCATGATTGAGGAACACAGCGAGAAGCTGGTATCTCTGGTGGAGCATTTGCTGGATCGCGAAACAATGGACGGACGCGATGTTGAGGATTTGATCAGATTGGGCCGTATTCGCACCGAAGAGGAGCGCGAGCCGGAACGCCTAGTGGAAGTCGAGCAGAGAGAGCAGCGGGACAAGCAAGCCGCTGAAGCGGAGCGCGCTGAGGAAAAAGCAGAGAAGGAACAAGAATCCAGCACTAACGAGCCGCCTCCGGCGAGCATGAACCAGAGTGCTGACAGCATACCTCCGCCTCTGGTTGCCGCGGAGCAGGATGCTGAGAGCGCACCATCGCCACCGCTATCGTCAACCGGAGGCATGGCCTCCCTGGATAAGGATTGCGATTAGGATTGAGATTAGGATGTGCATTCCTCCTAATCACAATCCTAATCTCAATCCTAATCAAACATTGGTGATTTTTAGGTATACGCGAGTAGGGATGTTTTACGAGAAAAAATCAAGTTATAGGCAAGTAAGGGTCTAATAGAGAGGGGTTATGACTGCGAGACTGGAGCGAGAGCGGCGTCTGTGGCAATGCGGCAGGTTCAAGATTTCGCTCGAAACCCCGCTGGTGATGGGTGTTCTCAATCTCACACCAGATTCATTTTCGGACGGTGGTCAATATTTTGACCCGGAGGTCGCGGTGGCGCGTGCCCTTGCAATGGTCGCAGAGGGCGCGGCGATGATTGATGTGGGCGGTGAATCCACCCGGCCAGGGGCCTCGGAACTCTCGGTTGAAAGCGAGCTGCAGCGGGTGCTGCCTGTGATTAAAAGGTTGATTGCAGCGGTGGAGGTTCCGGTTTCGATTGATACGCGCCATGCGGCGGTGGCAGCGGCGGCGGTGGGTGAGGGTGCCAGCATCATCAATAACATTATGCCGTTGGCGGATGACAGGCCCATGGCCCGGGTTGCGGCGGAGAGCGGCACCGGTCTAGTAGTGATGCACATGCGCGGCACACCAGCGGAGATGACCGCTCTGGCGAATTATGAACATGTGGTGGAAGAGGTTTTTGAGGAGCTGCGGGAGAGTTATGATTTTGCATTGGCCAATGGCGTGACAACCGGGCAGATCGTGGTTGATCCGGGAATTGGGTTTGCCAAAACAACACACCATAACCTTGCTCTGTTGGCCGGGGTGGCGCGCCTGCGGGAGCTGGCCCCAGTGTTAGCCGGTGCCTCCCGTAAACGTTTTATTGGAGAACTGTGCCATGCGCCGGTGGCGGACGACAGAGTTGGAGGAAGTTTGGGTGTTGCGGTCTGGTGTGTTTTACACGGCGTTTCAATTATCCGGGCGCATGATGTTAAAGAGAGCTGTCAGGCGCTGACAATCGTGAATGAGATTCGCAGAGCAAGAGAGATGGAAAGATAATGTTTAATAACATACAAATAAGCTTTAATGATGTCATCCAGATATTCGTACTCTATCTGGCGCTTTATGGTGTGATCAAACTTGTGAAAGGCACCCGCAGCGCACAGGTTCTGCTCGGTTTCTGTGTGATTGTGGTCTCGCTGCTGATGTTCACCTACCTCTTTGAGTTTGATGTTTTGGCCAGGGTAGTCACCTATCTTCTGGTTTATCTGGCGTTGAGCATGGTGGTGGTCTTCCAGCAGGATATTCGCCGCATGCTGGCATTGGTGGGCGGACAACGCTTTTTCAAGCGCCAATACGCCCTGGAAACCGTGGCAGTCACAGAAGTTTTAACGAAATCGATCATGAACATGTCGCAGATACGGGTGGGAGCTTTGATTGCAATTGAAAGGGGCATCTCCCTGCGTGGATATGAAGAATCCGGAATAATGCTGAATGCGATTTTGAGCCATGAGCTGCTAGTCTCAATCTTTACCCCGCCGCTGCCGCTGCATGATGGCGGAATTGTAATCAGGGATGGGGGGGTTGCCGCGGCGCACTGCCTGTTTCCTGTTTCGAATCAGAGCGAGTTAATCTCATCCGGGATGCGTCACCGTGCTGCGGTGGGCTTGAGCGAGGAGACCGACGCGGTGATCTTCGTGGTCTCCGAGGAAACCGGAATGATTTCCATTGCGTATAATGGCAAACTGCATCGCTATACTGCTAATGAAAACGTGCATAAGGTGATGTTGAGGTGGTTGCGGGTTGCCATGCCGCAGTATGCTCGGCGCAGTAGCCGCTCGTATACGGATCAGATCTCAGAGTGGTTTGCGCGGAAGCTGAAAGCATATACGAGTACGAGAAAAAAAAGAGAGGTGCCACTTGCGGTTAAATAAATATATAACTGTGCTGCAGATACTTTTTTTGAATAATGGTTACTGGAAGCTGCTCGCGCTGGTGATAGCCATTCTGCTTTACTTTACCATCCGCACGGAAACCAGCGAAATAAGGGACATTTCTGTTCCGGTTGAGGTTAAGAACGACAGCAGTGTCAATGATGCGGCCATCTGGTCCGTCAAACCACTTTCTGTGCAGATGCGTGTGCGCGGTTCCTTGGCCGCAGTCACTGAAATTGAAGGAAAAAGGTTGAAATGCGTGGTTCGGGCCCGACATAAAAGCTCCAGCATTTTAGATACAGTCAGCATCAAAGTCCGTCCCAAAAACATTCCAGGAGTGAGCGGCGTGCGTACCGCGCGGATTGTGAAAATTGAACCCTCCGTAATCGATGTGGAGTTTGATATTCCCAGATCCATAACGCTTGCGATTGCGCCGCCGGAGCTTAAGGGTACTGCCCGTGGCACTGTAAGTTTGTTATATAATGTGACTAACGCAACAGTGACCGGCTCGGAGCGATTGCTAAAGGATCTGGATGTTATAAACACCAGGGTTCAATGCGAGCCGATCGATGTGGAGGGGCGGCTGGACTCTTTTAGCACAAGTTTGCGTCTAGTGCCGCCTGGCGATGTCGCCAACGTCAAGGTGAGTCCGCCGGACATGGTCGTCAATGTGATCATTACCAGTCGGAATGTCATTAGCACCAACCAGCAGTTTCGGGTGAATATTCTGTCAAGGCCTGAGAACTCTCTGAACAGGTGGCTCGCCGAGCCAGAGTTTGTGGATATTCAGGTGAGCGGGCGCGCAGAGCTGTTGAAAGGGGAGCAATCTTTGTCTACTATGGCCTCTGTCAATGGCAATATTCCCTTTGTGCCGGGGCAGACCAATGAGGTGCCGGTGCTGGTTTATGTGCGACAGGGGTTGGCAGTTGACTGGGTGAAAGCAGTGCCGGAAAAGGTGAAGCTGATTGCACTGCCATTGATTAAAACGGATGCGCCGGAGAGTGTGAACTAACGCTGAACACAGAGTTATGGCTGATTCAAAAATAAAAAAGCAAAGGGGCAAAAGTGAGCCTGCGCTGGACCGAATGGAGCAGGAGCGACGGATTAAACGCCGTGCGATTGGCTTTCTTCTTTTCCCAATCTCAGTCTTTCCTCTCCTGAGTATTTTAACCTATAACTGGAGGGATATCTGTTGGCTTAATTCGCCGCCTTTGGATCCAACCTCCAATATGATCGGGCTGGCTGGTGCCTGGTCGGTGTTCATCGGTTATTCGTATGTTGGCCTGGCACTTTGGGCGCTCCCTTTTTTCGTGATTTTGTTCGGCTTTTTGATGGTGACCGGCAAGCTGATCCGTGCGGTGCGGCGGATTATTTGGGTACTCCTTTTTATTGCGGCACTTGCCTGTATGTTGCAGTTGGGCAGCGAAACCGCTTTAAAAAGCATTTTACAGAGCAACAATATCTACCCAAACGCTGGCGGTATGCTGGGCTACTGGGTGATGGAGAAGATATTGGTCAGGTGGATTAGCCCGGTCGGCAGTGGTATTCTGATGATTTGCATCATGATTTTCTCGCTCTTCATGCTTGTGGGGGTCAGGACTGTGATCGCATTTCTGGGGCTTTGCAGCGGTTGGGCTCTGTCGCGCCAAGGGTACGAAGAGGGTGCGTTGGAAGAAGTGGATCACGGAGTTTCAGCGGAGCGCAGAAGATTGCAGCGCAAAGAGGAGCGCGATGCCGCCAAAGCGGCCAGGAGCGCCGCCAAAGCAGCCAGGAGCGCCGCTAAAGCGGCACGGCATGAGGAGCGCGAAAAGCAGCGGCAGTTAAAGAAAGAGGAGGCGCAGAAGGCACGCGTGTTCCAGCGACAGGAGTTGCTCCATCACCAGCGCGCTGCCGCGCAGAGTGAATACGGCTTGCCGGTTGAACGCATCAGACGACAGGCTGCCGCCGCTCGCCGGGCCGCAGCCGCGGCTGTTGCCGCCGAGCCTCAGCCACGTGGCAGGACATCCGGTCCCGCCGCTTCGCCAGTTGTGAACGCGCTGCCCGGAACCGCTAGCGTAGCGAGTACCGACAATTCGTTGCCATCTGTAGCACAGCCGGACGCAACAGAATCTGCCAAGCGGGCCGCGGCTAAGGTGGTGGTAGCGGTGCCAGTTGTCAATTATATGCTGCCGCCAGTTGACCTGCTCGATCCCGTGCCTAACGACAAGGCGGATTACAGCGGTGGCAAAGAGATGGCGCAGGAGTTGATCACAGTCTTGAATCATTTCAAGATACCTGCCAAGGTGGTTGGAATCAAGCCCGGACCGGTGGTTACCCAGTATGAGATTGAACCAGCGCCACATATCAAGGTCGAACGGATCGGGGCACTCAGCAACAACCTGAAGATGAGTCTGGCCGCAGTCAGTCTCAGGGTCGAAGCGCCGATTCCGGGTCGTAAGGCGGTCGGCATTGAGATTCCCAACAAGAAGGCGCGCTCCGTAACACTCAGGTCCATTATTGAGGGCGAGGCGTGGCAGAACAGCGATATGGAGCTGCCGCTGGCGGTTGGTAAAAATGTCTCGGGCGGCGACTTTGTGTACGATTTAGTCAAGGCGCCGCACATGCTGGTCGCCGGTGCTACCGGCAGTGGCAAGAGTGTCTGCTTGAATGCTTTTCTCTGCGGGTTGTTGATGAGCCGTACCCCGGAGCAGCTCAAACTGATCCTGATCGACCCCAAGCGCGTAGAGTTTGTGGCCTATAATGATCTGCCGCATCTGCTGGTGCCGGTGATCAATGATGTCAATAAAGTGGTGTTTGGTCTGAAGTGGGCTGTGAGCGAGATGGATAAACGTTATCGCCTGCTGCAGAAGGTCGGTGCCAAGAACATCGTTGATTATAACACCCGCAGCATTGTGCGTGAATGTGATCTCTTTGAAGGCGAGGTGGAGTCCAGCGATGAAGATGAACCACTCAAGCTGCCCTATATTGTGATTGTGATTGATGAGGTGGCTGATATTATGAGCATTGCCGGTAAAGAGGTTGAGCCGGTCATATCGCGGTTGTGTGCGCTCTCGCGTGCGGTTGGCATTCATATGGTGCTGGCCACGCAGCGCCCCTCTGTGAATATCATTACCGGCACCATTAAAGCCAACATTCCCGGGCGTGTTGCTTTCAAGGTGGCGCAGTCGATTGACAGTCGCACCATCCTGGACACGCCTGGTGCGGAGAATCTGATCGGCGCCGGCGATATGCTCTTTCTGCAGAGTGGAGGTGATCTGTTGCGTGTGCAGGGGGCGTGGGTCAATGGCGGCGAGGTCCACCGGATCGTAAGTTATGTTAAAGAACGGCACGCGCCGGTTTATGATCAAAAGTTCTCTAGCCGTCTGGAGAAAATCAAGGAGAACGACCCGGATGACATCATGAAGGAGGATGAACCGGAGGAACTAGAAGAGAGCAAGGCCGCAGTGCAGGAGGAGCGGCGCAACGATGAGCTGGAAGAGCTTTTCAATGCTGCAATCGAGATGATCAGAGTTCACAAACGGGTCTCCGGTGAGCTGGTCAGGCGCAAGTTGAAGGTGGGCTACTCGCGCGCCAACGCGATCCTTGATATGCTTGAGGATCGTGGTGTGATTTCCTCCATTGGTCCTGGGAACGCACGTGAGATTTTGATTGATATGGAGCAACCGCTGCCTGGAGACGGGGCACTACAAGTAACGCTGCCTGGTGATGAGGCGGAACCGCTGGATCAAAGCGATTATAACGGGGAATCCCCAGAGAATTAATCTTAAGGAAAGGTGGATTGAATGGCACTTGGAAAAACACTTAAAAATGCCCGAGAAGCAATGGGGCTGTCGCCTGCCAATGTGGCTGAACAGACGAATATGATGGTGCAGATTGTGGAGGACCTGGAGAGTGAAGACTTCCATCGTATTGCAGCGCCGATCTATGGGCGGGGATTTTTAAAACTTTACGCAGAGCTTCTCAGGATTGACCCGCAGCCTTTGATTGATGAGTTCATGGGTATTTGTTCCGGGAAAATTGTGCCGGAATTGCGTAAACGTGAGATTGAGAGCGTTCCAGCTCAGGAAAAACCCCTCGTGCAGCAGGTTGCCCCTGTAGTTGAGCCTCCGGCTGAGCTGGAGGCCGCTATTCCTCAGCGGGTGGATGTTACACCGCGCCAGGCAATGCCGAACTTGGATGGCATTCCGCGCCCTTTGCGGAAAGCGGAGAGCCCACAGGCAGCACCGACCATTACGGTTAAGGAAAATAAACAAAAGCCAGCACCGGATGTTAAACCTGAGCCTGTGCCAATATCAGAGAGCGCGGCTGGTCCAGTCGCGGAAGGGCAGGCTGCTCAAAAACCAAGCTCAGCTCTGTTTGATTCAGATGAGCCGAATCTTTTTAATACCACGCCACTGCCACTGCAGGAGCGAGTTGCCGAAGCCAGACGGCTGATGGATGAGGAGCAGAGCGCGGAGCCGGAACAGGAGAAGAAATCGCCGCTGCACTTTGGCAGCAGCGCAAAACTGCCTATTTTCCAGATTGGCGGGCGCATGGATGAGAGCTATGCCGCGGCACCGCGGCAGACAAGGGCGCGTCATCAAGTACAAAAGTCGCGGAACCACCGTTGGGACGGATTCATCCGGTTCTTTTCACTGGTGCGCACTTACCTTCCATTTGAGACCAATCAAAAAAGCCTTTATGTGTATGGCTTATTTGGCTTGATTGTGCTCGCATTTATGATCATCGGCATCACAGCTCTTTTCAAGTTAACTGGGCCGGGTGAGGGTGTCAAGGCCAAGTCTGCTGCGGTTGTGGAAAAAAAAGCTGAAGAGCAGTTGCCGCAAAAAAAATCTGTGGCTGAAAGGCATATTCCGCCACCGCCAGACATGTATTTTGACTAAGTTTGTTGTACAGGCTTTCCGTGTCCGGCGTAGCTGTGAAGCGCGAAGACGGAAGCCTGCTCCAAAGCTGTTTATAAAGAAGTTACCTTGAAAGTGATAATGAAGTAATGCGAGCATCCTTACAGATGAAAAAGGATTCACCCATCCTAATCCTAATCCTAATCCCAATCCTAATCAGGGAATGAAGGCTTGGATGGTGCGGAAGAGACAAAACAGGAGATTTGCTATGTTTACCGGATTAGTGCAGAAGATAGGAACGATTAAACGGATGGCCCGCGTTGCTGGCGGCTGGTCATTGGAAATCACCTGCGATCCATGGCCTGATCCGTTAGAGCTGGGCGAGAGCATCGCGGTGCAGGGAGCTTGTTTGACAGTCACTGGCTTGACCGAAAACTCCTTCACAGCGGATCTTTTGGACGAAACCATGAGCAGAACTGCGCTGCAAGAGCTGGGTCAAGGAACACGTGTGAATTTAGAGCGCGCATTGATGCTTGGCTCCCGACTGGGCGGCCATCTGGTTAGCGGTCATATTGATGAGACCGGCGTGATCACTTCCATTGAAAACCGCAGTCGTGACTTCATCATGCGCATTGGCTGCACTCCCTATCTGGCCCGTTACAGTGTGATGAAAGGCTCGATCACTATCGATGGTATCAGCCTCACCATCAGCGGCCTAGGGGATGACTGGATTGAGGCCAATATCATACCGCACACCTGGGAAATTACCACCTTGGCTAGCCGCCGCATCGGTGATCGTGTTAATCTAGAGGGGGATATTATCGGCAAATACATTGCGCGCCTAATGGGTAAAGAGCCCACAGGGGGTATCACCGAGCAGATGCTGCGCGATCACGGCTTTGCCTGATCGCAGAGCATGCAATCAGCTTTTTTACCACGAAGGCGCGAAGCACTGTAGCCGAGGGCCGTGACCTCGGGCGGCTTGTTTGTTTTGTGGTTTAACCGGAGCAACCAATGATTTTATGTTTGGGTTTGAGCCCTGCCTTGCAGCGTACCATGGTTTTTAAACAGATGCGCCTGAATGAGGTCAATCGAGTGCGGCAGGTGACTGTCAGCGCTGCCGGAAAAGCTCTCAATACCGCTCGGGGGCTGGCCGCACTAGGAGTAGAGTGTACTGCCACAGGCTTTAACGGCGGGCATAACGGGGATTTGATTACCTCTTTTCTGCGCGAGTACGGTGTTGATTCAGCACTTACGGCAATGTGCGCGGAAACGCGGCTGTGTACTACTCTGATCGATGAGGCTAGCGGGGCGGTGACAGAGTTGGTGGAGGAGGCCCCCAAGCCTGACGCACACGAGATTGCCAGCTTTGTTCAGCAGAACATCGAGCTGGTCAAAGATTGCCGTATGCTGGTTATCAGTGGTACGCTGCCACCTTGGGTCGCAGATGATTTCTACCGCCCTTTCACAATTGCCGCTCAGCAGGCGGGCATTTCTGTCGTTATTGATTCTCACAAAGCCGCTCTTTTATCGGTTCTGCGGGATCAGCCCTTGATGGTCAAACTCAATTTATGTGAGCTGGAGTTCACGTTTAACCAGAGTGTCACGAGTGAGCTGCAATTGGTTGAATTGATGGGGCGGCTGATTGCCGGTGGTGCTCGGAGTGTCTTTGTAACGCAAGGAAAAGAGGGTGCCTGCCTGCTGGAAGGGGCAAAATTTTCTAAATATCCGTCACCGTCCATCATGCGGCATTGCAATCCGATTGGCAGTGGCGACTGCGCCACTGCCGGCATTGTCTGCGAGCTGATCGACGGTGGTAGCATGCAGGAGGCGGCTCGGTTCGGAGTGGCGTGCGGCAGCGCCAACGTGGAGAGCCTCACCCCGGCAGATATCACTCGCGAGCGCGTGCTGGAATTGTTAGCCTAGCAGCTTTTGGCTCTGGTTTTTTCGCCCGTTTTTTGGGTGGCGCTGGAAGGTTGGCCTCAACAGCGATGGTTGGGGCATCGGGATTGACGTTGAGATCCTTGTTGCCGATCTCATTAAGGCGCATGGATATGACCTTGGAGATACCCTTCTCTTGCTGCGTCACGCCATAGACAAGGTCGGATGCGGCGATAGTGTGTTGGTTGTGGGTGATAATCAGGAATTGCGAGTGCGCGAGAAAATCTTTGAGCACCATTACGAATCGTCCGATATTGCTGTCATCCAGCGAGGCATCCAGCTCATCCAGCAGACAAAAAGGGGAGGGTTTGATTTTAAAAATTGCAAAGAGCAGGCTCACCGCAGTCATGGTGCGCTCGCCGCCGGAGAGCAGCGTTACTGATTGCGGGCGTTTGCCGGGGGGGCGGGCAATGATGTCAATGCCGCACTCCAGCGGATCCTCTTTGTTCTCCAGCAGCACCAGCCGGGCTTCGCCACCGTTGAAGAGCTTGGTGAACATCTCTTGGAAGTTGACGTTGGCCTGATCGAAGGTTTGTTGAAAAAGCTCGCTGGATTTGTTGTTGATCGTGTTGATCAAATCGAGAATCTGCGCTTTGGATTGTAGCAAATCCTCTTCCTGCGCTTTGAGGAAGGCATAGCGCTCCTCATGCTCTTTGTGCTCTTCAATAGCCACCAGATTGACCGGACCAACCTCCTGAATTTCGCGGTTGAGCTGCGTAACGCGCGCCGCAATCTCCGACAGCGGCGGCTGCCCGCCCTCTGGCCAGAGCGGATCCGGGTGGGCGATCAGCTCCTGCTCGCTCACACCATACTCATTATAGACATGATCCAGATGGTTTTGGTGGCGCATCTTCGCTTCGGTGATCTCCACTTCAGCCTTGCTCTTGCTTTCACGGGTAGCGTCAAGCGCGCGGCGGCGTTCGACAAGGGTGGCATCATTTTTCTCCAGCGTACGCTGATGCGCTGTGCGTTCGCTGCGGGTTTTGTTGATCTTCGCGTGCAGGTTTTCGGCTTCGAGCTTCATCGGCTCAAGGTTGGTCTCAAGCGTGTTGATCTCGATTTTAAGGCGGTCAATGCTGTTTTCATACGATTTAACACCCTGGCTGCGTCCGCTGATGGTGCGGTCCAGCTCTTGCATGTGGTTTTGGATATTTTTAAGCTGGCTGAGTGTATGCTCCAACTGCTGGGTGGAGCTGGAAAGGGTGATGCGGCACTCAGTCAGGTTATGGCTCAATTTGCTGAAAACACTTTCCAGTTCGTTTAAAGACCCAGATTTTTCAGTGGTGTGTTCCAGTAGTTCATTGCGTTTTTCAAGCAGTGTGCGCAGCCTCTCCTGTAGCTCTTCGCGGTTTTGATCATCACCGGATGTTGCACTTAGAATTCCGTCAACCTCCTGGTTAACTGTTTCAAACCGCGCGCGTGCTCGTGCAACATCACGGCAGGCTGACTGGTACTCGCCATCGGCCTGGGCCGCTTTGCGGCTGATCTCGGTTAGCTCCGCCCGAATTCCTGTGATCTGCAGTGAAAGCTCGCTGTTGCGGGCGTTGAGCTGCTCCTGACGGTTGCGCTGGGTCGATAAACCCTCCTTAACTTTTGCCAGTTGTTCAGTGGTGTCGGAGATCAGCATGCGGCGCGCCAGCGGACTTGAAATCTGGCTTTCGGGCATCCATAGCTCCATGGTTCCATTGTCATGGAAAATAGAGCCCGCACGGGTCACCACGCTGATGCCAGCGGGGATGGTTTCCGGAATGTCATTAGGTGAGTCGGCCAGATAGACGTTGCCCAGCAATCGTTCAGCAGCTGCTTGAAAGCCCTCCTCCACAGTGACATGCTCCAGGAGCAGGGTTAAACCCTGCGGTGCGGGGGCTGGTTTTATCGTACAAAGATACTCGGCGGCGATGATACGGGCCGCGGCCTGTCTGCCGACTGCCTGCAGCTTGGCGATGATGGCGCGGGCGGAGGCGGCATCTCGGATAATAATCGCGTCCAGCCAGGCGCGCAGCGCGGCTTCCAACGCCAGGCGCATCTCTTTGGGCGCGTTGAATTTTTCCGCCAGCGGACCCAGAACAGCCGAGGTGTCAACGGCGAGCGGGTTTTCAGGGTCTAGCAGTTGCAGTGAGCCGGCGGGATATTCACCGGAGGCCTCTTTCTTATCGCTTAATAGTTCAATTTGCGCCTGCTTGGCCGCTGCCTCAGATTGCAGGTGCGCCAGTTCGGAGTGGAGTGATTTCAGCTCCGCGGCTGTGATTTCGCGCTCCTCCTCCAATAGCTCCAGCCGCTCCCTGACCGTGTCGCGTTCAATGATAAATTGATCCAGGTCAATTTTAATGGCAATGCTGTTTTTTTCAAAATTCTTTAGGTTTTCACCCACTTGCCTCTGCTCCGAGGTGAGGCGCTCGCGTTTCATGGTCAGCTCGCGCTGCCTAGTCTCCAGCTCGCTGAGCTGGTTCTGAGCCTGTGCGGTGTCGCGTTCACAGGCGACAGACTCCTGTCGCATGGTTTGCAGCGAGTCTCTGGTCTCTGTGATAAGTTTTTCGTGCTCGCTGAAGGCGCGCTGAGCCGTTGCAAGCTGCTGCTGTTCACTTTCAGAGGCACTCTGGATGAGGGTGCGTTTTTGCTTCAGCGACTCCAGTTGCATGGTCAGCTGGCCCATCTGCCGCTGTGTGCCGCTGATCTCCTGGCTGTCGCGTTCAGCCCAGGCTTTGTACTCCTCAATGCGCTGGTGATTGACTCTGATCACCTCTTGCGCACGCAGGTGGGTGTTGTCGGCGCGGGTGGCTTTTTCCGTTAAATCAGCGATTTTCTCCTCGGTCTCGGAGATCACCCCGTGGATCCGGCCCGACTCCTCCTCTGAGTCGCGGACAAAGTCGGCGTAGACCGCAATTTGGTCAGTCAGCTCATGGATGGAGCGCTCCAGTTCGCGGATGCGCACCTCCAGATCAGCCAGGCGGCGGCTGGTCAGGAAGATGTCAAAGCTACGCAACTGATCGCGCAGAGCCTTGTACTTCTGCGCTTTACCGGCCTGACGCTGCAGCGTGTTGATCTGGCGCTTGACTTCGCGGATCACATCCGCCAGGCGGATGAGGTTGACATCCGTATGCTCAATTTTGCGGAGTGCCTCCTTGCGGTCAGCTTTGAATTTAGTGATTCCCGCAGCCTCTTCAAAAACCGTGCGTCGATCCTCAGGGCGCGAGGATAGAATGGCATCAATCTGGCCCTGCGCCATTACTGAGTAGGAGGTGGTGCCAATGCCGGTGCCCATGAAGAGGCGGTGGACATCCTTCAAACGGCAGGGGTTTTTATTGATGAAATACTGACCTTCGCCGGAACGAAAGACCCGGCGGGCAATGGTGACCTCATTGAACTCGGTTTCGAGTGAGCCTTCGCAGTCGGTGAAGGTGATGGCAACCTCCGCCATTCCCAGAGGCTTACGGGTGTCGGTACCGTTAAAAATCAGATCGGTCATACGGGCGCAGCGGAGGGCGGTGGGGCGCTGTTCGCCCAGAGCCCAGCGGATCGCATCAGAAACATTACTCTTGCCGCAGCCGTTCGGCCCGACAATCGAGATCATGCCTGGTTCAAAATGCAGACGGGTTTTCTCGCCAAAGCTTTTAAATCCAATTATATCAATCTGTTTGAGATACACAAAAAAACTTCCAAAGATACCAATAAAAAGATCATATTATTACCATAAATCGCTCGTATGTTAAAGAGAACATTTTGCGTTGCCCAGTAATTATAATTTTGATCCACCGCATATTTGACGTACGTTCATGTTTAAGTCAGCAGGGCCAGCCAGAGCGGGATGGTCAACAAGCAGAGGATGTGGGTGGCAAAGGTGGCGACCGCAGCGTATTCGGCATCGCCGTGGAATGCTTCGGCCAGGGCCACGCTGGCCATAGCCGTGGGCTGAATAGCAATCAACCAGAGCACTTGGCGCACCAGGGGCTCGACGGGCAGACACCAGACTACCGCCACGCAGAGGGCGGGGATCACCGCCAGCCGCATCAGGCAGGTGCCCAGAATTAGGGGAGTGAATATGTGGCTCGCGTTCAGGGAGGCCATGCGTGAGCCGCAAATAATGGCTGCCACTGGAATAGTCGCGCCACCCAGCAGCTTACATGTCTCCATGATTTTCGCCATGATTTCGCCTATGCTCCCGTTTAGGGTAATACCTTGGCCTGTCAGGAGCGCACGGATCAAGATGATCAGCAGGGCAGCGACCAGTGCCACCATTGGCATGCTGAGCAGGTTTTTGAGTGATTGGATGGAGAGCTTCTCGCCAGTCAGGGTTTTGATTCCCAAAGTCCAGATGGCTAGCTCTGACCCAAGCACCGAAAAAACAATCAGCGCCACTGCTTTGTCGCCCCACATCGAGGCCGCCATCATGATCGGCAGGAACGAGTAGTTGTTCATCATGCAGATGAAATGGTAGCAGCGTTTGGTTTCCTCCGCTCTGTTTTTCAGTAAGCCTCTAGTCAACAGACCTAAAGTCCACCCTGCACAGAGAATAAAGATCAGGGCAACTGGCATCACCCAGTACTCCAGCAGCGATGCGGGGGTGAAGTTAGAGACCATCAGGTGGATGATCAGACAGGGGTAAAAGGCGTTGATCAGGGTTTGCGAGAGCTGCCGGTTAAAGCTCTTGTCGATCATCTTTAAGCTGTTGAGCGCATATCCTGCCAGTGCCATTAGCAACAACGGCAGCATTTTAAAAAGAATTAAAAGCATGAGTGGTCATCTTTTCTGTGTAAAGATTTATTGATAAAATTGATATAACAAATAAAACAAAATAATAGCAGTCAGGGCACTTTATGTCAGCTGCTATTTATCACTTATTTAATTAAAGTTTGGAGTTGACTGTAGTGTTTGGCTTGGCTAACATTATACGCATTTAAGAAATTGGCGGCAAAAAGCAAACAACGCAGGAATCTTATGGATCATATGAAACGTATTGCAGTTATTTCGTGTTCTCTAGCACTCTTGTCACAAGCCCAAAGTGTTTTGGTACAGGAGGCACCAGAGGAAGAAGAGGGGGTGGTCTACAGTGCGGGAGCGTATTGGAGCAGCAAATACATCTCCGAAGGACGGGATAACCTTGAGCGAGGGGGCATGTTTATTGCGGATGGGGCAGCTGATTTTTATGGTTTTACAGCGGGGGCTTGGTATGGTTTAGCGGACACAGTTTCTTACGACGAGCTCAAGATGTTCTTGGAATATAGTTTTGAATGCGGGCCGGTGGAGCTGTTAGCTGGTTATACGCGGCTTGAGTTTTTTAAAGATGACGCAGGCGATAATGAACTGATGGTCGGCGCACAGCTGAACTGTATCCCTTGGGTGGTTCCAGGGGTTGAATATGTGTACTCAACTGAGGCGGATGGCAGTTTTGCAGAGTTATCGTTAGGCGCACCGATCAAATGTTCTAAATGCGGGCTGGTGTTGATTCCCTATATTCTCGAAGGGTTTGATTTTGGCTTTGCCTCCCATGATTACAACGGGTTTAACAACTTTCAAGTGGGGGTGATTGCTGATTACCCGCTCACAGAGCATCTCTGCTTGGTGGGTTCGGTCAATCATTCATGGGCTAACCAGGATGTGCGTAAGGATGGGTGCGGCGATGAAAGTTGGCTCTCAGTTGGCCTCAAGGCAGCATTTTAAAACAGCTAAAGCAGCTTTCCGCCGCAACCAATTGAGGTTGTGCAATGTGCGAAAAGTCTTTGCCGCCACTGGAAAGAACAATTAATTGTTTTTTCTAGTCGCCTAAGCGACTAAGCGAGGCGTTCGCACCAACTACTCTGTTGGAAGACTGCCAGTGATAACCGCACTCAGTCCCAGGCGCAAGCAGATCCCGATCCGCCAGATCACGCTCGTCAATCGGGAAGGTGCGGCAGTTCGGCAGGCGGTAGTATTTATATATCTTGCATGCGGCGCACTTTGGATCGTTCCATTTGAGCGCGGGGCACGGGGTTGAAAACTGGCAGCATACGCTGCACCGCCGGCACTCGCCTTGGCGGCTTGCCAGATGTTGCTGGACATACTTTCTGCAACACTGATTTAGAAAGCAGCGCCGCAACACCCCTTTAATTAAAGTAAATCGAACCCGCAGGGGAACTGCTTTAAATGGTATTTTATCCATAATTTTTAACTGCCTTTTAAAATGTAGAATAAAATACTTTTTCATTAAAATCAAGTGTTTTAGAAAAAAATAATTAATTGCGCAGTGGATTATTAAATGTTATCTTATTAATCATACCGCTTATAATAACAAGAGGCGAATGAGGAACAAAGCCATGCCACAAGCTTTACTGCCTATATTTCCTGCTGAAGCGATGCGGATAAACGAGCTTCAACATGTATACAAGTCAGTTGGTTGTTGCAGGACAGTGCACACAGATGCAAATAGTCCGGGCGTTTGGGGTGAGCCCCATCAGTATTAAACGTCATGTAAAAAAATTCAGGAGTGGTGGGACTGCTGCTTTTTTCCAAAAACGTAAAACTCGGTCATCCACGGTATTAACTGCTGATGTGTTAACCCGTGCGCAGGGGTTGAGAGAATAGCAACTAACGTTCCTGGACTGGCAAACGGCAAGCTCGTTGAGAATCATATGCGGACAAAAGGACACTTGTTATCACTAAAAATGAATAAAATGACTGATATAAAGCTAGCGCGAATTATGGACACGATGGCAGAGGGAGTCTTCGTACTGGATGACCTTTGTCGCGTTACACTCTGGAATCGTGCCATGGAGGGGATGACTGGTTGGAGCACAGCCGAAATGTTGGGCCAGCCATGCACGGATTTGATCTGCACGGCTGCTGATGCTGCCTCAGACGCCGACATGCCGGAGATGGACTGCGCATTGCTGAAGCACTCTGATGGTAAATTGGCGGTGAGCCGTGTTGAATGCAGAGCGCAAACACGTCTTGGCGATACAATTCCCGTGCTCAAGAATGCATGTGTGCTGCTTGACCACGCAGAGCGTGCCGTCGGCGTTGTTGTAACGTTGACAGATCTGCGTCCATTACGCCAACTGGAGCAGGACCTGGCCGTGATGCGCCATGATGCGACGCCGGTCCGGGGGTTGGGACGGCTCGTGGGGAGCAGCCATGCCATGCAGCAGATGTATTCCCGCATCTCCCCTGCGGCTGATTCCGATATCACAGTTTTGATCGAAGGCGAGACCGGAACCGGGAAGGAGCTCATAGCTGAGGCTATCCACGGGTTTAGCGCCC
>JBAYXX010000058.1:0-26152 GCA_041673345.1 Kiritimatiellia bacterium
CGGAGTCGGGGTCGGTATCGGAATCGGGGTCGACCTAGTACGTTTTTCGATACCGATTCCGATAGCGACCCCGACCCCGAGTTACAGACACGAAACTGTGATAAAATGGCCGAGTTATAGGCAAGTCTTATCGGTGGAGCATACGTTACGGAAGGTCCAGAAATGAGAAGGTCATATTCACTAGCATCCCACAGGGATGCAGGTGTTTAGGTTTTTAGGCTGTAGGCGTTTAGGTTTTACCAAAAAAGGCCCTTTTTTGCATAAAATCAGGCACTCACCGTTTTCCCGGACGGTACCGTTTGCTTATAAAAAAATATGCGTAATGAGCATTTCACCTAATAGCCTACAGCCTAAACCCCTAATCGCCTAAGCGTCCTATGGGACGCTACTGGGTCATATTCAAGTATTCAAGGTGGGGGACTGAATCGTGGGAATAGCCATGGTGTTCGAAGATGCGGAAGTTTTACGAAAATAAATTTTTAAGTTCTTGTCCATCCCCGCCTCCTTTAGTATAGTTTTGTCATATCCTATTAGTCAGGATGTCTTTATGGGCCGTAGCGGCCTTTGTAATCGCAATAGCAGTTTTAATTTACTAGAAACTTATAGGAGGTTTAAATGAGTTGCAATAAAGGGCGCGAAGGTATTTTGGCAGGTGGCAACTGGATCATCGATCACGTTAAAATGGTGGATTTTTACCCAACGCAGGAGACACTGGCTAATATACTGAGTCAGAGCCAGGGAACCGGCGGGGCACCCTACAATGTCCTGATCGATCTGGCAAAGCTGGGAGCCACCTTCCCGTTACAGGGTGTCGGACTGGTAGGCGATGATGAAAACGGTCGTATGATTATGGATGACTGCACCTTCTTCGGGATTGATGTATCACAGATCCATAAGACCAAGAAGGTGCCGACATCCTACACGGATGTGATGACAGTGCAAGCCACCGGACGACGCACCTTCTTTCATATGCGCGGTGCCAACGCCCTGTTGGGCGAGAGCCACTTTGATCTAGAACGCTCCAATGCCCGGATCTTCAATCTCGGTTATCTGCTGCTGCTCGACACACTGGATGTGATTGCGGAGGATGGCAGCACCGGCGCGGCGCGACTGCTTAAAAAAGCCCGCGATCTGGGTTTTAAAACAGCGGTTGATGTGGTCAGCGAGGATAGCGACAGGTTTATGCCGGTGGTCTCTCCGGTGCTGCCCTATGTTGATTACCTGATCATCAATGAATTTGAGGCCTCCAAGATTACAGGGGTGGAGGTTAAGAAAAACGGTAAAGTTGATCTGGCCGTCCTCTCCCAAGCTGTCGCCCGTATTTTTGAGCTAGGGGTGCGGGAGTGGGTGATCGTTCACTTTCCCGCCGGAGCCATGGCACGTCATGTGAACGGCGAAGAGACGCTGCTGGGCAGCGTCAATGTGCCGCCGCACTATATTCTCGGCACTGTCGGTGCCGGGGATGCCTTTGCTGCTGGCGCTTTGATGGGATTGCATGATGGCAAGCCTATCGCGGAGTGTTTGCGAATGGCAGCCTGCGTCGCGGCTTCCAACCTCTCAGATCCAACCTGTACGGGCGGGATCAAGCCGCTGGAGGAGTGTTTTAAGATTGCGGATAAATACGGCTGGCTCAGTATGGAGTCATAACACGCGACTAGAAAAAACTATTAATTGTTTTTTCCTAAAAGTTGTCTGTTTGTGAAATCGTCTAACTCTAATACAGTAATCGCTCTATGAGCGACACAGAGTTGGTGTAGTAATCGCTCTATGAGCGACACAGAGGTTGGTGTAGTAGTCGCTCTATGAGCGACATAGAGGTTGGTGTAGTAATCGCTCTATGAGCGACACAGAGTTGGTGTAGTAGTCGCTCTATGAGCGACACAGAGGTTGGTGTAGTAATCGCTCTATGAGCGACACAGAGTTGGTGTAGTAGTCGCTCTATGAGCGACACAGAGGTTGGTGTAGTAGTCGCTCTATGAGCGACACAGAGTTGGTGTAGTAATCGCTCTATGAGCGACACAGAGGTTGGTGTAGTAGTCGCTCTATGAGCGACACATGCCGCTCATAGAGCGGCTACTACACCCGATGCTGGTTGACGATGCTGTGCGGCCCGCCTTCCAGTCGTTCGGCGTGGCAAGCAAGGTTGGTGGACGATTGGGATCATGCGGGGGCTCGCCCACCAGCATCGTCGCCGCTATCGTAAACCGATTAAAAGCGGCATGTAGTTCACGCTTTAGCGTGTCTTCTGGACAGCGCCATAATTAAAACTGCTGGTTCGCGCTGGACTTTCTGCCGCAATAATATAGGATATAATGAATTCAATTATGTCCCGAAAGTTATCATCGGAGCCGGTGCAACATACTTGCATGATACCTCTACTCGGATTTATGTTGGCAGTAATAAGGGTGCCGGTGAGCTGATTGTTCAGGACGGTGGCAGAGTCATCAGTAGTTGCTCAGGAACATCTTTGACAGTGGGCGACAACAGTCCGCACGAGGATTACACGAACTATCCGTCAAAACTGACTGTCACTGGCTCGAATTCAGTCTACTCCAATCTTCTGGGAAGTATCCTGCTCTCTACCAAGAAGCATTCAACGGCAGAGCTGAATGTTACGGATAACGGGTTGCTGGTTCATAACGGAGCCTATTTTTTTGTCGGCGAAGCGGTCGGTGGTAATGGGTTACTTAATATCTCTTCCGGCGGTGTGGTTGATGCCCGGTTGACAACTCAGTATATGAGTATAGGCCGCCATGGTACCGGGACGGTTTCGGTGACGGGAAATGGCTCTAAATTGCTGGCGCCTGGTGAGAAGAATGTGATTCTAGGATATTCGGCTAACACATCGCAGGGAACACTGATTATTGAGAACGACGGAGTTGTTGAGAAGAGCGGTACAACCGGAAACCTTTATGTGGGGTACTCCACCAATACAACCGATCAGTTGATTGTTCGGGACAACGGAGTGCTTCGCTGGGGCGGTTCAGGTACTGTTTATGTCGGCTTCAACAAAAGCCAAGGCTTAGTATCCGTTGAGAGTGGTGGGCTCGTGGAGGTTGAAAACGGCGATTTTGTTGTGTATTCAAACAGTACGCTGCGGATCGATGGCGGTCGTATACAATCCGTTAAAAGCGACTTGCAAAGCCATGTGGTTTTTAATGCGGTCTTGTGGCAGGGGGATGCAAACAATACGGCACTTATGACGGCGAGCGGCGAGGGCAGGATCAGAGATGCAGTTCTGACAGTCGAGAAGGGGGCCGATTTTGTATATAAGCCAGGCGATGTGTACACGCTCATGACGGCCAGTCCGCTGCACGCGACATACAACCGTTTTGCATATGACGGGTCGGTCCTGCAGGATGGGGATATTATCGATGTAGGGGGTACCATATTTAAAGTCGGTTACACCGCAAACACGGTTACGCTGACTGTTCGACAGACCGGCACGTTAATATTTGTTAATTAGCAATAAGTTGTCGTATTCCACTTTATGTGGCAACGAAAATATGTTTTTAAGGACAAACAAGCTGGTTATACCCTCTGTTGAAAAAAGGAAAATACAATGATCAAGTCGTCATCCCTGAAATCTGTGATTCTGCTGCTTGCGGCGCTTACGTTCGCATTGTCCGCGCAACCACAGCTTGTTGAGAACAACGCTCTGCCCCCAGTGGAGACTCTGAAAGCGGAAAGCCATGCGCCCCTGAAGCTCGTCGAGAACAACGAGATCCGTTTCGCGATCGTGGGCGGCTTCAAGGCCGAGGCGGACGTGCGTGGTCCGGAAGAACAGACGCTCAGGAAGTTCAGTCGCGATTCGGTGAAGCGTGCGGCGAACGCGCTGGCCGAGTGCTTCCAGAAATGCACCGGGATGAAGCCCGCCGTGCTCGAAGCGGACGACCCCAAGGCGGCGAACTATCCTTACGTAATTTCTGTCGGCAAGACCAAGTGGTCTGAGGCGCTTGGAATGAAGCCGGACAAACTCCCGCGCGAGGGCTTTGAGGTGCGTACGTTTGAGAAGGGCGTCGCGATCGCCGGCATGGACGGCTTCTCCATTCCCGGATTTTATGATCTATACAACTGGCGCTGCAGCCGCTTCACCTGCAACGGCACGGAGTGGGGCGCGGTCGATTTCTGCGAGCGCTTCCTCGGGTTCCGCCAGTTCGCGACTTCCAAGGACGGTCTCTGGGACGTGACACCCGCCTGCGCCGATCTGACGCTCGCGCCCTGCGCTTACAAGGACCATCCGCGCTACCTCTTTCGTTCCGGCTACGCAGGGGAGAATGCGCGCGCCGCGACTTCAACGGATTTTTTCGGCGGCGAGGCGCCGCATCCCTACGATCTCGCGAAGGCGCATCCCGACCGCATTGAGGATATGTTCTTCCGCGATTCACTCGGTACTCTCTGGTATGATCCGCAGGTTTATTCTAAAAACTATTTCGACATCACCGATACGAAACTCGCCGACATTCTCGTGGACGATTTCAAGCAGTACTACGCGCAAAACGGAACCGGCACCTACTGGAAGGCCTCCCATGCGCCGTCCACGCGGTACCTATGGTTCGGACAGTGCGACCGCGGCATGAAGATGGATACACCGCGTGCGAAGCAACACCTCCGCGAAAACGCCATTGACTGCGATGTCACGAGCGAACTCGTGGGACATTTCAACAGCCATCTCGCGCAGCGCGTGGCCGCGGAACTGCCCGGCAAGACACTTGTCCTCATGGCGTATTCAACCTACCTTAAGGCGCCGCGGACAATCGAAAAGTTTCCAGACAACGTCCAGATCCTCGCCTGCATCGGCACGCCCGCGCTCGTTCGCAGCGAGGCTTACATGCGCGAAGTCGAGCAGGTCTACGCCGACTGGAACGCGCTCTGCGCGCCGGACAAGAAGTGTGTGCCTTATCTCTATCTCCTGAACTATTCCGAGAATGGCGGTCCAGTACCGCAGCTGATGACAGGTGTTTTCGCGGGCGAATTCTTCAAGCGCGTCAAAAACCGCACAGCGGAAGGACTCTCCTATCCCTGTATCGGACGGTTTTCGACCAAGAACATCCTCGCCGCCTATCTTACCTACCGCTGCCACTGGAATCCGGATTACGATGTGCGGGCGGGCATTCGCGATTACATGACCGCGCTTTTTGGCACCGAGGCGGGCGCGCATCTTTCCCGCTTTTGCGACCAGCTTGTCGAACGCTGGACAAAACACTATATTCCCGCCGTCGCCTCGGATCCTTATCTCGGAGAGCGGCTCCGGTCCATACCCTACATGATGTTTACCCGTTTCTACACCGAAACACTCACGGAAGAGGTGGTGAAACGGCTTAACGCCGAGCTTGACGCTGCGGAAAAGGCGCTCGAGAACGATCCGGAGCGCAAGGTGCGCTTCGCAGAGTTCGCGCAGCCATATCGCAAGACTTTCGCGGATGCGCTTGGATTCCAGCGGATCGTCTATCCTGATTTCAAAATCGGGCGCAAGCCGACATCCGTGCCGGTATTCAAGCAGGCGTTCGTCGGCGACGAGCCGCAGGGGCCCGTGCCCACGGCTGAGCTGTGCTGGTCCGACGAGGGACTTACACTCGACTTCCACTCGCCCTCTCCATTCAAGGACGGCAAGCATATCTTCGACGGCGACTCGGTCGAGCTCTTCTTTGCACCAGGAGAGGATCCGGCGAACCTCTACCAGTTCGCAGTCGGATCGAACGGTATCTTTGAGGACTATCATAAGCAGATTGATCAGCCGCGTAAGATGGATCACGACTGGAAGTGCAGGGGATTTGTCTGTAAGACGGAACACACTGACACAGGTTGGAAAGCGCGCCTTTTTATCCCCTGGACAGGACTTTTCGACGCTCCGCCCAGGAAGGGTGACATCTGGAAGGTGAACATCATCTCCAACCGCACCTCCCCCGCAGAAACAACTTCTTTGAGCCCCACGCTCAATAACAACCGATGGAACGATCTCTATGGCAAGATGCGCTTCAACGATTAGCACGGCATTGTTCGTCTGCGCGGCGTTCGGCGCCTTCGCGGTCCGCGGCGAGGCGGACCCGATGGCGAACCGCGCCTTGCCGTCAGTGGAAAGACTTGCGGCGGCTGTCCATGAACCTTTGAAGCTCGTCGAAAACGGTGAGCTCCGCTTCGCTATTGTCGGTGATTTCAAGGCTGAGGCGGCGGTGCGGGGTCCTGACGGACAGACGCTCAAAGAATGCAAGCGTGATTCAGTGTGGGCGGCGGCGCACACGCTTGCGGATTGCTTCCAGAAATGCACCGGGATGAAGCCCGCCGTACTTGAAGCGGACGACCCCAAGGCGGCGGAATTCCCGTACGTGATCGCGGTCGGCAAGACGAAGTGGTCCGAAGTGCTCGGGATGAAACCGGACGAATTTCCACGTGAGGGTTTCGAACTTCGCACTTTCGAGAAGGGCGTCGTGATCGCCGGCATGGACGGCTTCGCGATTTCAGGCTTCTACGACCTCTACAACTGGCGCTGCAGCCGCCTCTCCTGCAACGGCACGCAGTGGGGTGCCGTCGATTTTGTCGAGCGCTTCCTCGGCGTGCGGCGCTTCACACTCAAGGGCAAGGGGCTTTGGGACATCATGCCTCCCTGCCGCGATTTGACGCTCGCGCCGTGCGCCTATCGCGACCATCCTCGCTACCAGATGCGTTGGCGCGATAATGAGAACTGGCGCGGCGGCGTTTCCACAGATTTCTTCGGCGGCGAGGCACCGCGTCCCTTCGACCTCGCGGAGGCGCATCCGGATAAATTGGAAACGATCTTCTTCCGCGATTCGGCAGGGAAGCTCTGGCAGGATGATAAGGTCTACGGCAACAATTTCCTCGACTGCACCAATCCGGAACTCGCCGACATTCTCGTGGAAGATTTCAAACAATACTACGCCTCCAGCGGCACGAACTCGTACTGGGGAACAACATGGGCGCCGTCCACGCGCTACCTCTGGTTCGGACAGTGCGATAAAAAACTCTCTTTCGATAACGAGCGCGCGAGGAAGTTCCCAAGGCAAAATCCCGAAATCGCCTCTGTTGCGAGTGAAATCTATGGATATTTCTACGATTACTTCGGCCGACGCGTGAAGGAAGAGCTGCCAGGTAAAACGATTGTATTCATGGCGTACTCCAACTACCTGATGCCGCCGCGCAGTATCGAGAAGCTTCCCGATAACGTGCAGATGCTCGTCTGCCTCGGGACACCGGCGCTTGTCAAGTCCAAGGCGTATCTCAAACTGATTGGATCCGTCTACGACGGCTGGGCCCGGCTCACAGCGCCGGACAAGAAGCCCGTTGCCTACACCTACGACCTCAGTTACGCCGGCGCGGGACTCGTTCCGCAGCTGCTACGCGGCTATTACGAAGGCGAATTCCTGCGTACCACGGCACCGCATCTTTCGGACCGGTTCGTCTACACCTGCAACGTGCGGACGGTCAAGGACGGCGATATTTCGCATGAGAGCTTCCTCAGCAACTACCTCATCCAACGCGCCCTGTGGAATCCCGAGTACGACGCGGCGGCGGGAATCGAAGACTATTTCCGCCTCACCTGCGGCGACCAGGCGGGCGCGCATCTCGTGAAGCTTTTCAGGATTCTCGTTGATTGCTGGGAGAAGGACTATCTGCCCGCGTTTGAGCGAGGTCCGTATTTCAAGCATACGATGGTGCCTCTTCGGACCTTCCGGTGTATCCCCTACATCGAATATGAACGGCTCAACACGCAGACCCTCTCGAAACCGGTACTCAGGGCTCTTGCAGCAGAACTCGATGCCGCTGAAAAGGCGCTTCCCGAAGGCGAAACGTTCCGTCAGCGCTTCGACGATTTTGCCGTTCCTTTCCGGAAAATGCTGGCGGACACAGCCGCCTATCAGGCGAGCTTCGGCACCACCACGCTGGAAATCGGGCGTGAGCCCACGCGGCTACCGCAGCTCAAGATTTTCAGCGTCGCGGGCGGCATCTCGCCCCGTGGCGCGGTGACAGAGTGCCATTGGGACGACTTGGGGGTGCATCTCTCTTTCCGGCATGCGTACAATCCGTTCCTCAACGCCGATACGGTCGAGGCGAGCGACACCTATGAGCTTTTCCTCGCGCCGGGCGAGAGGCCCGCGAACGTCTACCGCTTCGCGATGACGAGCGACGGCCGGATGGAAGAGTGGCACAAGCAGGTAGACCAGCCCCGTGCGCCGGATATCGCTTACGCCGCGCAAGGGGCGGTCTATAAGGCGGAGGTGAAGGGACGCTGGTGGCACGGGGAATTTTTCGTGCCGTGGTCCGCGCTTTATGACAAGCCTCCGAAGGCGGGCGACATGTGGAAGATGAACTTGGTGATGCGACGGCATACGCCCAAACTCGAACTAAGCTCCATCGCCCCCACGATCGGCGATGTCTGGCGCGAAGAGCTTTACGCGACGGCAAATTTCAAATGAAAAGGATGTACTCATGAAAAAGGCGGTATGGCTCTCCATTCTTGGCACTGCGGCCGCCTTTTGTGCGGCGGTTGAGAAGCCCTACGAATTTCGTGCGGCGCTTGAAACTGTACACGAGGCTGGGCGGCGCGACGTGTCACTCAAGCCCTCAACGGACGAGTTCGCGTTCCGGGATGGCGTGGCGGTCGTGATTCCCGCAGATGCGGGTGCGGTCCTTTATAACGCCGCATGCGATTTCACCGACTATCTGAACGTGTCGATGGACGTGAGCGCACGCGTTGAAAAGCGGAAAAGCGGAGAAGCGGAAAAGTGTAAAAGTTGCGAAGTAGCGAAGGTTGCGATGGTTCTGGATGCGGGAGTGGGGGAGAAGACGAGCCGCATCGGGGTGGAAGAAGGAGGCGTGAAAATTCAGGCGGCGGACGAGCGAACTGCGGCGCAGGCACTGTACCATCTCGAAGACCTGATGAACCTGAGGCGGGCACCCTTCCTGAAGAAAGGATTTGAGACGCGCACGGCGCGGTTTTCTCCGCGGATGATTCACTCCGGCTGGGGCATGGACCTGGCGCCGGAAAAGTATATCGAGCGGATGGCGCATTACGGCTATGATGCGCTTCTCATCTACATTCGGAGAGTTGGAAAGACGAAGAGCTGCGCCGAGTTCGAAGACGTGAACGCGATCATCCGCCGCGCCAAGGCGCACGGAGTGGATGTCTATCTCTACACCTCCGTGAAGGCCTACGTCCATCCGGACGATTCCGGTGCGCAGGATGTCTTCGACTCGACCTACGGTGAGATCGCCCGCGCGTATCCGGAGGCGAAGGGACTTGTCCTCGTCGGCGAGAGCTGCAGCTTTCCATCGAAGGACGAACGTGCGTGCTCGGATACGTTTGAGGTCAAGCAGGTGCGGGGCGACAAGCGCCCGGCGCCGGGCTGGTTCCCTTGCCGCGATTATCCCGACTGGCTCCGCTGCGTCAAACGCGCGGTTGGGAAACATGCGCCGGGGATGGAGATCCTGTTCTGGACTTACAACTGGGCCAAGATCCCGGATGAAGAGCCGCGGCTCGCGCTCATTGATGCCCTGCCGAAGAAGAACACCGTCCTCCTGAGCACGTTCGAACTGCCCGAGAAGTTCACCCTGTCAAACGGTTTTGAAACGTCCGTGAGCGACTACACGATCACATGTCCGGGTCCTGGCAGAGTGTTCGCTTCCGAAGCAAAGCGGGCGAAGGCGGCGGGGCTCAAGCTCTACACAATGTGCAACACAGGGGGGCACACTTGGGATTTCGGCACGTCTCCGTACCAGCCGTATCCGCACCAATGGGCGAAACGGTGGTCGGCACTGATCAAGGCGCGTTACGAGTGGGGGCTTGCCGGACTCATGGAAACGCATCATTACGGCTGGTACCCGAATTTTGTTTCCGAACTCGCCAAGGAGGCCTTCACCGAGGGTGGGATACCCTTTGGCGAGCATGTTTGGCAGATCGCCGCCCGCGACTTCGGGGAGGAGAACGCCGACGAGGTTGTCCGCATCTGGCAGGCATGGTCCGAGGCGGGTGCCAACCATCCGCCGACGCTCGGCAACCAGTACGGTCCGTTCCGGATCGGTCCCGCGTATCCGTTCAACTTCGGGGGCAAGCACATTGACCGCAAAGACTTCCCCGAGGCACCCTACGCTGCGTATGGCATCGATATCTGCTTCCTGAACTACACGGAAATCCTCTGGGGTGAGCCGATGTACGAGCCGACGAAGATCCCGGATGAGATTGCGCTCATCGAACCGCTTGCCGGAAGTTTCATGGATGGTACGGTTCGTTTCCGCGCTATGGCGGAAAAACTTTCTGGACTGCAGCGGAGAAAGGCGCGGGAAATGGCGGTTTTGGCCGAATACATCGGCAGGAGCGTCCGCACCGCGATCAACCTGAAACGCGGTGCCCTCGCCTGGGAGGTAAAGGATTCCGCGAAGATTCTCGCAATCGCCCGCGAGGAATATGCCAATGCCGAAGCGGCACTTCCCCTCGTGGATGCCGATTCGCGCCTCGGCTTTGAGTGCTCGATGGAATACGGCGGCGGACGCCCCCAGATCGAATGGAAGCTGAAGCTCATGCGGGAACTTTTCGGGTTTTAAGCCCAATAGCCTGCTAAGGTGTTTCAAGGGACAATATTAGTTAAACTCATAGTAGCTCTTTGACACGCTTAGCAGTGGCGACCGCGAGTTCGTAGTCAGGTAATACCATGTTGGGCAGACGACAAAAAGGAATCATTTCCGCCGAGATTGGGCCGCGATAATTGATTTTTTTCAACTCATTCAGTAGTGCGGGAAAATTGACTTCGCCAACGGCGATATCGTCACCGAAACCCCGGAGTCCGCCGCCGGCATCCTCACCGGTCCAGTTTTTAATATGGATCGCTTTGACGCGTTTGCCCAAAATGCTGACATAGTCTTCAGCGGGTGCATAAATCAGAGCGTTTGCCATATCGAAATAGATTCCGATATTCGGCGAATCGAACTGATCCAGATAGAATTTCCACTCCATTGGCGATAACAAAAAACGATTCCAGACGTTTTCCAGCGCAATGGTTACGCCGAGTTTTTCTGCTAGCGGCAATAGCTCATTCAGCGATTCGATTGATTTGTCCCAGACTGTCTGGTATGGTACCACCGGGACAGACGGATCCCACTTTACGCAGGTTGCGCCAGGCACAACCAGAATCACTTCAGCACCAATCCAGTTGGCGATCTGAAGATATTTACGGCTAAACTCCAAAGCTTCCGCACGTACTGCTTCATCATCTGTGCCGAGCGATTTACCCCAGTAAAACCCGGTGGCCAGGCTACGCAGACCAACTGACTTTGCCGCGGCATAATCGCGGATTTTCTTGCACTCTGCTTCGGTAATGTCGATGCTAAGAGCATCGCCAACAGTCAGCTCTGCGCCGTCGAGACCTTGTTCTTTAACGAAATCAATCAGCTCGTAAGGAGTTTTCACGCCCTCAAACCCGCCGAATACCCAATAATTTAATGCCTTGTAGAATTTCATGCAATCACCTCAATAGTTAATGGTTACTGTTTTTCCTGATTCAATTGATTCCATTTCCGCAGCATACATCTTGAAGGAATCGACTAAGTCATCGAGTTGCTGGTACTTTACCGGCTCGCTGTTGTCAAGAATGCAATTGACGAAATAGGCCAATTCCTGGTGCCATCCGGTCGGCAACGCCGCATCGCTGACCTCAGGGCTCTCAATCTTGCCGTTTTCCCAGTAGATTTTATAGCCTTCTGACATCAAGCGAACCGTGGCCTTTTCGCTGATGATCTGGAAGCTCATCTCAAAAGGAACGGTTTTAGCACCAGCCCAGCCGCCCTCGGCGCTGACCAGTGTGCCGTCGCCAAAGTCATAGCGCGCGAAAACATGATCAATTCCGTTATCACTGCGAAAGCCATGTAAACCGAATGCGCTGACAGCATGCGGTTTGCCAAAGAAAAAACGTACTAAGTCAATGTCGTGCATGTGCAGGTCAAGGATAGCACCGCCAGCACGCTCGTTGTTCATAAACCAATTCTCCCAGGAATTGCCGTCAATGTTCGGAGACAAGCGGCGGAAATTCGCGCTTTTGAGCGCACCGAACTCTCCGGCTTTGAAGCGGGTACGGGCATCGTAATACTCTGGCCAGGCCCGCACACACATGCCGACATTGAACTTTTTATCAGAAGCGCGTGCGGCTGCGGCAATCTCTTCAACTTCGTCGAGATTACGTGCAAATGGTTTTTCAAGAAAAACATGTTTACCAGCTGCAATGGCGGCCAGCGCAAATTTTTTGTGTAGAAATGTCGGAACACAGATATCAACCATATCAACGTCGGGGTTGTTGATCAAGTCATAAGCACTCTCATAAGTTTTGATATCGCTAAAGTCAAGTTGATCGCTGTCGCGAGTGCCGATGTTGCCGACAACTGCGCTGATGTCACCAGTCAGCTTTACTTTGTCCACGTCTGCAACGGCAATGACCTGCGCCTTGGGGTTTGCCTGGTGAATCCCGAAGTGCGTGGTCCCCATAAAACCTAATCCAATAATCCCAACTCTCGCTTTTTTCATAAAATATCCTGTTTAAAATATCCTGTTTTTTAGTTACTAAAACTCACTCGCCAATTAAGATAACCGTAAAGAGGCGTATTTTCAATATAATATTACATAAATCTTGTGAATTTTAAAGAAGATAGCTCCATAAATTCCATTTCATTTTTCCCCATTGCGGAATACAGGCTGAAAGACTAATATGTGAGACAAATTGTCACACAAAAGTCGGAACAAACTTTGTTTTCTTGATATTTCTTGGTATTCCGACTGCCTCAGTTAATGATTTTTTCCCTTTGCAGCCAAAAAAATCTAAAAGTTTTTGCACCTTCGCAAGAGAATTAAGATCCTTAATCTCCACTTCGTAATATTTGATACGTGGAAATTGTTTCTTAAATTCTTCCATCTGTGCTTCAGTTTCTCGCACGTACCATTTGAGGCAAGCAAGTTCATAGTTAGTCAGCCACTGTACTACAAACATTCATTTTCTTGTTTTTTTTGTACGTTTATTATCTCTCACAGAGGCACAGAGAACACAGAGAGTAGCTGAACTTTTCGCAGCACTGAGAGAATATTTTAAGGTGAAAAATCTTAGAGGTGAAAAATGTGGAAAACTGGGAACGTCGAGCACGAACTTTACGCCTTTGAGCCTTTGCTGGGGAAACTCTGAAAAAACTCTGAGACCTCTGCGTCTCTGTGAGAGATAAAAAATTGGTTGCGGCTATGCTGCGCTAGGGATCCTGAAGCGGTATCTTAAAAATCCTTCTGGCAAACCAACAAATGAACTTCACGACGCAGGCCGCGAAGTACGATGCGCGGGCCGAAAAGCTCAGTGTTGGCGGAGCCACCTTTGAGTTTTTCTGCCATGGTGTATAGAGCCATTTTCTGCCTTTCCTTATAAGGGGGGAGCAGCCGATTCTAAGGTAGCTCCATGCAATTTCGGTTTTATCTCTTTTCAGAATAATCACTCCTATATTCTCCTCACCAAGAAGTTCCGGCAGAAACCAACCAAACCCTTTTATGAAACAGTGGTTACTTTCAAAATAGATCTCACCTGTACGGGCCACGTTTTGGGCGATTTCAGCCTTTTGCCGGGCAATTAGTCGCATTGGTTCGCTATTACCCTTAGAGTATTTTCGCATAACTGCTCCGTTACCGACCGGCATAGGTTCATGGAGGGATTGACAGTCGGTGACATTGTCAAAAAGCGTCTTCAGGTAAGCGGAACCGGACCTGCCCGTATTGATAGAGAAAATATATTCAGTGCGGCGTTTCATTGCCAATTCCTTGTCTATAACTCGGCTATTTTATCGCATTCAACTCATTGTCTTTTCGCAACACAGTCGTGCTGCCAGCTGACTTTTGAGTAGTTTCCAGAAAATAATATATTTATAGCAATTATTGCAATTGCTGTCAAAAAAAACAAAAATCTCGTAATCGCATGGGGTTTGATTCAACTTTATTGAATATTGTTGACCATGCTTGATACCGCTGCCTAAAGCTGATACTATACGGCTATTGTTAATTACCTTTTGCGTATTCATCTCAAATTCGTGTTTATAATCGCTTTAAAAGAGATATAATTATTTTAATGCCGCATAGCGGCGTAGCCAAGGAATAATAGTGAGCTCTATGACCGCATCACCATCACCCAGTGCTTTTTGGAATCAAATAGAGGCCATTTTAATTATTAATATGAAACAACGTACGGATCGATGGGCTGGTTTGCACAAAACCCTCGCTGAGATCGGTGTTGAGGATAAAGTGATACGGATTGAGGCGATTGATGGTAAAATATTACCTGGGTATCTTCAAAAGCCTTGGTTTGGAAAAAGAACTTCTCCGAAAGTGGCGAGCATGAAGGCTGGGTCGGCCGGGTGTACTTTATCCCATCGAAAAGCTATAGCTTATGCAAAGATGAAGGGTTTTAAACGTATTCTTTTGTTAGAAGATGATGCTCTGTTTACTAATGATTTGAATGGTCGCGAAGGAGAGATGATCGCTGACGTAATAAGTGATTTGAGTTGTTGGGATATGTTTTATCTTGGGTTTTATCAGCGATTAAATAAACATTATGTTGCAAAGTCCGAAACAATCGATAACAATAAATTTGAACTCTGGCGCATTAGGGGACCTCTTCTCGCGCATGCGATTGTTATCAATGCCAGCATTTATGATAAATTGCTGGAAGGTTTTCCACAGGAAAAAAACATCTGGCCATGGATAACTTACTGGGGTGTAAATGATTCATGGATTTATAATAAATTTGGGCGTGATGCTAAGATAAAGATCTGGGCAACCATGCCAAAGCTTGTTATGCAGCTGGCCGGATATTCGGATATTTGTGGACGGAAGTTAACAATTGAGGAAAGCGAGGGCAGACACAGAACCTCAAAACTCATTTCTTTAGATAAAAAACAATTTGAGCACTCCATTGACCTGTCTTTGGGTGAGCAGATCTACCAAAAATTAAAGAGAACCAGTCGGCTTATCAGAGTGCGGCTATTTGGCTATAAAAAAACGTAACATTTTATGTCAATGTTTTTCCTTGCTAAGCGCAGGCTAAAAAGCTAATATGTGAGACAAATTGGCATACTTGAAAAGGGGGCATATTAGTGGCGGGTTTTTTTGAAAGAGTGGTTTCCCGGATAGATAAACTGGATCGCGAGAGCCTTCAAAATTATATGTCGCGTCTGGATCAGGAGCGCGGCTTTCTTGAAACTATTTTTCAGAGTATTCGGGAGGGTGTCATGGTTGTTGACAGCCATGGGTTGCTGCTGTATGCCAATCGGGCGGCTGAGTCGTTGGCTGGCTTTCAATATGAGAAGATTAAGGGACGCTCTATCCTACGTGTTCTAAAAGATTGGGGCTGGGAGCACCTGCTGGAGATGCCGGAGTCGGTGAGTGAGGGGTGGTCGCGGATGGTGACACGCGAGATCGAGATCAATTACCCTGAGTACCGGGTGGTGGCGGTGACCGGGCGACCGCTGGAGGTTCATGGCGCGGACGACACAGCGATTCTTGTTATTTTACGCGATATTACCAAGGAGCGCAAGGAGGAGGCCACCGCACGGGCGAGTGAGCGATCAGACGCGGTGAAGCTGCTGGCAGCTGGTGTGGCGCATGAGATTGGCAATCCGTTGAACGCGCTCAATATTCATCTGCAACTTTTAATGCGTGAATTAGCTGAGGTGCAGGACCCCGAGCTGCGGCAATCACTTAAGGAGCTGACTGGAATTGCCAGGGGCGAGGTTGAGCGGCTTGATACAACGATCACGCAATTTCTAAGTGCTATACGGCCATCTAAGCCAATGCTGGAGGCCGCCTGTCCAGCCGATGTCTTGCAAGAGACACTGCGGCTTTTAAAACCAGAGTTTGAAAATAGGCGCATTGCGGTTTCAGTGGATGTTCCGACAGAGATTCCGAGTGTTCATCTTGATCGCGCCTTGATCAAGCAGGTTTTCTTTAACCTGATCAAAAACGCGCTGGAGGCCATGCCGGATGGCGGAGCTTTGAAAATGGTGTTCAAGGTGGATGACGCATATGTGAATATTGCTTTCTGTGACAGTGGCGGGGGGATCTCGGAGCAGAATATGCGCCGTGTTTTCGAGCCATATCACACCACCAAGCAGAGTGGCAGCGGGCTGGGCCTGATGATTGTGCAGCGCATAATTGACGATCATGGTGGCGAGATTGAGCTTTCCAGCAAGTTGGAAGAGGGCACCTGTTTTAAAATCAGGCTGCCGCGTTCTGAGCGCCGTGTCAGAATGTTGAAGAACGGAGGACGATAAATGTCGGTCAAGCCGGTTATATTGGTTGTGGATGATGATAGGCACACACGCGATGGATTGCAACGCGCTCTGCGGCGCAGCTACAATGTCAAGACCGCCGAGAGTGCGGAAGCGGCTCTCAAGGTGCTGGGGGAGGTAGCGCATGTCGACGTTCTGCTCTCTGACCTGCGCATGCCGGGGGTTGACGGACTTGGCTTGCTGCGACGTGTTCACGCGCAGTATCCGCATACGATTTGTATGCTGCTGACAGCGTACGGTTCGGTGGAGACAGCGGTTCAGGCGATGAAACAGGGGGCGTATGATTTTTTGACCAAGCCGATCAACCTCGACCATCTCGACATGCTGATTGCCAGGGCAATCAAGTCCAGGGATCTGGAGTCGAAAGTGAAGTCGCTCGAGAGCCAGTTGAATGAGAAGTACGGCTTGGAGAACATCACTGGCGAATCCATCGCAATGCAGAAGGTTTTTGAAATTATCCAGCAGACCGCCCCCACGCAGGCTTCGGTTTTGATTCAGGGGCCTAGTGGAACCGGCAAGGAGTTGGTGGCTAAGGCCATTCATCGTCTGAGTTCACGTAACAAGGGACCTTTTGTGGCAGTGCATTGCGCGGCTTTATCCGCCAACCTGCTGGAGAGTGAGCTTTTTGGACATGAGAAAGGCGCTTTTACTGGTGCGGAGACACTTCGTATTGGACGTTTTGAGATGGCCGATGGCGGCACTCTTTTTCTTGATGAGATCTCAGAGGTCGATCCAGCGGTTCAGGTTAAGCTGCTGCGGGTGCTTGAAGAGCGCGTGTTTGAGCGGGTTGGCGGTCAGAAGTCGATCGAGGTCGACATCCGCGTAGTGGCAGCGACCAACCGCGACTTGCGGCAGTATGTGGAAGAGGGTAAGTTCAGGGAGGATCTCTTCTTTCGTCTGAATGTGGTTGATATTTTGCTGCCGCCGTTGAAGTCGCGCGACGGTGACATAGTGCTTCTGCTCAATCGTTTTCTAAAAGAGTTCACGGAGAAAAACGGGAAAAGTTTTGAGGGAATCACCTCGGATGCGGTGGCGCTGCTGCAAGGGTACAGTTGGCCTGGGAATGTCCGAGAGCTGCGAAATACGATTGAGAAGATGGTGGTTCTCGGGCGGGGGGAGCGTCTGACCGTGCGTGATGTCCCTGCGAACATACGCGACGATGTGGTTGAAAACCCGACGAGTAGCCGCGCTTTGGCATTGACCAGTGGTTCGCTGGCGGATGTTGAGGAACAAAAAATCATGGTGGTGCTTAGTAATAACAGAGGGAACAAAACCCGGGCGGCTCAGGAACTGGGGATCAGTCGCAGAACCCTGCATCGGAAACTACGTGAGTATTCGGAGCATAAGAGCGGTTCAGCGCAACCACAGGGAGAAGAGCAATGAAGCAGAGGCATAAAGAGAGAAAGAAAATTCTCGTGTTTGCGTTGGCGGCTCTGCTTTGCACCTTGGTTCATGCATTGACAATCTGCGGTAAGTGTGGCCATGAGGTTAAGGATGACGCGGCAATATGCGCGCATTGCAAGGCCGCAGTTGCCAAGGAGGTGAAGGCGGCTGAGCCGGAGAGTATGGTTGCGGCGGCTGGCGACACGATTGGTGAAATCGCCGCAGCGTTTGTTGAAAAGCAGTACAAGCTCGCTGAACAGCATGCGGAGCATCCGGGTCTTGCGTTTGCCATCTACCAGAACGCCTTTGCTGTTTTGCGCCTGGTGCCCTCGGATGAGCGGTCAATGCGCATTGGCAAAGCGCTGGTGCTGAATATGAATAAGAGCCGTCAGGAGTTGATGTTTGGCAATGTGCCGTGCCGGATGTGTCAAGGCACTGGAAAGCTCAAGGTTGATCTGGGTAAGGTTGACGGCTCAAAAAACATTAAGTTTGTGGATGGCATGAAGTGTAAGCGCTGCGGCGGGTTGGGATACAGGCGCGAGTATTTATCGGTGGACCGGATCAAGATGAATGTACTCAAAGGCCGGCAGAGCTTTGAACAGATGTGCATGGTTGCCGGCGAGGTTAAACAGGGGCGCGTTTATCTCAGCGAGGAGCTTGTCGGCAAGTTGGATATTGAGCAGCGCGCGCTGGTCATGACCGGCCTGCCGGTGCCCTGCAAAGAGTGCCAGCACACTGGGCTTCAGATTTGCCGCTCCTGCAAGGGCCTCAAGTGGGAGAGGTGTCCGGCTGATAACTGCAAAGGCGGAGTGATAGAACGGCCAGCCGGTGGGTTGCGAGGTACCGTGAAAAAGCGTTTGAATGATCCGCTAGTTGAAATCTGCGGGAGGTGTGAGGGCAGCGGGGAGATCCCCTGCCGGATCTGCCAGGGCAAAGGCAGCGTGATCTGCGTGAAGTGCGGCGGCACTGGTGAGGCGCCGCCCTGTGCTCGCTGCTCAGGAATAGGCTTAGTGACCTGCACTCGCTGCGGCGGTACCGGAAAGTACAGGGATGAGATATGCAGTAAGTGCGCAGGAGAGGGCAAGTTTCTTTGTACCAGCTGTAAAGGAGAGGGGTCTGTTTCAAAATGACCCAGCGCCCATCATTTAATATGCCGAATTTCGAGGTTATGGAGCTGCTGGGCCGTGGCGGGATGGCCTCGGTCTGGAAGGCTCGCCAGTTGTCACTCGACCGGTTAGTGGCCATTAAGATTCTTTCCTCACAATTCGCCAAGGAGAGTGATGACCTGGAGCGCTTCCGCATGGAGGCGAGGGCGGCGGCCCGTTTGAAACACCCCAATATTGTCCAGGTTTATGATGCCAACTTCAAGGATGGGATCTATTACTTTGTCATGGAGCTGGTTGCCGGTTACACGATGGGCGAGCTGCTGCGTCGCAAGGGTAAAACCAGCGAGGAGGATGCCCTGACCATTGCCGAAGCGGTGGCGGTGGCCTTGGATTATGCCTGGGAAATTTTTGAAATGGTTCACAATGATATCAAGCCGGATAATATCATGGTGGATGAGGACGGATCGCTCAAGGTCACGGATTTGGGTCTTTGCCGCTCTCTGGTGCTTTTAAAAACTGAGCGGGATCACAGTGAGGAGATCTTAGGGACACCCGCGTACATGTCGCCTGAGCAGGTCACTGGTCAGCAGGACATTGACTGCCGTTCGGATATCTATCAACTGGGCGCGACGCTATATCATCTGGTCACCGGACGTATGCTTTTTGAGGGCATGACCGTTGATGAGGTTGTTGAGGCGCATGTGGGTGCAGCACAGGCTGATGATGCTCGTACTTACGCTTCAGAGATCTCCAGCCAGTTCGCGCTGCTGCTGGAAAAGATGCTCGCGAAAGAGCGTATTCATCGTCATGCAAATTGGAAGGAGCTTTTGCTGGATATCAGCCGGATACGTTCGGGCAACGCTCCGCAGCTCACGCTCATTCCAAAACATGGAAGCTCAATGAAGCGTTGGGCGGAGTGGCGCAGCGAGTACAATCCGAGCGGGCCGGAGCAGTAAAGGTGTCAGGAGCTATGCGGGTTGGCAGGCTGTTTTTATCGGGAGAGGTTTTTGCGGAGCCGGTTGAATACGCGTTTGGTTTTTTTGAGCGGTTGAAGGGTCTGCTGGGCCACGCTGACATGTGTGATGGGGCTGCCATGATTATTGAGCATTGCGGCTTTGTACACACAATCGGGATGCGTTTTGCCATTGATCTGATTTTTCTCGATAGCGAGTGGCGCGTCATTTCGCTGGAGCGCAATGTTTCTCCTGGTGTATGGATGGTCACGGGCGGCCTGCGCGCCAAACGCGTTGTTGAGAGTAGGGCTGGCACTCTGGCCTACGATCAATTGGAGCTTGGCAGTCGGTTGGAATTCAGGGGGGATAGGGGTTAGGGGTTAGGGTATGGTTAATCCTAACCACAATCCTAATCAGGCAGCGGCTGGCGAGGGATGGGCGAAAGAGACGAGGCTGGGACTTATTAAAAATTTTGTTTGCACTACGGCACTGATCTTCGCATTCGTTCTAACACTCCAAGCTGTACGGACTGGGCCTGCTTTGGCGTTGGTCGGATTGCGGTCTCCCCCGGGGATATTTTTGAGATCAGAGCTTGCGCCAAGGTGCGGTTTGACAGCGCGGCTGGCAACAATGCGCAGAGTTGCGCGACGCTCTATGACACGCAGGGGAAAGCCCTCTCCTGGTCCTGGGCCTGGCTTGCTCTCAAATCGGATGATGCGTGGCAGAGTGTGACCAACCGGTTTATGATTCCGTTGGGGGCCGTCACACTGGAACCTCGGATCATCGGCAACGGCAACGCGGAGCTGGAGCTGCGTAGCTTTGAGCTGTTGCGTACTGGGCGCATAGAGTCAATGTCAGCCGAACCGGTTGTGCTGTGGAGCGAAACCTTGGAGGTTGCGGTCAATCCTGCTGAGAACTCTTTGACCGTCACGGATTTGCGCAGTGGCCAGCATTGGCGGCAGGGGGGTGCCCTGAGCGGAATGTTCACACGCTCGGTGGAGTGCGCCGCGGATAAGCGCAGCGCTGCGATTCGCTTTGTGCGCGCCGAGAGCATGGCAGAGCTGGAGGCAGTGCTCACGCTGGATGAGCGCGCACCCGAGTTGAGCGTGGCCCTCAAAGCGCAGGGTAAGATCACCCGCGCGGTTGAATATCCAGCCGCCTTCATCACGGCGCCGGGCGAGCGGCTGATTGTGCCGATGAACGAGGGCATGAGCTATCCTGTGGATGAAGAGCATCAGGGGTTGGGGCGCATGATCGCCTATGGCGGACATGGGATCTGCATGAGTTTTTTCGGGTGCATGAAGGATCGTGACGGCAGTGGGTGGATGTGTATTTTGGAGAGTGCCGACGATGCCTGCATGAATGCCTTCAAAGGGGCTGACAACCTGTGGCGGGCCGCGCCGCTCTGGGAGCTTTGCCGCGGGGAGTTCGGTTATGAGCGCCATGCGCGCTATGTTTTCTTCCAGCAAGGCGGTTATGTGGCCATGTGCAAACGCTATCGTCAACATGCTCAGCAGAGGGGGCTGCTGAAAACATTTAACGAGAAGGTGAAAGAGCGGCCCACGATTGATTTACTGATCGGAGCCGCCAACATCTGGAACTGGGATGCCGGCGCTCAAAAGGTCGCGCTGGTGCAAGAGCTGCAATCAGCTGGCATGAATCGGATCATATGGAGCGGCAGCGGCACAGGCAGCGAGATCGCGGCATTGAACGCATTGCCAGGGGTACTGACCGGACGTTATGACATTTATCAGGATATCATGGATCCGGCGCGGTACAGCGAGGTGGCCTGGGCGCATGGCGATTGGGTTCCGGAAAACTACATAACGGTATATAGAAATCTGACTCATATATGGTTCTGTTTTTATGTCATAATTGTATGCTTGACAATGATTAGCAAAGGCGGTAAATTTATCATTACAAAAGAATAAAATTTGGTATCTCAATTCAATCGAGCAAAATAGGCACAACGATAAAGGAAGAGCGAAATGAATACGACAACAGCAATCAAGATGGCGGCGGGAGTGTTTCTGGCTTGCTTCGCACTGAACGCGCTGGCAACTAACACGGTAATCAGCGACGTGGTGGTCCGTCAACGTTGGCCGTGGAGTCGGCTGGTGGATATCGATTACGTTCTGACAGCCGATCCCACGCAATGCGTGGATGTCGTTGTGAGCGCGTATAACGGTTCGGTGGCTCTTAATCTGTCCGCGGAATCGCTTTCAGGAGATCTTTTTGGCGTATCAGAGGGTCTGCACCGCATTGTCTGGGATCCGACAAAGACAACTTATACCAACAATTTGGTGATGACCCAGTTCAGCGTGTCACTGGCACCGATAAAGCCGCTTTACATGATCATTGATCTGACCAAGAGTGCGGGTATGGCTGACCAGATTGAATATATCACTGAGGAGGCCTTGCACAGAGGAGCTTACGGCACAGTTGAAACCAATCCGGTGGCGAATGTGAACTCCATTGTCTGGACCGGTGTGACCAACAGCAAGGCCTACAAGACTGACAAGCTCGTTCTGCGCCGTGTTCCGGCAGACTCTTATCAAATGGGCGACACTCAGGACGGAACCAAGAACGTGACGCTGACCAAGCATATGTACGTCGGGGTTTTCGAGGTCACGCAGCAGCAGTGGAGTCGTATCATGACAGGCGGCACAAGCAGCATGGACACGTTTCCCAAACACACGGTCTCCTATTATGAGATTCGCGAGAACTCTGAGAATGAGAACAACCCGGATATCAACTGGCCTTCTAACACGGCGGTGTACGCCAACTCTTTTATAGGTAAGCTGCGGGCCAGGACAGGCTTTAGCGACTTTGATTTGCCGACTGAGGCGCAATGGGAGTATTTTTGTCGCGCAAGCACTACGACCGTTTTCAACGACGGAAATGCAGACGCAAAATATACCGGCGATGAAGAAGACAACAACGGAAACACCAATAAATACCTGAATGTCCTGGGGTGGTACAAATACAATAAAAACAGCTTACAGTCGGTCGGGGGTAAACGGCCCAATGCCTGGGGACTCTACGACGCCCATGGCAATGTCATGGAGTGGTGCCTGGACTGGTACGCAAGTTCGTTGTCAGTAGGAGTTGACCCCAAGGGGGCGGTTTCGGGTTCTTACCGCATATTACGGAGCGGAGGCTGGAACTACAACGCATCGAGCTGTCGTTCAGCGTGCCGTCACTACACCGGTCCGGAAGGACAGAACAGCCCTATTGGCTTCCGCATCGTGAGGACCATGCCATAGTCGGGTGCGGCTGCCCTCACCTGCCTGCGCCGCATACCAGTGGTAGTCAGGCAGCGCGGCAGGCAGGCAGCCCCATCTACTAATTGTCTTGATTGCTCTATATTCCGTCGGCTTCGAGTGCATCCAGAACGCGTATGCGTACTGTATCCATCACAGAGCGGTCCTTCTCAATTTCCCAAAACATATTGGGCGATGTTACGGCTTCAAGCGCCTCGGCCACACCGTCCGTCAATAAACTTTCCACTCGTTTCAGCCATGCCGCATCACCATTTGACCTACGGATTTTCGTTGCCTTATTCCGTAGCATGAGCAAATATTCATAATCCTGCACCCCTTCGCGAACCGCCTCGCTGTGCTTGCCTTCCATCACACTGTCGGGTCCCACAAAATACGGCGAGTAATCCATATGTGCCTGCGCATAGGCCTGCCACGAATCGCCGATGCCGCCGCCGCATCCGAACGCCCAGAAGAACGTGCCCTCCGCCCCTATTTGAAAAGCCAGCCATGCCTGCGCACGGTGGTAAGTGATAGGGTCCAGCAGTTTGGCAGGTCCAACGGCCGAGTAAAGCCAGAGGGTCTTTCCCGCCTCTTTTTGGCGCAGGTAAAAATCGCGGAACGGCTTGCCCTTCCTCACCATCACCGGTGTGTGAGGACATAGCACATCGCAGAGCGCAAACATCCCAGGATTGCCTTCGGACGGATCTTGGTAGGCAGGGTTCTCGAAGATCACAACGCCCAAATTCGCCGCACGTATAGCCTTGGCCCATATCACAACCACTTCGTCATGGCTCAGCTTGTGCGGCTCGTCAACCAGCAAAATCACGAGCTGTCCTGCTTTCAACCCCTGCTTTTCGAGGTGGCGCACCCATGCGCCGAGCCATGTGTCGATCATTATGCTGAACCGCGGCGTACCCATCTTCTCGCCGTTAAACGAAGAACCCACGTTGAAAAACACGCAGTAGTTGCGGGCCTCCTTCCAACGCGCCACCCATGCGTCCCACAGTGCAAAATCAAGCGCATCCCCATTTTGCAAACGTCCTTCAGCATTAAACACGGCCCCTTTCGGGAAGACCGCCTGAGTGGCCCAAGGGCTGTCCACATACATCTCCCGCATCAGAGCCAGGTTGGCCGCGAGATTGCCTGGAGCCTTATAGGAGTCGGCCTTGCCCTGTGTGTAATCCCATCCCCCCACATGCATGAACGGCTGCTTCGGGAAATCCAGATTTCTGATTCTAACATGTAATGCCAGATTTTTTTTAAGCGGCACACCGTTTGATGCCAAATGAATTTTTCCCTTGTATGTCTTGGCTTTACCTCCCGGCCTTTGACACGATATCCACACTTGGCGTGTACACCCAGCTGGGATCATCAACCGCCGTAAGCCTTTCGCATCAGGTTCGATCCGGCGCAACGCCGCCGCAACAGGATTCAGACTTCGCGTGTCAGTGAACAATACTTCGCGAAGCTCAAGATTAACTTCATCGGGAATTCCGCTAACCTTCAGCTCCAAAACGCAATCATTGTCTTGCGGATTGGTTATATTAAAGGTTTCGCCCCGCACCTCACCACGCATCAGATCAAAATAGATCATGTCAACACCCGCCTGTTGGACCTGAGACGGTACTGTCATCAGGGCCAGCGGATCCCAGCGGTTATTCTTCCACACTAGCGGTTCTTTCACTCCCGCTGCACGCAGCAACGGTGCGTTGAGGGCAAGAATTTTTTTGTGCAGCCCATCGAATGGCAGCACCGTCTGTAAAGTAGTGGGGACATTCTCCGCCTCAGCTGGAACTTTTCCCCTGAGCTCTTCGGCTTTGACCTTCAACTCGGTCGCCACCTCCGCAAAGCCCAGCGCCGCAGCCTGAGATTCAATTGCCTGCAGGTCTTCGCGCAACCGTATTGACAAGCCCATCCGCACACGCGATTCTACATAGAAACGCTCAATATCGTCCGTGCGATGCCCCGGCATTTCGCCCTGCAGCCACTCATCCGGGCCGCGCCAGACTTCAATCTCATCTACAAAACAGAAGGGCTCCGCCTTAGCTATCACACAGACATACCGCCCGCGACCTTTCATCCGGTCCGACGCGTACCGGAACGTCGCGTACCCTTCGGCGGGTGGCGACTGGGTCTCCGTCCCTAACTCACACAGATCACCCAGATATGTCCAAAACTTTTTATCCTCACTGGCCAACACCTGCAGAGATTGTGGCCAAGTGACTTCCGCCACACCGGCGGCCGTACTCCATGATACGCCGCAGATCGGCTCCACCTTTCCAAGATCGATCATACAGATGACCGGCGCAACCCTCACCCATCCGACTGTTTCCTTCTGTACCCAGAAACCATTTTTCGCATACACCCCGTCGGTGAGCTGCACCTTATCATTAAGATCTGTGCAGAACTCGTACTTCGGCACTGGCGACAGCGTATATGGCTTGTTCAACGCGATGTTTTCCGGTACTCCGTAGCACGTCACTGCGACACCCAAAAACAATATCATTGTCCATTTTTTTTTCACTTAATTTCTCCTTTGATTATCACGTTCAAAAAGCGCATAAACTAAGTGGTTACGCGATTCGTAGTCATCGGTTTTGTTGTTACAGACGGTCGCAAGGCTATAACCGTGCGTCGTGTCTAAACAAACCTAATTAATGTTCCTAATTATAGCATAACTTCTGCTAATTTACCAACCTCTGTATTTACACGCACAATACATTCATCCCGCCTCCTGAATTGACATAAGTCGTGTTATGTTGCGCGCAACATAATACGACAAAGCTTGCGACCCAACTTGCGCGACCCTGTCGTTCGGCCCGCGCGTTCACGGCCCGCGCCGCTGGATTGCAACGTTAAATGCGACAAACTTCATTATGCTTGACAGCTCTCCATTTCTCCTTCGAATATTTCCCTGGCAGATGAAAAGTTGAGAATTCGGCGTGGATAGTTATTCGGGCTGCCATCATCCTATATATCCCGCGCCTCCAATTGTACAAAGTTGGAACAGGGTCCAAGTAACGGTGTCGGAGTCGGCATCGGGGTCGTTTTTTATGCGTTTTTCGATACCGATTCCGATAGCGACCCCGACCCCGGGCAATAGGCCAGCTTTGTCGCTGACGTTCGGCTTCAC
>JBAYXX010000059.1:0-25612 GCA_041673345.1 Kiritimatiellia bacterium
TCAAAGCATACCCCTCGGGCTGGATGCCGCGCTCCTTTTCCTGCCGCACCGCGCGCTCCAGCAATGCGAGTGCGCGGTTGTCATCACCTTCACTTTGACCATAACGGGGTGCTACCCGAATTGTCTGACAACAAATTGATTTGCGCCCTTTGCTGGTAACGGTCAGTGTCACTGGGAAATCGCCATCCGCAAAAACGAGGTGCTCCACCTTAGCGCCGCTGGCGCGGGTGTTGTCACCGAACTCCCACTGATAGGTGGCGGCAGGATCCTCTTTAAACGCGGGGGCCTCGAAAAGCATGTCGTAGAGGCGATGGTCACGAATGGTAATCATGTGGCGATTCTCCCAGATGAAATCCGCCTGTGGCGCGCCATCGCGTCCAATCAGTGGTCCGACAAAGGCGTAAGCCGCTGAGCTGAAAAACTCCGGCCCGATCACAAAGTGCTGCTTCTCGCCCGGCGCAATCATGGCGGCAATAGCAAAGGAGTTCGCGCCGCTGTTGGCGTGCAGGTAGGTAAAGCGGTAACCGCCGGGCTGCTGAAGATCCAGTAAACCGCGTTTGCTGCCATCGAGACCATCCGCGACCGAGTGCAGACCGGGCCATGACGCTACCAGGCGGTCATTGATCAGCAAAAAAGAGGCATCGGTGGAAGCCACGCAGAAGGTTGTCACCCCGGGCTTAGTGATGCGCAACATGCCGTCGTAGCGATGAAGGGTGTTGGTGTTAGGGCCAAATGGATTACTGGCTGAGTAAACATGCTCCTCAAAGCTGCCGCCCTGAGGGGTCGCGCTCTCCCAGAGCTGGTTGAACTCCTCGGCTGATTTAACTTCGCTGCCATTATAGGTGCGGGTCTGGTGAAGCAGACCCGAGCGGTGGACAATCACGGGAGGCGGCAAGGCAGTTGCAGCCAACGGGTAGAGCGAAAAGCTCTCACCAGGCATGGCCTCAAAGTGGATGCTCACACGGCTGCCAAGGCAATTAAGCAGGGCGAATGGGCGCGGTTTGTTCTGCGCGTCGATCAAGATAAAACCGGAGCTGCGGTCATCCAGGAAAACGGTGGTCGTGGCAGTGACCAGTGCTGAGCCGGTTCCCTCCACTTTCAGCTCCCGGCGACACTCCGCCGCTGGTAGCTGCCAGCCGGCGTTCACGGGCTGGGACAACCAGAGCAAGGCCAGAGTCAACAAAGGCATGTTGCGCCGCATTTTATTCATTATTATATTTGTATCCCCGCAAGCTATGCAAAGTTTATGAATTTAGTCCCCATTGATATAGTAATTGTAACTTAAATAAAAACAGGTCGCCATCATTATTTTGAAAGGAATCGGGATTGGTGCATATTACCGGATAGCTTGAAAAAAGAAAGATGGAGCGGGCGAAGGGAATCGAACCCTCGTGTGAAGCTTGGGAAGCTCCTATTCTACCATTGAATTACGCCCGCTCATAAAAAACATTTAAAGAGTATCAAAATCGCCTGATCAACGCAACTGGCTTTTGATTAAATTTTGCGTTTGAATTTCGGGCCTGATCTGGGATATACTACCGGAACTGTGTAGATTGCCTGTTGGGGTTATTCCATGGACCGATTAGCCTACCTTATTAGAAGAGTGCTGCTGGTGATTCCGACATTTCTTGGAATCACCATCGTATGTTTCTCCCTGACCCGCCTGCTGCCAGGCGGGCCGGTTGATATGCAGATCATGAAGATGCGCAGCATAGCGGGCGGCGAAAGCGGCATGAGCGCGACCACCGTCTCCCAAGTCACCGAAGAGTACCGCGCTGAGCTGAACAAACAGTTCGGTTTCGATAAGCCTGTTTACATCCAATACTGGAACTGGCTGGTTGTCAACCGTATGGGCATGAAACTCGCATCGTATGATTATCCGAACCGCACCGCCTGGCAACTGATTAAATCGCGTATCCCTGTTTCACTCTGGTTTGGTGTCACCAGTTTTCTACTCAGTTACCTGATCTGTATTCCGCTGGGGCTGATCAAAGCGCTGAAACACCGCACCACCTTTGACGCCCTCTCCAGCATTATTGTAATCATCGGCTACGCCTTTCCCGCCTTCGCGCTGGGCATGGTGCTGAAAATGCTCTTCTGCGGAACAGTTGAGGGGCTGTGGGACATCTTTCCGCTCGGCGGCTTTGGTTCCGACACGCTCGAAGGTGCCGGATTCGTAGCCCGTACGAGCGACAAGGCATGGCATATGATTATTCCGGTGACCTGCTATGTGGCTGGAAATTTCGCCTTCCTGACCCTAATCATGAAAAACTCCCTGCTGGATCAGATTGCCAGCGACTATGTACGCACAGTGCTCGCTAAGGGCGCCACCCGCAACCGGGCAATCTGGGGCCATGCGCTACGCAACTCTTTGATCCCCATTGCCACTGGCTTTGGCTCGATTATGAGCGTGCTCTTCGCCGGATCGATCATCATCGAGAACATCTTTGAGATCCCCGGTATGGGCCGACTGAGCTGGGAGGCGCTGATCGGACGCGACTACGCGGTCTTTATGGCACTGCTGGCTATGACCTCGGTGATGCGACTGGTGGGCAACCTGATCTCCGATTTCTGTTACATGGTGATTGATCCACGCATCAATTTTGATAAATAAAATTGCATGAAAAACCCTTTTAAAATCAAATTGGCCCCCATCACCCGCAAACGCCTGAAAAACTTCATGCGCATCCGCAGGGCCAAGTGGTCACTTTATCTGCTGACCGCGCTCTTTGTGATCAGCCTCTTCTCAGAGCTGATCTGCAACAGCCGCCCGCTGCTGATGCGTTTTGAAGGCAAACTCTATCTGCCATTTCTCCAGAATCTGACCATGCAGCGGCTGGCGGGTGAAGAGAGCAGCGCCTCGGTCGTCGAATACCACTCCTTCACCCAATCACCCCGTTTCACAAAGAACCCATCCAATTTTGCGCTCTGGGCCCCTGCCCGCCACAGCCCAGGCGACTCGATTGACGCGCGCTCCTTAAAACCATACGAAACTGTCAAAGCCCACATTGTGCCAGAGGTCTTTGCCGCACGCTTCAACCTGCTGCCAGATGCGAGAATGGTCAGGCGGGTTGGCTGCAAACACTTCTTCCCTGGCGCAGTTGATTTTGGGAGCGATCAGCTCGGCGATCACTGGGTGATTCCAGAGGAGGTTAAAACATCAATCCAAGACCGCTTTGAGAACCGTGACTCCCCCGCGCTGTCGTTGAGCGTGCGCCACCGCACGGAAAAAAACTTGCAGGCCGTGCTCTCCATGCCGGAGTTTACCGCAGCGCGTGTGCCCCCTAAAACAGTGCGTATCTCCCTGAATCAAACAATGCCACCGGATATGCCGCTGGTGGTGAGATTCCGCAAGAGCGGCGCAAACTACCAAGCGCTTGACAGGAAAAAATGGCAAAACGTGCCACCAGCAATCCAGGGAGAAACACTGAATCTGGTAAAAAAAGCCTTTGCCGGTGAGGCGGCAGAGGCGCAACTGCAGTGGAAAGAGCGCATGACCTCAGTCAAATGTGTGCTAGTTGCCATTGCCTGGCCCTACCCTCCGGTGGCCGGTCATATCATGGGGCTCGACTCTGCTGGCCGTGATGTGTTCGCGCGGGTGCTCTATGCCATGCGTATCTCAATGATCTTCGGCATCACGCTCTCCCTGTGGGCCATGTTCCTTGGAGTGATTGTGGGTGCCATGCAAGGCTACTTTGGCGGCAAGGTGGATATCTGCGGCCAGCGTCTGACCGAGATCTGGAGTGCCATGCCCTTCCTGTATATCATGATCTTAGTGGGTTCGGTTTATGGGCGCGGGTTCATGATCCTCCTGCTCTGCTACAGCCTTTTTAACTGGATTGGCATGTCCTACTATATGCGCGCCGAGTTTTTGCGGCTGCGGGGAAACACCTTTGTGGAGGCAGCGCGCTGCCAGGGACTCAGCACAGCGCGCATTATCTTCGTGCATATTCTGCCCAATGCCATGACCCCGATTATCACCATGCTGCCGTTCACCCTGATCGGTGCCATCGGATCGCTGGCAGCGCTCGACTTCCTAGGATTTGGCCTGCCACCGCTGACCCCCAGCTGGGGAGAGCTTGTACAGCAGGCCCAGCAGTTCCGCTGGGCTTGGTGGCTGATCCTCTTTCCCTCACTGGCTCTGGTAGCCGTCATTCTTTTAACCGTACTGATTGGCGAGGGGCTGCGCGATGCCTTTGACCCGAAACAGCAATCCAGAATGGAATAACAATGCTGCTGGAAATCTCAGATCTCTATGTTGAATTTATAAGCGAGGAGAGCACCATTCGCGCTGTGGAGGGGGTATCGCTCTCGCTGAAGCGCGGGCAGGTACTGGGCTTGGTGGGCGAATCAGGTTGTGGAAAGAGCGCCACCTGCATGAGCATTCCGCGTCTGCTGCCCTCCCCCCCTGCTCATATTCCGCAGGGGAGGATTCTATTTGATGGCGAAGATCTGCTCACCATGCCGATCGCAAAACTGCGTAAGATCCGCGGCAACCGAATCGGTGTCATCTTTCAAGACCCCATGACCGCACTCTCACCGCTGCACCGCATTGGCGACCAGATTCAGGAGGTGATTCATCTGCACCGCAATGTCACACGGGCCGAGTCACGCAAACTCGCAATTGATTGGCTGGAGAGGGTTGGCATACCTGACCCAAAGAGCAAGATCGATGTCTACCCCCATGAACTCTCAGGGGGCATGCAGCAGCGTGTGGTAATTGCCATGGCACTGATCCTTGAGCCGGATCTGATTATAGCTGACGAGCCGACCACTGCGCTAGATGTGACCATCCAGGCCCAGGTGCTACGTTTAATGCGCGATCTGCACCGCAAAGATTCGGCCCTGCTGCTGATCACCCATGACATGGGTGTGGTTTCACAGATGGCAACGCACATTGCGGTGATGTACGCGGCTCAGATTGTCGAGTCCGCCCCTGCTGCGGAGTTCTTTAAATCGCCACAGCACCCCTACTCCCAAGCGCTGCTACGCGCGTTGCCCTCGGCCAGCACCCGCGGCGTGCCATTGGAGTCCATCCCAGGGCAGGTGCCCTCTGCCGGAAACTACCCGGCTGGCTGCCGCTTCAACAACCGCTGCAAGTTTGTCATGCCGCAATGCAAAGAGATTGCACCTAAGCTGAAAGAGATCTCCCCAAGCCACTGCGCGAGATGCCTGCTGTTCGATAAATGAGCTTCTGTAACCCTCGCCTATAACTTCGATTTTTTTAGAGCGTGGGCTTTAATCGTCCACCAGCATCGTCGCACATCATCGTTAACCAATACCGCTCATAGAGCGGCTACTACACGAACGACAAGGCTTGCAAGCCGACGTGCGGTGAAACGCGCAACGCAATGCCGCTCATAGAGCGGCTACTACACGAACGACAAGGCTTGCATGATGGCTGCATTTCAAAGCGCAGCGCATGTGTAGTAGTCGCTCTATGAGCGACACCGAACGATAGATCTTGTAAACGGCTTGCAATCCGCCCTGCGCAGCACTGTAGCCGCGGGCCGTGACCGCGGTGGGCATGTTTATGGTTAATCGCCAAGTACTTCGGTTCGCGAAGCATCACACTGTCGTTTGCCGGCGCGTTAACGGCCCGCGCCCTACAGCTTCGATTCGCGTGTCACTACACTGTCGCTTTGCCCATAACTCGGGGTCGGGGTCGGTATCGGAATCGGTATCGAAAAGCGCATAGGCTCGACCCCGGTTCCGATACCGACCCCGACTCCGATGCCGCTGACCGTCAAGTTACTTTTTCTCTTTGTCGTGAGCTTTGTCGACCTTTGCGTTAACAGTCAAACAATGGTCAGCTGAACACTGCTCTCAATGATACCTGCCTCAATGGCGTAGCGGGTGAGGCCCGCTGTTTCATGGATGTCAAGCTTGTGCATGAGATGTTCACGGTGTTTCTCCACTGTCTTGATGCTGATTTCAAGCTTGCTGGCGATTTGCTTGTTGGCCTCTCCTTCAGCAACCAATTGCAGCACCTCCACCTCACGCGAAGTAAGATTAAAAGCGCCTTCCTTCAGAAAACCCTTACGGCTCATTAAATTCTGCTCGCGCTTTTGCAGGCGCCGAGCTATAGAGGGACTGTAAAAGGTGTTGCCTTTGAGAACTTCTCTGACCGCCTCGGCGAGGAAGTAGGCGGAGACCTGCTTTATCAAATATCCCGCTGCCCCTAGCTCCATCACGCGCTCCACATAAGCATCATCGCTGTGTGCGGAAAGAATTAGAATCTTAACCTCGGGGTTTGTTCGTAAAATCTGCCGTGTGGCTTCCACTCCGTTCATATGCGGCATGGCAATATCCATGATGACCACATCGGGATGCAGCTCATGGGTCAGAGCCACGGTTTTACGCCCTGTGTCAGCCTCACCAATCACCTCAATATCGCTCTCAGCTTCCAACAGCTTCCGGATGCCCTCACGTACAATCATGTGATCGTCGGCAATCAGCACGGTTATCTTCTTTTCAAAACTCATATGCAAGCCTTTTTCTTAATGCCGTTTCTAAATGGGATTTGAATCAGGATGGTTGTGCCCTGCTCAAGGGCGGATTCAATTTTGAATGTACCGCGGACCATCTCCACCCGCTCCCTCATTCCCAACACTCCCAAATGCTTAATTTTTTTAGCACGTAATAATTTTTTTAAATCAAATCCTTTACCATCATCCTTGATGCGTATGCTCACAGCAGACGGAAGTTTCTCAATGTATACATCTACCCGGCTGGCGTGCGCATGGCGGGCGACATTCGTCAAAGCTTCCTGGATCACCCGGTAAATAACCGTGCGCTTGGTGTTACTCAATTTTTCTAGTCCGTTAAAGGCGGTCAAACTGGCCCGGACACCCGTCTCTTTCATGAAGCTTTTCATAAATGTGTGCAGGGCCGGCATCAGCCCCAGATCGTCCAGCACTGCCGGACGCAATTCGCGGGCGAACCGATGCACAATGTCAACCGATTTCACAACCAACCGCTGCGCATCTGAAATTTTACGGCTCAACTCCTTAGTGCTGACCAAAGACTCGTTTTTCAAAATAGTCAGTTGAACATTAATGCCGGTCAGCAATTGGACAACCACATCATGCAGTTCGCGGCTGATTCTTTTACGTTCGTCTTCCTGCGCCCGCAGGATGTTACGGGAGAGCATCTGCAATTGCGTTTGCAAGAGCCGCGACTGTTCCAATAACTCAACTGTCTGCTGCTTGCTTTCCATGAGCGTTTTTTCCACAATCTTACGTTTCGTGATCTCTTTTTTCAACTGTTGATTGGACTTGGCGAGATCCAGTGTGCGCCGATTCAACTCCTCATTGATCTGGCTGAGAGTGTTGTTAAACTCAATCGCGCCACGATGCCCCTCCTCTAACGGAGTGATCGCCTCAGCAAAAAACATAGTGGCCAGCTTGAGCATCTTTACTCTCACTGCGGCTGGTGTGTCGACAGGCTGAATTTGTTGGAGCAAAGCTTGCTCATGGATGGCAGCCATATCCAGAGTCTCAAGCTTTAAGGCAACTGCCCGATGGCCGAGTCTCAACGCTGATTGCAGATCATTATAATGATTTGGACCCAGGTAGCGACGCAACTCTTTTTCATAAGACTCTGCCAGTGCCTTTATTTTACCGGACAATTTATTGTCAGACAATTCCATAAACAGATACCCTTAATTGAATTGCAATTCTCGCACCATTCGCTCTGTTTCGTCAAGCTCGTTTGACAGTTTTTCTGTATTAGCCTCAACCGACTTCCGCAGTGCCAACAGCCTGAGATCTATCGCCAGCAGAGATTGCGCAACCACATCCTGCAGATGGATACTGCGTGCCTTTCTTTTTTTCTCTTGTACCACCAGTTTTTCGTGCGTTTGATCGCGCAAGAGCGCGTTTAAACGATTCGACTCTTCAACCAGCCTTGTACAGGTTCTTGCACTTAACGCCAAAGCACCCTCAGCCTCCTGCCTTTGGACAACATTCTCCTTAAGCAGGCGAGCCGAAGCTGAGGAGGCCTCTTTGCATTTGCGCAGCGCCTCGGTCACCTCGTTAACGCGAGCTATCAGCCGCAATGAGGTGTCACTTGTTTTTTCTACAGGGATCAACATCTCAGTAAAAAACAGCCTAGCCTGCTCCTCACGCGCTACCAATGCGCTAGCCGAATCCAACGGCAACACGAGCGATGCTAAGGCTTTTTCATGGTGCCGAGCTAGGCTCAGGGTCTCTAAGCCCAGCTCAACCGCCTGCTCCCCAAGCTGCACTGCCGGTTGTAAATCCGCTGGCGTTTTCTGCATAAGGTGCCGACGCAACGCCGCTTGATAGCGTCGAGCCCATTTAGCAACCTTGTCTCTATTTTTTATTGAGCACATTAGATCTCTTTTTTGATTCCTTTTAGATTTGTCGGGCAACGCTATAGCTCTTAACTTGCCTTTACAATAGTTTATCCAGTTGCGCATTGCTATAAGGTCAAACCCTACCCTTGGGTTTAAAGGTAAAGAGATCATTGTGTCAATCAGAACAATAACATTAACCAGTAAGCGACCAACTACATTACCAGCCAAACTATATAGTCGCTTAGGCGACTAGAAAAAAACAATTGATTGTTCTTTGCAAAAAGTTGTTTATCAAACGTTTAAAGGCGTTTAGTGTAGTAGTCGCTCTATGAGCGACATATGCCGCTCGTAGAGCGGCTTCGGTTGACGATGCTGTGCGACCCCGCCTTCCAGTTGTTCGGCGTGGCATGCGATAGCGGATTACGATTAAAAACCCCGCTCTTAAAAATCGTCAACCAGCATCGTCGCACAGCATCGTCAACCAAAGGCGAAGCCGAACGTCTGCTGGGCACACTAGCTCCGGTTTCCAACCGGACATGTCCGATTGGAAATCGGACCTACGTTGCTATTCGCTCAACAGCATAGCGTTTGTTACTAAAGCAGCCCCTTCGACAAGCTCAGGACAGGCGATGACTAGCTTTAGATGGTAGGGTTACACCCCATAGTTACAAACGACCAATCAATGTACATTATTAACACACGAAAGAAATAACACACACACAAAGGAGAAACAAGTTATGAAAAAGTTACTATTGGTTCTAGCAGGAGTGGCGAGTATAAGCTGCGTGATGGCAAGTCAGCCAATCCAGCTCAGTCTGACTCCTGAGATCGCCCTCTTTGATCGCACAGAGCTGATCGAAGGGGTAGCCCTCAGCATTTGGGGTGAAAACCCTCAGACAGCATTGGCGCTTGGGTTTGTAAACGGCTCCACCGGCCAGAGTGCTGGCCTGAGCCTGTCGTTCGTTCTCAACTACGCCGATGATTACAAGGGTTTCCAGTGGGCGGCAGTCAACTACACAAAAGGTGACTTCCTCGGTTGGCAAGCTGGCTTTGTGAACTACACGGAAGGAACGATGAAGGGTCTGCAGAGCGGATTCGTGAACTATGCCGGCAAACTGACCGGAGTGCAATTCGGTTTTGTCAACTATGCGGAGTCGGCCGAAACCGGAGTTCAGATCGGTGTGGTGAATCTGATTCCTTCAAATCCTTGGTTCAGTGAGCTGCCCGACCAGTTGGCACCGGGTATGATCTTTCTTAACTGGGGTTTCTAAAACTGAAGCAGCTTTGGCCGACGATGATGATGGGCGACCCCGCCTTCCAGTTGTTCGGCGTGGCATGCGATAGCGGATTACGATTAAAAACCCCGCTCTTGAAAATCGTCGACCAGCATCGTCGCACAGCATCGTCAACCAAAGGCGAAGCCGAACGTCTGCTGGGCACACTAGCTCCGGTTTCCAACCGGACATGTCCGATTGGAAATCGGACCTACGTTGCTATTCGCTCAACAGCATAGCGTTTGTTACTAAAGCAGCGGGCTCTTAATCACAGACCTTTCAGTGAGAGCGAAAACTTTTAACATATTACACGAACTCATTTGGTTACGGAGACTAGCTGCTTTAGATGGTAGGGTTAGACCCCATGGCTACAAACGACCAATCAATGTATCTTATAAGCATACGAAAGAAATGACACAAAAAAAGGAGAAACATCATGAGCATCAAAAGGTTTAATACAATCGGTATTGTGGCAACTGTCATCGCGGTAGCTGTGGCTGGTTGCGGTAAGAACTCTAAAGACGAAGGTGTCGGGGAGAGAACCGGCGCCGCGCTTGACAGTGCGGCGGAGAGTACCGCCGAGGCCGCCAAGACAACTGGAAAGAAGATCAAAGAGGTTACCGGACAGGCTGTTGAGAAAACCGGAGAGGTTATCGAGAAAGCCGGAGCCGCTGTCGAGAAGTCAGGCGAGGGCATGCAGAAATAAAAAACGAACAACGGGCGCACCTGCTAACATGCAATATGCTCAGGGGTGCGGGTGAAGACATTGAGAGTGTCGGCGATTCTATTAAAGACGCTGCGGATTAAACTCGAAAGGATAAAAAATGACTATCGGAACACTGTTATTAATCATATTAATTTTGATGCTGATCGGCGCACTGCCAACTTGGCCGCACAGCAAGCGCTGGGGTTACTACCCAAGCGGAGGACTAACTCTCGTTATCACCATCATACTCATTCTTATTCTGTTAGGACGGATATAAAGCGAGTGTGCTTAAAATCAGAGATACAAAACAAGGAGGCGGATTATGCTTATCAAAATTGACGCACTCAAAGATTACACATTAGAAAGCCTGGACGGCGAGATCGGAAAGGTCAAAGACTTTTATTTTGACGACAGGTACTGGACAATTCGCTATCTGGTTGCCAACACGGGAAACTGGCTTACGGGTCGGCAGGTGCTGATCGCACCCTATGCATTGGGTGCCGCAAACAAAGATACACAGCGCATCACCGTCGAATTAACAAAAACACAGATTGAGGGAAGCCCGCCTCTTAACAGCGACATGCCCGTCTCACGCCAATTTGAATCGGCGTTCTTCGGATATTATCATTGGCCGGAGTATTGGAACGGCCCGCACATGTGGGGAGCAAACCCCAGTTTGATCCGTGTGGCTTATCAACCTAAACCCGAGACCTCTATTACGGAAAAATGGGATCCTAATCTGCGAAGCACAAGCGCAGTGACCGGCTATCATATCCAAGCTAAGGACGGCGAGATCGGCCATGTAGAGGACTTTATCGTCGATGACGAGACATGGGCGATCCGTTATCTGGTCATTAATACCAGTAACTGGTGGATCGGTAAGAAAGTTCTTGTTTCACCTCAATGGCTTGAAAGTGTAAACTGGGAGATATCAGAGGTTTTTGTCAATCTGTCGCGTGAAGTGATCAAGCAAGCACCGGAGTACACCGACTGGTCGATACTTACCCGTGAATTTGAGGATTGCCTGCACAAGCATTATAAGCGCGAGGGGTACTGGATAACCACGGGGAACAAAGAGGTTTAATGTTTGAACACTTGAAGGCTGGGAGAAATGCGCGAGTGCGCGAGTGAAAAGATAGTGCCGTTAGCGCGTTAACTGTAGTAGCCGCTCTATGAGCGGTATATTGTCGCTCATAGAGCGACTACTACATCAGATACAGAAAATCGTTGGCTAGATAAACGAGCCGGCGGGCAGGCTTCCGCATGGGGTGTGAAACGCAGCGGACACACACCAAGCAATCCAACGCCATGGTGGCGCTGGTTGCGATGAAAAACCTGCTGCACAAGAATAGGAGGCTTAATATGCCTAAGAAAGATGGAAGCGGCCAGGGAAAGGGAAAGGAAAAAGGAAAAGGAAAAGGAAAAGGAAAGGGAAAGGGAAAGGGATAATGAACATACTTCTGATATATCCGGAGTTCCCGGACACCTTCTGGAGTTTCAAGCATGCGCTGAAGTTTGTCGGCAAACGCTCGGCTCTGCCGCCGCTGGGCTTGCTGACAGTGGCAGCCATGCTCCCGCAGGATTGGTCGCTGCGTCTGGTGGATACCAACGTGAGAAAACTCAAAGAACGCGATCTCGCCTGGGCCAACTGCGTTTTCATCAGTGCCATGGTGATCCAGCGCGAGTCTTCGCGCCGGATCATCGAACGCTGCAAACAGGCGGGGCTGCGGGTTGTCGCGGGAGGCCCCCTGTTCACCAACGAATACGAACAGTTTGAAGCTGTGGATCATTTTATCCTGAACGAAGCTGAATTGACCTTGCCCCCTTTTCTGGAGGATCTAGTAAACGGCTCTCCTAAAAAAATCTACACGACCAGCAGCTTTGCGAATATGTATCAGACACCTGCGCCACGCTGGGATCTGCTGGAGATGCGGCACTATGCCACGATGAGCATCCAGTTTTCGCGCGGCTGTCCTTTCAACTGCGATTTCTGCAATGTCACGGCACTCTTCGGCCATAAAGTGCGAATCAAGAACGTGGCGCAGATCACCGCCGAACTCGACAGCCTCTATGCCCGCGGGTGGCGCGGCTCGGTTTTCTTTGTTGACGACAACTTCATCGGCAACACTACCTTTCTGAAGAAAGAGCTGCTGCCCGCATTGATCGCCTGGCGCGGAAACAAAAGAGGCAACTCCTTTTTCACGGAAGCGTCCATCAACCTGGCTGACGATCCCGCATTAATGCAGCTGATGACACAGGCTGGATTCAACATGGTCTTTGTTGGCATTGAAACTCCAGATAACGCCTCGCTGGCTGAATGCGGCAAGGTACAGAACAAAAACCGCGATCTGGTGGAAAATGTCAAACGTATCCAGCGCGCGGGGTTGCAGGTGCAGGGCGGTTTCATTGTCGGCTTTGACAACGACACGCCCTCCATCTTCCAGCGCCAGATTGATTTCATCCAGCAGAGCGGTATTGTGACAGCCATGGTCGGTCTGCTGCAGGCTCCTCCCGGAACACGTCTCTACGCGCGTATGAAGCGCGAAGGGCGGATCTCCGCCGAGGGTAGCGGCGACAATGTGGACGGCACCACCAATCTTATTCCAGCCATGACTCTGGCAACACTGAAAGATGGCTACCGCTACATTCTGGATTATATTTACGCCCCTGCCCCCTACTATGAACGCGTGCGCACCTTTCTCAGGGAGTATAAAGCACCTCAACTACAACGTCAATTTCAATTCTCGCATCTCATGGCAATGCTGCGCTCGCTCTACTGCCTGGGAGTTGTGGGGCAAGAGCGGATCCATTATTGGAAGCTTCTGCTCTGGACCGCGGCGCGCTATCCACGCTCGCTGGCGGATGCGGTGACGTTCGCCATCTACGGCCACCACTTCCGGATCGTCTGTGAACAGCATGTGACCGAACTACTCAGAGACGTTGATCAAGGCTTTTATAGGGGCGCTCTTTAAAGATCGCCTTATACGCAGGGCGGATAATGGGGCCGCTGTTCACCAACTCTTCAATGCGATGCGCGCACCAGCCCACAACGCGTGACACGGCAAAGAGCGGTGTGAACAAATCCATCGGAATATTCAGCATGTCATAGACAAAGCCCGAGTAAAAATCCACGTTGGCGCAAAGGTCGCGCTTTTTGTCGCGACCGCGGTTGAATATTTCAGGGGCCAGGCGCTCAATGGTCTCATAAAGCTTCAGCTCCTCATCTCGCCCTTTGGTCTTGGCAAGGATGCGCGCTTTGGAGCGCAGGATATCCGTGCGTGGATCGGAGAGCGTGTAAACAGCGTGCCCCAGGCCATAGATCAGGCCTGTGCCGTCGCCAGCTTTTTTATCTAAAATACTTTGCAGATAATCGGCAATCTCTCCCTCGTTGTCCCAGTGTTCGAGATTCGATTTGATCTCACGCATCTGCTCCATGACACGCAGGCTGGCACCGCCATGCCGCGGACCCTTAAGCGAGAGCGTCGCGGCCGCGATCGCAGCGTAGGCATCGGTGCCGGATGAAGTGACCACATGCGTTGTGAACGCTGAGTTGTTGCCGCCGCCATGTTCAGCGTGCAGCACCAGGCAGAGGTCCAGAAGCTCGGCCTCAAGCTTGGAGTAGACACCGTCCTCACGCGTCAGCATCAAAAAGTTTTCCGCTGTACTCAGAGTAGGCGCGGGACTGCGCAACATCAGACTCTGGTTCATATGATAGTGAGCTTTGGCCTGATAGGCATAAGCCGCGATCACGGGAAAGCGGGCAATCATATCAACGCACTGACAGAATGTGCTTTCCAGATCGAGTCTGTCCGGCTCCGGATCGTAGGTGTAAGCGGTTAGCACAGCACGCGCGATACTGTTCATCAGATCCCGTCCGGGAGCCCGAATAATCGCATTTTCCTTGAATCCCTCGGGAAGATTCCTGCGTGCAGCGAGCAGCGCCTCCCATTCCTGCAGCTCCTGGCGGCTGGGCATCTCTCCAAACAGCAGCAGATAGGCACACTCTTCAAAGCCAAAGCGGCTCTCGGCCTGAAACCCTTTGACCAAGTCAACCACATCAATGCCGCGGTAATACAGCGCGCCTGGGCAGGAAACTTTCTCACTCTCGGAGATCACATACCCATGTACGCTGCCAATGGTTGTCAATCCAACCAAAACACCAGTTCCATCAGCGTTGCGCAGTCCGCGTTTAACATTAAATTTTTCGTATAACTCTTTATCGATTTTGCCTGTGGCGCGAATCTTGTCGGCATAACTTTTTACAATCGCGGCCTTGATACTCGAGTTTTCGCAGTTCTGAATCATCATTCTCTCCTTGTGCTTCTGTGAATATAATCCTGCGAAGGTCCAACACACGTATACGGCTACGCAGAAATTCATGACAGAAGCTTGCGAACTTTACTGCCTGAGACATTCAAAAAATGGCAATAATAATAGCAAGAACAACCACTTTTGTCAAATACGGGCTTTTTGTTTTTTGAGAAAATTGATCATCGCTCCTTTACGGTTCAGCAGCTGGTCCGCGTATTTGACAACCAGGCGGTTGGGTGAAGCGCAGGGGCGGATATCGAGTAGATGCTCAAAAGCGACCTCCTCCGAGCCAGGGCCAAGCAGTTTGCAGATGATCGCATAGGCCGCCGCTGTTGAGCGGCTGACCCCTGCCAGGCAGTGGATCAACAGATGAGTATTGCAGGTGCGGGAGGTGGTCAAGCATGTGTCACCAAGCTCAAGGATCAGCTCCGCGTCCCTCTTGGCTGGGGGCGTTGCTCCGAAGATAGCCGCCATTTTTTTTGATTCAAAATCCACAAATGCCACATGCCAGTGCGTGCCTGTGAACCACTCGGGAGTCGCGGTTGGCGAGCCGGGCGAGTCGATCGAAAGCAGATGAGTGATACCGCGCGTTTCGAATTGCGGAAGCTCTCTAAGTCCGCAAATAGAGATCTTATATGGAAGAGATAAATTAAGCTTCACTGTTTGCATATATGTCACCCTCCCATCTGGTTTTCGTGTGCGGCATTGTCAGGCGCATGGTGTTGCGCGAAAGCTATAGCGATCTCCCGGCTCAATTGATTGAGTACCGCCTCCGTCGCGGCCACCATGCCGGAAATACCGGGTTCAGAGCATATGGCGCTCAGGTCACTTTTCCCCTCAGCGAAGCTTCGCAGTTCCTCTGCCGCGGAGAAGATCTGCCAGTTGGCCCGCAGGCAAACTGACTCTCCAGGGGTGCCGTCAAGTGTGTGGATCACGACGACAATTTCAAAGAGATGCTTTGTCTTGTCGCCCCGTATCAAGGATTTGATGTTGTACTCTGGCAAGGCGCTTGCCAGCGCCTCGACCAGATAGTTGTGCGCCTGTGTTTTCAGAGGCTCAGCCCAGCGGTCAAATTCGGCGTGCATCACCTCCCGCTCTCCTTTGCGGAGTATGATTTGAGGGCGATTGAGATACTCGGCCATAACAACGGGGCGCAAGATGATCAAACCCTTGTGGCTGCTGGAATCAGCAGCTGTATCAGCATCCCCGCGCTTTGAATGGAGCAGGTATAAGCGGGGGATGGGAGAGTGCATGCAGCCGGCAATCGATACGGCAATGAGCAGTAACAGTGATTTGGTGTAAATGTTTTTCATCTTATTCTCCTTTTAAATTCGCGCTGTCGCGCGCACTTTTTTTACTGGGCTTTGCCTTGGATCAGGGATTCCGGGTGCTGTTCCATATACTCAGCCAGCAGCCGGATGGCCCGCAAGGCCGCTTCAAGTTCGGCCAAAGTCTGATGCAGATCATGACGGAATCCGGTTTGGTCAGTGGCCATTTTCTCCGCGTAACCTGAGATGGTGGTGATGGCATTAAAAAACCCGGTGAACTGTTCATCCGCCTTAGCGCTGATTTGCTCCAGACGTGTGACAAATTTTTGGATTTCTTCGCGCGTCAGAGAGGATGTTTTCTCCAGGTCTTCCAGCAAAGAGCCGATTTTCGCGTCGTTATGATCGAGCAGAGCTCTGGCTGACACCAGCACCCGCTGCGCTTCGCTACCAATCGGATCAACATGCGTTTCAATCTTGGCCAACACGGAGTGGGCCCTTTTCAGGGTGGCGTTCAGTTCACTCAGGGTATTGCTCAACTCAGGTGAGTTAATGAATTGATCCAAACCTTTAGTGATGCTGTAAATGCTTTTCGCAATCTCCTCCAGCGGCAGCGACTCCAGGGTCTTCGAGATTTCCTGACTAGCCGAAGGGATGGTGGGCATTTCAGGGAGTGTGCAGTACTCGGGTGCGACAAGGCGAGGTGGCCTGCCAGGGTAGAAGTCGAGTTGAACAAGCAATTGTCCGGTGATCAAACTCTGGAGCTGGAGCTGCGCCCTAAGGCCCCGATCAATCATAACGCGGGTGGCCACAAGCGACTCTTCGGTGGTCATTTTATTATCATCCTTCTCATATTGTGAGGGATCCAGTTCAATCACAACTGGGGTGTGAATGTTGTTGTCTTTGTCAATATGCACCCGTATGCTGGACACCGAGCCGATCCGAACACCTTTGAACACGACAGGTGACCCCTGACTAAGCCCCTTGACCGAGCCCTCAAAAAAAAGGACCCATTTTTTTGTTTGCCGAAACATGCTCCCGCCGCCGAAAACAATAAGGGCGCCAATCAGGATTGCGATGGCACCTGCTACAAATGCTCCGACGGTTGCCGGATTGATTTTTTTACTCATGATTTTTCTCCTCTGAAAAGGAATTCCCTCACTCGGCTGTCCTGGGAGGTGTCTCGCAAGGTTGCCGGCGCGCCGTGCGCAATGGCGGTTTGGCCTACTGGACCAAGGAAGATGGCGTTCGAGCCGATAGCGAAGATGCTGGCCAGCTCGTGGCTGACAACCACAAAGGTGGTTCCAAGACTCTCCCGCAGCTCAAGTATCAGATCGTCAATGCGGCGCGCGCTCAGCGGATCAAGGCCCGCTGATGGCTCATCACAAAAAAGAATTTGCGGATCAAGCGCCATGGCGCGGGCCAGACCCGCCCGCTTACGCATACCGCCGCTGATCTGCGCAGGGTAGTAGCTCTCATAACCAGCCAGTCCCACCAAGGCCAGCTTGAAAGACGCGCGCTCCATCTTCTCCTGAGGCGTGAACGATGTGTATTGGTCCATTGCCAACATGATGTTTTCCGCCAACGTCATGGAACTCCATAGGGCGCCGCCTTGAAAAAGAACGCCAAAACTGCGTAAAATACTGTCGTAATCCGTGGAACTCTCTGGTGTGAATCTCACGCCATTGAAAAAAATTTCGCCTGCTACTGGCGCGTTGAGCCCAACCAGATGTTTCAAAAGCGTGCTTTTCCCGCAACCGCTGGCACCCATGACAATAAAGATATCACCATAGGCAACGTCAAATGACAGATCGTGTTGAATCACGAAGTCACCATATGCCATAGTGAGCTGCCTCACCCGGATCGCCGGTGTCTTTGTGTCATGGTTCATAGTTTGTGAATTCTTGCCTGTAACTTCGCATGGCTTAGTGTGTTTTCCATGTGTTTTTTCTTTGTCGCGAACTTTGTCGATCCTTCTCACTCATTTATTTCCGACAAAGTTTACGACAAAGTTTCCGACAAAGTTTGCTTGTGACTCATCATTTGGTCGATTTACCCCATTGTTTTTTCGCGGCGTAGTTGTAGTAGCCGCTCTATGAGCGACACAACGCGCGAATGCCGCTCATAGAGCGGCTACTACACCTACGGCAACTCTTGCAAACGAAAAGCTACCACATTCCACCTCCTACTTTCCACAACTTCCAGAGCGCAGCCACTCTTCAGATGCCCAGAACGCTGCAAATGACCGTAATGATTGCGGTTGCCACAACAATGCAGGTGATTGAATTGACCACCGCAGTGTTGGTGGCAGTTCCCACGGCGGCTGAGCTGCGGCCACAAAGCATGCCCTGCAGGCACCCAGCCATCGCGATCAGAACCCCAAACACAATACTGGTGCATAATCCGATCACAACCTGTGTCAGATCAAGCACCTCCATGCTCTGGTTGAAATAGAGCCGCGCAGGCAGATCCAGCACACTCATACCGACCACCAGACCGCCCAGCAGCCCCACGAGATCCGCATACGCGCAGAGCAGCGGCATCATCAGGGTCAGCCCCACCAGGCGCGGTAACACCAAAAAATCAATCGGTGAAATCCCGAGCGTTTCCAGCGCGTCAATCTCCTCATTCACCTGCATGGTTCCCAGCTCCGCGGCAAATGAGGCGCCAGTGCGCCCTGCCATCACAATCCCGGTCATCACAGCGCCCAGCACCCGCACAATCCCAATGCCCACCAGATTGGCGACGTAGATCTCGGCCCCGAACATTTTTAATTGCATGGCACTCACAAAGGCCAAAATCAGCCCCATCAAAAATCCGATCAGAGAGACAATCGGCAGAGCGCGCGCCCCGCACTCCTGAATCACCGCCAATAGATCAGAGCCGCGAAACTGCGCCCTGCCTACCGCCATGCGGCCGAGTGCGATGCAGCAACCTCCGATGAACTCCAGTGTCGCGTGCCAGCCTCTGCCAACAGCCATCGCGTCCGTGCCAATTACCGACAGCAAAGAGCTGTTATCCAGCTCACTCCGCACGCCCTTTTGTCCCGGCACCGCCTGGGCCATACGCAGCAGCCGCGCAGTCGCCTCCGGCAGCTCGTCAAAACTGAAGGTGATGTCGCTCTGATGACAAAGCCTATGCAGCGCAAGGACAAAAGTAGGCAGCGACATGTCTGATTCTTGAAGCTCGTCCGCAGTTATACTTACCGCTGAAACAGCCACTTTTTTTGTCAACAGCGCAAAAACCTCCTCTGCTGCGGGACGCTTGGCATCTGCCACCCAGCAACCTGAGATTTGAAGCTCTGCGGCGCCGCCCTCTTGGCGGATCTCAAAACTGGATGTTTTTGCTGGTTCTCTCATTCTTGGATAACCTGAGTAACAATAATATAATAATTGTCCTTTATAATATCACTTCATGATCGCAGAGTCGAGTGGCCTTTTTCAGCCTTTTTCAGCCCTAAACCTAAGCTGAAGGTGTCTGTTGTAACAATAGCGGGAAAACTGTTATAATATTGGCATGTCACTCAAATCTCATCATCAGTTAGCACCCCTTTTTTTGGTGCTCTGCCTCTGCAATCTACGGGCGCTGGCGGCCTTTTCTGTTGCTGAGCATTGGTCAACCTATGTCGGTGGGTACAGTGAATCTCATGGTGTTCAAGCCTCGGCCATTGATGAAAGCGGCAACGTCTACCTTGGCGGTTATTCATATCTTGGATTAATTGAGAATGATGATTATTTATATGCGACAGAGTATCCTACTTATGGCGGTACCAATGATGCTTTTGTGGCGCAGGTTAATTCTTCCGGTCAGTTGCTGTGGTATAGTGTGCTTGGTGGTGAGGATAATGATGAGGTGTGGGGCGTTGCACAGCAGGGGCAATCCGTGTTTGCCGCCGCCCGGTTATCGCGCACAGGGTTCAATGACGGGGGATCGGATGCTGCTCTTTATTCGTTCTCCAAATCCGATGGCTCGTTTAACTGGAGTAACCCGGTTGTGGTCGGTGCGCCCAACACGACCAATGCCTTTAACGCAGTCACGGTTGACACCAATGGAAATATTTATGCGGTCGGCTACACCAGTATAGCTGAGCTGACCCCCACCGCGGCTGGTTATCCGGTGGGAGGCGCCGTCTATGGCAAAGAGCTGAAGGGCAATCTGGATGGCTGTGTGGTCAAAGTCTCACCCGAAAGAGAGCTTCTCTGGATTCACTATCTCGGGGGCGCTAATGAGGATCGAGCTTTGACCTGCACCATGGGAACCAACGGATTTTTGTACGTCGGCGGCGAGACGCGCTCGGATGGCTGGGTAACTTTTCCCGGCAATGTCACCCCCTCCGCCTCAAATAAAGCTGGCTTTGTTGTTAAGCTGGGCACCGACGGCGCGCATATCTGGTCAACCTATCTGGGCAGCCCTGGGAAAGACTCAGTTGCCGGGTTGGCCTTTGAAAAAATCTCCGGGCAGCTCTTTGCCGCCGGCACAACCACTTCTGCCGAATTTATGTCCTCCAAGACGCGTTTAAACAACTACGGCGGCGGAGCTAGCGACGGGTTTGTCACCTCGCTCACCGATAATGGATCAAACCCTGCCGTTAATTGGAGCAGGTTTTACGGCTCCAACCAGCTTGATGTTGTGACCTCAATTCAGCAGCTCTACAACTCTCAGATGGTGCTGGGAGGCTACACCGATGCTGGCGGCTGGCGGCCGAACTCAGATAATGCCTCTCGTGGTGCGGGGGATGGATTCGTTATCGTGATGGCAACGGATGGCGAGAGCTTGTGGAGCCGTTACATAGGTGGTTCAAAGGGCGATCAGACCCTGACAGTGGCGGCTGCGAACGGAGTTTTTTTTGCGGGCGGACTGACTCTTTCAGATGATGCCTGGGTCAACGGAGGTTTTCACAACGTATGGGGTTATCCGGGGTGGGATTCGCCGGACAAATTGGGCTTTCTGGTGAAATATGTGAGTTCCGGCTATATCCCGGACCTGCCTGACATTGTGACACAGCCAGGGTCAATCTCGGTTGAGGAGGAGCAGAACGCGATTTTCACAGTTGAGGCGCAGAGCGCGGAGGCGCTCACCTATCAGTGGCATGTGAATGCCGCGCCAGTCACAACAGCGACCAACACAGTCTTTGTTCTCAACAATGTGACGCTCGCGCAGGATGGCGATCAGATCACCTGCGTTGTCAGTAATATCGGCGGCGCGGTTGTCAGCGATATCGCCATCCTGACCGTGACCGCGATACCTAATGGCTGGATTACTATAAATCTCGCGCCAGCGGCAGCGGTCAGCAACGGAGTGGCCTGGAGTATCGACTCAGCTTCCACCTGGCGTGCCAGCGGTGATGTGGTGAATCTCCGCACCGGCCTTTATTCCATTGTCTATAAAACGGTCTTCGGCTGGGCCGCACCCTCAAACTCGATCTCGACAACCGTCTTGAACCAGCAGACAAATTCCCTGACCGCAACCTTCACCGAGATCCAATACTCGAATGCCCGTATAATTACGGATACGAATGTGGTGATCACAGTTAAGCCTCCGGAGGGCACAGAGGAATGGACACTGCGTGAGGTATTTCCTGTTGGTTTGACACCTTACGATTATCCGGCATCAGCAACCTGGCTCTCCGGGTCGAGAACTTTGCGGCTTACCGTGGATGCCTCTGCTCCGGCTCAATTCCGCTATTCGGTTACCGGTGACCAAGGAAGTTATCAACTTAGCGGAACAGTGAATTTTAATGCGTCGGGGCCGGTGGTAACCGCTGGCGACACACAGGTGACAATCGCCGTGGAACCACCGCCAGTTATTCCAGATCCTGATATCATCGGCTTTGCGCCCGAGAGTGGATTGCCGGGAAGTTTTCTGCTGCGATTCATCTCGGTACTTGACCAAAGTTATTTGATTGAGACTAACGGAGCGCCTGGCACCTCTGGCTGGGCGCTGCAAGGACAGGTCAATGGAAGTGCTGATGAGACAAGTATCTCCGTACCCTCCTCGAAGCCCGCTCTCTTCTACCGCGTGCGCGTGCCGTAGCTCCGATTTCCAATCGGACATGTCCGGTTGGAAACCGGACCTGCGGGAGGTTGGCTACGCTATCGTCAACCGGCGGCATTGCCGCCCTGGAGAAGGATTGTGATTAGGATTAAGATAAGGATTCCATCCCTCCTAATCACAATCCTCATCGCAATCCTAATCAAACAGTGATGACTATTACAACCAAGTGATAAAGTTATAGGTAAGGATGCCCCTCCAGCTCTCTCCCACTCCCTCCCTCCAGCTCCCTCACTCCTAACTATTGCATCGGGGGTGCGGCAGGAGCCTTCACCGGTTTAGCATTGGCTTTTTTCATGGCATCGGCGAGCTGTTGTTTGAGTTGACCTGCCGTGACTTTAAGGTTCATGGTAATCGTTTTGTCTTTGACCTCGGATTTGAAGTTCTGGGCTAGGGCGGCCATCTCAGGGTTTTGCTGAGCCTGTATCATCAACAAGGCCTGCAACCCCATCACCATGGCGCCCATCTGCTGGGCCTCTTCCAGCGTAGCGGTGGAGAGGGAGGCGTTCAGCAGCAGGTCAGCCTGCTCAGCAGAGGCCTGGCCAACACTCAACTCCAGCGCATTCGCCTGTTTGAGCATAGCAAGCTGCGGGACGGATTCAGCCACCACATCGAGTTTGTTGGCGTAGAGCGCGGCAAAGCGGTTAGACTGGCTTTTGATCACAGGTGCCAGCGGGCTTGCGGAGGCCAGACGTGCGCCTTTGCCGTCAATCACTGAGAGACTCTTTTTCAAAGCCGTGAGATCATCGGCGAGAACCGCCAAGGTTGGGTTTACAAAACAGCCATATTTGTCTTGCTCGTTATCACTCCAGGAGAGGATTTGATGCGCCCCGTAAGGGTTACTCTTAAATGCGCCGTTGCCGCCCAAAATGGCGGTGAGTTTTTTGATATCAAAGCGGCCGCTGGCATAGAGCACTCCAGAGCCTTCATTTTCAGCACCCCCCAGAAAAAATATGGAATCAAGGTCCTTCATGACATCAATCCCGCTCATAGCTTTGAAGGCATCCAGCTTACGGTTGGTTTTTTCGTCCATCGCCGCTTTAATCAGGTCGCCGACCTTGGAGTTGACCAGCGCTTTCATATCAATGTGGGCTAACATTTTTGTGTCAGCCGGAAAATCAGAGACTTTGACTTGGGCTGCCGCTGAGAGCGAGAGCAGTGCCGCAGTTAAAATTAATCTATATGAGTTCATAATTTTTCTTTCGTTATAGATGCGCACCGCGCGCATATATCTGTTAATACGGAAAATTTTGCATCAAGATTACAGCTCTTTAATGCGCAGGTTGCGGTAAGACACTTTGTCGTTATGATACTGCAGTAAAAGATGGCCTCTCGTCTGGGCGCCCCAGCCCGGGTGCTTATTGAACTTGCTTTTCGCCACTGCCGCATTAAATTCATCGGAACCGCGTTCAAACTCGAGAACCTTTCGTCCGTTCAGCCAGTGTTCCACATGCATTCCCTTGACCACCAACATGGCCTCATTCCACTCGCCGGTGGGTTTGAGTAGCTTTTCCGCTTCGGGCGCAGCTAGAACATCATAGAGCGAAGCGATCTTGCGGTTGCCGCCAATTCCTGCTTTAGCATCACTGTGGGCGGGATCAAGTATCTGATACTCCATCGTTGTTCCGCCGTGGAGTTGGGGGTCGTAGAGATATTTCAATCCGCTATTGGCTTTTGATGTGAGCTGGAAATCCATTTTGAAGATAAAGTTGGAGTACTTCTTCTCAGTGATGATATCGCCACCCCTGTTTTTTGGTATAGTGATCAGCGCCCCATCCCTGATCTCCCAGCCTTGCTCAGGGAAGGTGGGTTTGGCGCGGCTGCGCCAGCCAGTTGAGCTGGTGCCGTCAAAGATATGTGTAAAGCCCTCTTTTTTTTCTTTGTCGCTCATACGGCAGGCAGCACCAGACTCCGCGAACAAGAGGGTTGCCATTCCGGCCGCCGCGCCGAACATCATTACTCCTTTTATGTTCATCCTTATCTCTCCTCTATGATTTAACCAATTAGTCGCTCTACGAGCGACACATGCCGCTCACAGAGCGGCTACTACACCCGATGCTGGCCGACGATGATGGACAACCCGCCTTCAGCAGATCCGGTTTTCAGCCGGACATGTCCGATTGGAAATCGGACCTACGTTGCGCGGCCTTTTCACTTTAGAACTTCTTCACTCCTACAATAAATCAAAACAGCAAGCGTGGACCGATTACGCTTTGGCTGGCCACATACACCGGGAGGTATCCGCGTCCGATTAAATTCAATGCTTCAACCATGGTGTCACGGGCCAGCCGGGGCGTATTGCAATCCTCACTGAGGTGAGCCAGAACAATGTGTTTGAGCCGCTCAGTAGCTGTTTCAGTGATCAGTTCAGCGGCATCTTCGTTGGAGAGATGGCCGCTGCGACCTTGGATGCGCTGGATCAGCGACCATGGTCGCTGGGACTGGCGGAGCATCTCCACATCGTGATTGCTTTCCACCACAACTGTGTCGCAATCATGGACTTTTACCTTGACCAGCGAGGTGGTCTGGCCGATGTCGGTGACAACGCAGAGTCGGGATTGGCCGTCGTCAAGCACAAAGCCAACGGTGTCGCTGGCATCATGCGGCACCTGAAAGGGCTCAATCCGCAGGCCATTGATCTCAAAGACGCCACCGCCGTCAAAGACGGTGAAGCCGCTCAACAGCTTTGGGTCGCGTTGCTCCAGGGCGGTCGCGGTGCCTTCATTGGCGAAAAGTTCAGCCTGCAACCTTTCGCGCAGCACACGGGTGCCCTTGCAGTGGTCAGTATGATCGTGAGTCAGGAGAATTGATTTGACGGAGTTTTTGTCAATCCCCGCCCTGTCCATCCGCTGCAGGATATCTTTGGCGCTGAGCCCTGCGTCAATCAGCAGTGCTGTGCCGCCGCCAGAGACATAGATGCAGTTACCTTTACTGCCACTTGCTAAAACACATATTTCCATAGTTCACTCACCTGCGGAACGCAGGTTTTTATCCATTGCCAAGCGGTAATATTTCAGGAAGCATTGGATCACATCCTCTTGTAAGATATCAGAGATCGGGTAGCTCTGGGGGTTTTCCTTAAATGCGCCTGCGTATTTGATGAGTTTTTGGCCCCTGTTCAACCGCACTTCAGCGCGCGGCAGGATTCCTGATTGAACAAAGTGCTTCATTACCTGAAAGGTGATCTCGTCTTGGTCCTCAAAGCGTACCTGAAGGGTGGCGGAAGCCGGAGCGCGACGCACCAGTACTTCACGTCCATGGTTTTTGTCCAGTTCATCCGCAATTGTTTTGAGAGCTGGCATCGCTATCGTATCCAAGAAATGTTCAAAGACCTCATTCTCCTGTTGAGCGCGCGACATCGGGGATTTACTACGGACGATTCCGCTCAGCTCTTTTTTCCAGTCAGTCATAATAAGTCCTCGTTAATATATTACTTGCTGTGAGCGCCGCGCCTCTTTGAGAAACACTTTGCAAAATCCGACCCACAATCGCATTATAATATCATAAAACTGGAATCAGGCGCAAATCCTATTGCGAGTTCGGAAACGACAATGATATACTATAAAAAGCGGTTGACTCTTTTAACTTTAATGTAAGAGAACCTGTAACGCACTTACTAAAATACTGAGTCAAGCTTTAATTTTGTTTATTTGTTTTCTCTTTCCAAGTTTTTATGTAAGATAGT
>JBAYXX010000060.1:0-25050 GCA_041673345.1 Kiritimatiellia bacterium
GATTTTTCACCTTAAAATATTCTCTCAGTGCTGCGAAAAGTTCAGCTACTCTCTGTGTTCTCTGTGCCTCTGTGAGAGATAATAAACGTACAAAAAAAACAAGAATATGAATGATAGTAGTACAGAGCACTTAATTTATTAAATGAAGATGACTTTGAAACGCTGCAGTTCCTTGCTCGTGGAGAAAACTCTATAAATGGATTCCGAAATAGAAACCTGAGAGAATATCTCTATGGAACACAGACTGACTCAAAACTTAAAAAATCCACCAGCGCAAAGATCAGCCGTCGTTTACGTTTGCTAAGGGCACATGGGTTAATAAAGAAAGTTACGAAGACAAATCGCTATGTTTTGACAACAAAAGGGACAAAAATAGCGACTGCTGTACTTGCCGCTTCACATGTTGATACAGAACAACTTATGGATATGGCAGGATGAAAAACGTGCACAGAAAACAAGAAAATGAATGTTTGTAGTATAACGCTTTCGGAGAAACAAAGTTCTCAGGAGCAATGAAGGATGATTTTACGCATTGGTTTAGTTCAAACCCGTTTGATAAAGAGACTGGGTTTGTTGTATATCAACGGCGCTATTATGATACTATACTTTGCAGGTGGCTCTCGAGAGACCCGATTGAGGAAGATGGCGGATTAAATCTGTATGGGTTCGTTGAAAATGAACCCATAGGTTTGGTGGACATGCTTGGGAGAAAAATTTTCTTTGTTTTCGCAGATTTTCGCTGATTCGCATTGTTTGAGTATTTTCTCGTTTTTCGGATTTTAAACCAAATTCCCCCCGCTAACGCAATAGCGATCTGCTTATGGCTGAACCGCCACCGACATTCAGTTTTAGTACTGTAAAACCACTTAGCCAAAGAGTTATAATACCTTCATGAAAAAAACCATTAAGCCCTTTAAAGCTCCGCCTAAAAAATTTCAGCCCAAAGGGCTGCCTGTTATCTATGAGGATCACGATCTCATCGTGGTTGACAAAAGGGAGGGGCTTTTGACTGTGCGTACCGAGACTGTCAAAGAGAACACAGCGTTACACCTCCTAAACCTGTATATGCGTAAAGGCAACCCTAAGTCAACGGCTCAGGTGTTTGTGGTACACCGCTTAGATCGCGAAACCTCCGGTGTACTGCTTTTCGCCAAAACCGAGGCGGCCAAAGCCTACCTTATGGAGGAGTGGAAAAATTTCACCAAAAAATACTATGCCATCGTGCATGGGATCCTGCCAGAAAAAGAGGGAGTCATCACCTCTTATCTGACTGAAAACAGCATTCACAGAATGTACTCAGTTGCTGACCCTGAAAAAGGCAAGTTTGCTAAAACTGGGTACAGAGTCTTGAAAGAGTCCAAAGGCTACTCTCTACTGGAAGTTGATCTGTATACTGGTAAAAAAAATCAGATTCGCGTTCACTTTTCGGAAAAAGGCTTTCCTGTGGCGGGCGACAGGATGTACGGAAGCAAAGACAAGTTTATCAAGCGGCTCACGCTGCACTCAGCCTCAATTACCATCACACATCCCTATACGCATGAGCTGATGACCTTTGAGGCAAAGTTACCCACCTATTTTGACACGTTTTTTAAAAGCTGAAAACTGCCGCACCCACATCCAGACAAAATTCAAAATCACTTGCGAAAATGGAGCAGGCTCTATTTAGAGTCGCCATCAGGCATCAGAGAGTACTCTATAAAATCGCACACCTGCTTCATAGCCTCGGGATCTGGCGCATGCTTAGGCCGATTTGTCATTGCAACCCTGTTTTTAAATCCCAGAAACTCATTGACGCGGATAGCGTTATTTAAGGCAACCCACCGCTTCGGCGGGTCTTCAGCACCACCTGAAACCATAAAGGGGCGTGGTGCCATCAGAGCATGCAGATCGGTCAGATCAAGGCCTTCTTTCCGCATTTGCTTGTACGGCCCCCTTGCGGGATTTGATTCAGTAACAACCCCGCTCTTGCGCCAAGGCTTGGGATGATAACCCAGATACCATGGCTCCCAATAGTTGATACTCCCACGGGATTCGTCGAACACGATCCCGGCATCCGACCAAACCCCGCATGCGAATTTATCAAACAGACATGATGCGAACAGTGCCCATTTACCGCCGTAAGAGTGTCCTACAATCGCGATGCGTTTCGAATCAACTCCTTCAACCTTGGCAAGCACGTGCCAGGCATTAGCTGCGGCATAAGCCATTATCGAGAGCGGTTGCACAGTGGCGTTCTCAATGGAAGGATAATACAGAGAAGTGGAACCACGCGTACCAATAGAGAGAACCACAAGACCACGCCCCACCAATTGCAACGCATAATCGCGGTTTGATAATTTAGGGTTCATTCCCGCTGCGGTTTCAGGTTCATAATAGACAGTAATAGCTGCTGGCCCTACTCCTCCGCCATCTGGCACAAGCAGATAGCCATAGGTTTTTTGGTTTGGCAGCCAGTTAAACTCGACCTTATGTCTGGTATAATTATCAAGTTTTTCGCTTTCCACTACCTTTAATTCCTGATCAACCAGCAAAGGTGGCCACTCACCCATCAGGCCATGCCAGCGATCAAGAATCTCCTCGCGCCTTTTGTGCCACTCAGCCGGATTCTCAACCTGCGTGCCATTATAGAATTTCAGTGGCGAAGCGTAATCACCGAATTTGTCGGCAAACTCCGCCGGCGGGCTAAAATATTGCTTCACCTTATCCCATGCGGCGCAACTCGGCGTCGCATTCTGTGCGTTACTACTGCCTGCAAATGAAATATACAGGCAGAGAAAACAATAAGAAACGCATGAAGCAATATTATTATTCCAATCACTGGTTTTCTTAGCCATCTTTTCCTCCTTAATGCTTGTAGAGGTCTCAGATCAGGCCTGGAATCTAAAACCTGACCTCTTCACCCCACTGCTTTATTTAGAATCACGATCAAGCATCAGAGTGTACTCCATGAAATCGCACACCTGCTGCATAGCCTCGGCATCTGGCGTGTGCTTTGGTCGATTTGTCATTGCAACCCTGTTTTTAAATCCCAGAAATTCATTGACGCGGATAGCGTGGTTTAAGGCAATCCACCGCTTCGGCGGATCTTCAGCACCGCCTGAAACCATAAAGGGACGCGGTGCCATCAGAGCGTGCAGATCAGTCAGATCAAGGCCTTCTTTCCGCATTTGCCTGTACGGCCCCCTTGCGGGATTTGATTCAGTAACAATCCCGCTCTTACGCCAAGGCTTAGGCTGATAACCCAGATACCATGCCTCCCAATAGTTGATATTTCCACGGGATTCGTCGAACACGATCCCAGGATCAGACCAGACTCCACAAGCGAATTTATCAAACAGGCATGATGCGAACAGCGCCCATTTACCACCATAGGAGAGTCCTACAATCCCGATGCGTTTCGAATCAACCCCTTTAACCTTGGCAAGCGCATGCCAAGCGTTGGCCGCCGCACAAGCCATTAACGAGAGCGGTTGCACAGTGGAGTTCTCAATGGAAGGATAATAAAGAGAAGTGGTGCCACTGGTGCCCAGAGAAAGCGTCACAAAACCGTACTTCACCAATTCTAAGGCATAATCACGGTGTGGCGCTTTGACGTTAATTCCCGCTGGAGTTTCGGGTTCATAAAAGACAGAGATAACGGCTGGTCTTACTCCTCCTCCATCTGGCACAAGCAGATAACCATAAGTTTTTTGATTCGGCAACCAATCAAACTCGACCTTATGTCTGGTGTAATTATCAAGTTTTACGCTTTCCACTATCTTTAATTCCTGATCAACCATCAAAGGTGGCCACTCGCCCATCAGACCATGCCAGCGCTGGAGAATCTCCGCGCGCCTTTTGCTCCATTCAACCGGCTTTTCAACCTGCGTGCCATTATAGAATTTCAGTGGCGAAGCATAATCACCGAATTTGCCGGCAAATTCCGTCGGCGGGCTAAAATATTGCTTCACCTTATCCCAAGCGGCGCAGCTCGGCGCCGCATTCTGTGCGTTACTACTGCCTGCAAATGAAATATACAGGCAGAGAAAACAATAAGAAACGCATGAAGCAATATTGTTATTCCAATCACTGGTTTTCTTAGCCATCTTTTCCTCCTTAACGTATTATTAAAAACACCAGCACCCCATAAAGATGCTCTATTTAGAATCGCCATCAGGCATCAGAGAGTACTCTATAAAATCGCACATCTGCTGCATAGCCTCGGCATCTACCGAATGCTTAGGTCGATTCGCCATTGCAACCCTATTTTTAAATCCCAGAAATTCATTGACACGGATAGCGTGGTTTAAGGCAATCCACCGTTTCGGCGGGTCTTCCGCGCCGCCTGCGACCATAAAGGGACGCGGTGCCATCAGAGCGTGCAGATCGGTCAGATCAAGGCCTTCTTCCCGCAATTGCTTGTACACCCCCCTTGCGGGATTTGATTCAGTAACAATCCCGCTCTTGCGCCAAGGCTTAGGCTGATAACCCAGATACCATGGCTCCCAATAGTTGATATTCCCACGGGATTCGTCAAATACGATTCCAGTGTCCGACCAAACCCCGCAAGCGAATTTATCAAACAAGCATGATGCGAACAGCGCCCATTTACCGCCGTAAGATTGTCCTATAATCGCGATGCGTTTCGAATCAACTCCTTGAACTTTGGTGAGCGCATGCCAGGCATTGGCCGTCGCATAGGCCATTATAGAGAGCGGCTGCACAGTGGCGTTCTCAATGGAAGGATAATACAACGAAGTGGCACCACGAGTGCCCAGCGAAAGGGTCACAAAACCGCGCCGCGTCAATTGCACCGCATAATCACGGTATGGAAACTTGGAGTCAATTCCCGCCGGGGTTTCAGGTTCATAATAGACAGTAATAGCTGCTGGCCCTACTCCTCCGCCATCTGGCACAAGCAGATAGCCATAGGTTTTTTGGTTTGGCAGCCAGTTAAACTCGACCTTATGTCTGATATAATCATCAAGTTTTACGCTTTCCACTATCTTTAATTCCTGATCAACCAGCAAAGGCGGCCACTCACCCATCAGACCATGCCAGCGCTGGAGAATCTCCTCACGCCTTTTGCCCCATTCAACCGGCTTTTCAACCTGCTTGCCATTATAGAATTTCAGTGGCGAAGCGTAATCACCGAATTTGTCAGCAAACTCCGCCGGTGGGCTAAAATATTGCTTCACCTTATCCCATACGCAGCTCCGCGCTGCATTCTGCGCATTATTACTACCTGCGAATAAAATACACGGGCAGAGTAAATAATAAAAAATGTACGAAACAATGTTTTCATTCCAACCATTGATTCTCTTAGCCATCTTTTCCTCCAATACAATAATCTCAGTATATTACACTTTATTCCGTTTGATTGTCCAGTGGATACTGCAAAGATTTTAAGGCGAAAGCAAATAATAAATTTTCCTGTGTTCTGACTTTTGTTATATAAACACCTCCGCGGCAGCAACAAAATATCTTGCTGAATCTCGCAATTTTTGTTTAGCTTCTTCGCAAATGGTTATTAAAAGGGAGTGGGATTGATTGCCCGCCACGTAACCTTTAAAACATCACCAACTGGAGATCCACATGTCCAAGCTTATGATTTTCGCTTTAACGGCTGCCCTCCTTTGCCCAAAAAAACAAGATCGACTGCGCGAAACTCGACAAGGAGGAATGGATACTCCGCGCTTCGGGCAACCTCATTGTCGCGGGTGGACGTCCACGCGGCACCCTTTACGCCGCCTATGTGTGCAAACTTGGCTGCGAATTCGCCCCCAGCGGCAAAGCCGACACACAATTCCCAAACAGTCATCCGCGCAACCAAGACTACCTCGACGTTTGCAAGAGTTGTCTTGTGTGTAGTAGCCGCTCTATGAGCGGCATTTGCGCATTATGCCGCTCATAGAGCGGCTACTACAGATCAAGAGTTGTCATTCGGTGTAGTAGCCGCTCTACGAGCGGCATTGCATGTTGTGTGTCGCTCGTGGAGCGTCTTAGGGCGACGATAACGGGACGACAGCGGATTACGATTAAAAAATCCGCCTTTGAAAATCGTCAACCATCATCGTCGCCACTATCGTAAACCGGATGCACAGCCTCCCTCCGCGCTTTGCGCGGGCATCAGAGGGTTTAGATGCGAAAATGGTCGACAAAGTTTGCGGCAAAGTTTACGACAAAGATAAAAAACACACGGAGAACACCTTAAATAATACGAAGTTATAGACAAACCATCTGGTGATGTTTATAGTCCCCTGCCACATCGGGACATCTGACTTCTGATTTCTGATTTCTGATTTCTGATTTTTGACTCCAATTGACATCACATACCAAATATGAGATACTTAATATAATTTAATTTAAAAAATTAGCTCAATAAGGGATTACACTGATGAAATTGACCAATGAAACGCTTTTTTTGACAGCCAACACTATCCGCTGTCTTGCCATAGATGGTATCCAAGCCGCCAACTCAGGTCACCCCGGCGCGCCAATGGGGCTGGCTGACATCGCCACTGTGCTCTGGCTGGAGCATCTCAATCATGATCCGGCCGATGCCGCATGGCCCAACCGTGATCGGTTTATTTTATCCGGCGGTCACGGCTCCATGCTGCTATACAGCCTGCTGCATCTAGCTGGCTATGGCCTGCCCCTTGAGGAATTAAAAAAATTCCGCCAGTTCGGCAGCCTGACTCCCGGACACCCTGAACGCGGGCACACCGTTGGGGTGGAAACAACCACCGGCCCTCTGGGACAGGGGATTGCCAGCGGCGTGGGAATGGCCATTGCCGAGCAAATGGCCGCCGCACGCTACAACACCGATCCATCGCTCCCACTGGTTAATCATAAAACTTGGATTTTCTGCGGTGATGGCGATTTGGAAGAAGGTATCAGCCATGAAGCTTGCTCTCTGGCTGGCCACCTGAAACTCAAGAACCTGATCCTTTTCTATGACAGCAACCAAATCACCATTGAGGGCAGCACCGATCTTTCGGTGAGTGATGATGCGAAAAAAAGATTCCAAGCCTACAACTGGCAGGTGATTGAAATTGACGGCCATGACTATGGCCAGATTGACCGCGCGATCCGCAAAGCCTCCAAGTCAACTGACAAACCTGTTTTCATCCTCTGCAACACTACGATCGGCAAAGGCAGCCCCAACAAATCCGGCACCCATGATGTGCATGGGGCACCACTGGGAGCAGATGAGGTGATTCTGACCAAACGCGCACTGGGAATGCCTGAGGATAAATCTTTTTACATCCCTGACGAGGTCTACGAGGAATTTAAAAAACGCGCGACCAAAATGAAGCGTCTGCACAACAAGTGGACACGCCAATTTAAGGACTGGTCTAAAGAGCACCCGGAAAAAGCGAAGCTGTGGGATAACTGCGCCAAGGATTTTATTCCGGCTGACATTGAAAGCGTGCTGCCTGTGTTCGCTCCTGAAAAGGCGGTTGCCACACGCAACGCCTCAGGGATTGTTCTAAACGCTCTGGCCAAAGCATTACCGCAACTGGTTGGCGGTTCCGCAGACCTTTCCCCAAGCACAAAAACCTGGCTTAATGATATGGGCAAGATCCTCAATGGAGATTTCTCTGGCCGCAACATGCACTTCGGGATCCGTGAGCTGGCGATGGCCGGGATCATGAATGGCATCCAGGCCTATGGCGGTTTCCGCGTTTTTGGCAGCACCTTCTTTGTGTTCAGCGACAATTGCCGCCCCTCCCTACGCCTGGGAGCGCTAATGGAGCTGCCAACTATCTATGTCTTCACCCATGACAGCTTTTATGTGGGCGAAGATGGTCCGACCCATGAACCGGTTGAACAACTGGCCGCACTGCGCTGCATGCCGAACGTGACTGTGATCAGACCAGCTGACCCCACTGAGACGGGCGCAGCCTGGATTGCCGCATTGAGAAACAAAAAAGGACCGACTGCGCTGCTCTTCACACGCCAGGACATAAAGGTTATCGACCGCAAGAAGTACCCTTCGGCATCAAATCTGGAAAAGGGCGCCTATACCTTATGGCAGAGCGGCTGGGGCACCCCTGACCTGATCATCATTGCCACCGGTTCTGAGGTCGAGATTGCGCTGGAAGCTGCCCAAAGCATCCAGGAGAAAAACGTGCGGGTTGTCAGCATGCCAAGCTGGGAGCTCTTTGAACTCCAGAACAAAAGCTATCGCGAGCGGATCATTGATCCTGACTGCCCGCGCACGCTGGTGGTGGAGGCTGGAACATCTTTTGGGTGGGAGCGCTACATGGGGCGTCATCGCGCATTCGTCACACTTGACCGGTTTGGCGCCTCCGGACCCTACAAAGAGCTGGCGGAAGAGTTCGGCTTCACAGTAGCGAATGTTTTAGAAAAAGCCAATGAGCTGCTGAGAAAATAGTCGGCTGGTGAACGGCATTAAGTTATGAGCTGCGGTTTCGAGGGGATCGAGCTACTTCGCCCCAGAAAAAACTAATTCCCCAAAAGCTTCGCAGTCATGAAAACTCCTTGTTTCGAGATTAGGCGACCATAAATACAATTCCGTACTTTTTTTATGTCTTCTGTGTGCGCGCCCAAGATTTATACGCCAGTTATCACCTGGCTGGGGAGAACTCATGCCGAAAGACTTGAATGGGATGCAGCCAACCGGATGGATTTCTAGTTGAAAAGAATTTAAAAAATTGAGTTTCAAAATAATTATTGTCCACCGCATAGCGGAGGAGATACTTATATCGCAAATAAAGTAAATCCGCCGTTACACGGTGGATTATTGCACCGTTCGCAGATGCGCATGGCCCGCACCGCTCAGGGAGAGCGGTTGCTTGGCTGATTTGAAACCACAAAAACGCCAAGAACCTAGCGAAGCATAGCCGCAACCATTTATTATCTTGCAAGTCTCTGAATTTACGGGTTGAGAAAGTTAAGAAACAGCTTTCCGGCAGAGACCCTGGATATCCCATGAACCCAGGGGGCAATCCCGGCACCTGGAACCCTATTGAAACCCGCCGTTACATTTGGGACGGTTTTAATATCGCCGCTGAGATAATCATTGATCACTCCGCCGCTCAGATGCTGGAAGAGATGGGAGAACCCGCTGTGGAGGCGATCAAGAAGAAGGGGTAAAGGCTTGCCCTTTGGTTAAGGATTTATTGATCAACGCGCAGGGCGCATTGATCAACAGAATCAGTGGTTTTCTTATCTGCCGTAGATCTCGATCTCGGTATAGTGGTTCATCTCGTTGGAGGTATTGCCCCGGCTGTAGAAGCGGACATACCGTCCTTTAACGCTGTTAACCGCGAAAGAGCGTCCGTAGTTATCCTCGACATACTCTTTTTCTTTACCCTTGCCAAGTTTGGAGGAGTCATCGTGATCGTTGTTAAAGACCGTGATCACGCCGTCGATAAAGTCAGGATCATTGGAGATCTGACAGATCACATCGCGGTAAACACGGGCTTCGCCATGGTAGTGCCAAACGCAGGCAGCGTTGATCTCTTTTTCCTCGCCCAGGTCAACCTGCACCCACTGTGTGCCAGGACCGATTTCCACGTAGGTGGCTGCATCATGCTCTTTATCGCCATCCGTAATATAATCCAACTCACCGATAATCGGCTCCATGTCGCTTGATGTGACCTTGCAATCTCTGGAGATTACTTTCGTGCCGACTGGCACCTGTGGCAATGGACGGGGTTTGCCGCCACGAGGTGGCTCCAAGTTAGGCGAACGGATATCCTTTGGTGTCCCGGTGAACTGCGGTTTAGGCAGATCAATCTTTAATATTTCCCTCCCTGCCTCTTGCGCGTTAGAAACAACAGCCGCAAAGACAACAGCCGACATCAGCATCATTATTGTTTTAAGCTTCATTTTTTCTCCTTTTCTTAGTCTCTTTAGTAGGACAAACGATTGAACTACCAGTTTATTCTCTGAATACTCAGTTTTTCACATCCCAACGGGATGGCAGACTTTAATTAAAGCCTGAAAATTATCCATTCAAACCAGCGGGAACCTCCCGCACACTCTGACAGGTTTTCTAAGCCTGTCCCTCCAAATTGCTTGCTCGCGGGCTGCCATCACACCGCTGCCGGGGATTGCGGCGCACATTGCCTCAATCTCCTTCCAGCTCAACCCCAACGCCGCTGTTGCAAGCGCGTCTGAGATCGCGGCAGTGGTAGCGTAAGCCCAAGCGGCCGAGTGCCGCGCCGCGGCCACGCCGCGCCGCACATCAACCACGTGCGCCCCTTTCACATCAAATCCGGAGGCGCTCAGCGCTCCCCCGTTCAAGCGCACCGCATCCAATCCGGCACGCCTCTGCCAGTCGCCTCCCACCGAGATCGGCCAACCTTGCTCTCCATCCATTGAACCAAGTGCGATTACGGTGCTGGTTCCCGCGTGGATCAGGAAGTTTTCAAAGTCCCAATCCTCTATCAGCATCTTGGCCGCCACATCCAGCGCATACCCTTTGGCAATCGCCCCGAAATCCAGTTCCAGCGGTTGTTCGCCGCCTGAGCGGTCTGGTTTGACTGCCACCAGAAAATGCTCTTGATCGATGATCAGCCGGTTCATGCCGCAGGCATTCAATGCCTTGCCGCGCTCCTGCGGGGTGAGTGCCTGCCACCGATTCTTCACCTCTCGCAATGCGTCCATCACACTGCCGATTGTCACATCAAAAGCACCGTGAGTGGCGGCGCAAACCTCGGTTGCAAGCAGCAGCAGATCCATGGTCTCTGGTGCCACCGGCAACGTGACGCCCGGCTTCAAGGCACTGATCATCGCGACATCACTGACATTCAGAAACCGGCTGTGCAGCTCCTCCAGCTTGTCAATCTTCATAAAAATCATCCCTGCGGCACTCTGCGCCAAAGCCACCTCATCTGTGGCCACCATCAACTCGAAGATCGTTGACATAGCCTTGTGCTCATAGCGTTGAACTTGCATAGTGTTCAGTGTTCAGCTTATGCTCCGTACGGAGCGCGAAAGAACAATTAATTGTTCTTTCCAAAAAGTTGTTTATCGGGCCTTGTTGCGGCTTGTTTCGCAATCTTCCACCGCATTGCGGCGGATATACTGTGTTACTTTCAGTATGTCCGCTATGCGGTGGACGGCCCCTACTACCAGCTACTGGCCTACCGGCTATTCTCGGCTCCGCGGGAGATCAAAGTCCACACTCCCACCACAAGGAAGCAGATGGAGGAGTAACGGTGCGTCTGCAGTAAGATCTCCTGCCAGTCGGAACCAAAGAGCGTCATCATCGGAGCAACTGCGGAGAAGATCACCACCGCGCCCAATGCCAGCATCAGCATCCAAAGCCAGCTCTTCGCGGCATTGGCAATCTGCTCACCTCCGCGAGTCCAAACCAACACCAGCAGACATAAGGCAAAGAGTCCGCCCGCCACAATGTGCAGCATCAGCATGTAGCCGGTCATCAGGTGGAAGAACCACCCTGCCACGCCAGAAACACATAAATACACGCTGGCGGCGATTATTCCCAGCAAGGAAAATTTATCGATCTTGCACATCAGCTGCTCTTCCGATGTATCTGAAGGAATCCCACCCATGGCCAGCAGAGCAGGCACGCCGGCGGCTGTAAAGGCCACGACCACCAGCGCTAGCAGTGCAAAGGCAATCCACAGGAAGAGCTTGAGCACTGGGCGCACCGTGAAGGTCAGGCCGAACAGCTTGTTGTAGCTGTTGCTCAGTCCCATGAAGGCAATCTGACTCTGGACCGCGTTCTTGGCTGTCAGCAGAGGACCGGTTGAGGTGACATCCTCAAAGAAGAACTCGGAACCAACAGTATGACAGTCCGCACACTTGATCGGCTTGGCGCCGCGGGCCATGCGGGCAGGGCGCACATCATGACCCAGAGCCCAGCTGACAGGCGCGGCGGCTTGATCCTCTTTCGCTGCAAGTGTGCCGTCAGGGGCAATCTCCCACCGTTTGCCGTGCGCCATATAAACTGGGTGCTCCTGACCTGCAGCCACCAAACGCTTTAAGCAGGCGGTCACGATATTTTCGGTCAAGGTACACTCCGAGCCGCCCAGCTCTTTAGCGTTAGCGACCAGATAGTCGTTCAATAACGGTTCAAATTCGTTATTCCGAATAAACCCGATTGTGCGCGAAGCGACACCAACGGGCGCATTAGTACTGACCACCGCTTCATCCAGGTTGCGATAGTACACCTTGTCGCCAATCACCACAGCACCATATCTTAAATCGGCCAGCGGGCTCGCATCCAGTGTCTGCAGCAATTCTCTAAAAGCCACCTCTGCATCGGCGCGGGCATAAAGCTGCTTGTCTGTCATATTCTCGGTGCTGCCATTCGGGTCATAATCCGGAATAACCGCCACGCTGTTAGTGCCTTCAACCAGATAAACAAATGAGATGCCTTTGAGAGAATCATCCTTAGCATACGGCATCGCCGCGCTATCCGCGTTAGCTACAAAACACACTCCATCGATCATCAGTGCCGGAGTGCCGGGAATATTAGGGTTTGTGGCGAAAATGTCCAACATGGCGCCGATCTGCTCACGAATACCCAGCTCAGCAACGCAGCTCTCCTGCACCAGATCCGGTTTGAGCGGCACTACCGCGCCATCTGCTGTGCGGGTGCCCCAGAACGCTGGCCATGTCATGCGATGCGGCTCAATTTTACCCTCCTCGTTCTTGACAAAAACCGGCTCTAAAATAAACGGGGCCGGGGTCGCCCAGCGGGCGCGCCCATAAACACCCATGCGATTTGCGCGGGAGGTGCGTACCTGCGCGATCTTGCCCTCTTCGGTAACTCCGGAGTGGCAGACAGTGCAACTGAGTTTTTCAAAATGAACCAGCGGAAAGCCGACATGCTTAGGTTCCGGCGCGCCAAAGCGGCCGGCCTTGGCTTTATCGCTTCCGTTATGGCAGCCCACACAGCTGGCCGTAGCGCGCCCGTTGTCCATGCAGCCGGAGGTTTCACCTTCATATCCTCGGGCAATATCGTGCTTCAACCCATTGCTGTGGCAGTCGGTGCAGGACATGCCAGCACGCAGGTGTACATCGCCGTCGATATCCTTGTGTCCCATCCCGGCTTGCGTGACCGAATGGCAATTCAGGCAGTTCTGATCCCGCGGCGTATCAACCTCCAGCACAGTACGGCTCTTGGAATCAAACTTAGCCATATCATAGGTGATGTGCGGCGGCACCTTGTACACATTGTCATCTTTATTCAATCCGCGCAGGGGATCCCAGTAATCAGGAACACGTAAGCCCATGCCACCGACATCGCCAAGGCTCAGCGCGCCTGTGGCAGCCCAGGCAAAGTTCTCGCGCACCACCAGTCGCACATACTCACTGTGATCATACAACTTGTCGTGGGAGTGACAGGCAAAGCAATTCACCTCCAGTTTACCGCTGACCTCCCAGCGGGCATTATGTCCACCCTCGGCGTAGATGTCAGCGGGTTCGCCCAGATCGCCGCCAGGCATATGCCGACCGAAAGCGTAGACCCACTCCCAGTTGGTCATGTTCAGCTCACCTGGCTTATAGACCCCCCGCCAGTCGCGCAGGCTCATTGGAATCTGCGAGCCAGTGGTCGCATCAACCAGAAACCAAGGCTCCGAAGCGCGCCCGGAACAAGTGTTTGTGCGGGAGCTATTGAAATGCCAGCCGCCCGCGATAGTCTCATAGTCATGGCACTGTCCACAGGTGTAGCGGGTGCTGACCGGCAGCGCAGTCGCGCTGCCCGGATCAATTTGGTCATCAAACTCGTCCCGTAAATCTAGTTTATGCACCGGCGTATTACGGCCGCCATCCCAGTGCGAGGGCACTGCGCCAAAAACGGCTACCGTCACGGCCAGCGCTAAAATGGTTGTCAAAGTATTCTTCATCTTGTCAATCCTCTCTATGGCTCAAAGCAAATTACTGGGCAGCTTCAAAATCAAACACGGAAATCCGCAAGCTTGAAATGAATGGTCTTACCCTCTGCCACCGAGCGGTTGGCTGCCAGCACAGCTACTGCTGACTCATAAGCCAATTCAACCGGACAGCTCAGCGGGGTCCCCTTACGCACTGCGGCAAAGAAATTTTCCAGATGCGGCATATGAGCCGGTTTCAGCAGGTCTACCGGCAGCGGATTGCCGGTCGCCTCAGCTGTCACCCGCACGTCAACCGCCACATTTGAGGTCTCGGCAGCCTTCACAACGGATCGGATGGGCAGCATCAGCCCCATGTCGATAAATTTATTCCACTCCTCTTTAGTGCTGCCGCCAGTGCGCACCTCCTGCTGTACCGCATTTCCGCGCTCTGCGATCTCAGAGATCGTCAGAGAGCCGTTCTCGCCCATGAACTGCTCGTAAAAACCGCCGCGGCTGGAGGTCGTCAGCACCTGATAGTAGGCGCGGTTGATCAACCCCTCTTTAGTTTTAAACTCATAGATGGCCATTACATTGTCGTTCATCTCGCGGTTGAAGTAGTCGTTGCCGCCAACTGCTGTCACCGAAATCGGGGTGCAGTCCCAAGCCCAGAAGAAGAGGTCGATCTGATGTGAACCCAGGTCAACCATCGGTCCGCCGCCGTATTTGGCAAACCAGCGCCAGTTAAGGAATTGTTCCATGTTTTCATAGCCGTACTTCTGCAGGGTTTCGGTTGAGATATTCAACCGATCACGCACGGTAACGAAAGGCGCCACCGAACGGTTCCACTGTCCATAGGCGTGCGTCACCCGGCCTAGCACATTGTTTTTGCGGATCACATTGTCAATCGCATGAACATAACGGGGGTTGGAGCGGCGTTGGTGGCCGATCTGCAGGAGTTTGCCGGTCTTGCGCTGGCCAAGAACCATCTCCCTGGCTTTTTCCAAGTGATTGGACATCTCCTTCTCGCAGTAAACATCTTTGCCGGCTTCCAGGCTGGCGCAGGTGTGTTCAGCGTGCATCCAGTCAGGGGTGGCCACAATCACACAATCGATGTTTTTATCCTCTTTATCGAGTAACTCGCGGTAATCCTCGTAAACATTGACTTTGTGCCCCAGTGAAGCCAGGCGTCCCTTAGCCATTTTACGTCGGAAGTCCCAGATATCACAAACCGCTTTGAAACGTACGCCCGGAATCTTAATTGCCGCATCCGTCAGGATCGCCCCCTCCGCACCATATCCGATCATCGCCACATTGATGTCGTCATCCTTTGGCCCGATTGTCTCGCCCACCTGGCTGAGGATATTGAAGGTTGGCAAGAGCGATGCGGCCGCCGATGTTTTGATGAAGTTTCTACGGTTGAATCTCATATCCATTTTTTTTGCTCCTGAATTTTCAGTCCAATCTATCCGCACTCACAGTATGTGGCAAATCGAACCGTACGCTGTTAAACTCTCTCTAAAAAATTTGTCTTTTAAAACGCTCCGCTGGAACTCTCGTTCCAGTCATCCGCAGCTCAAAAAGAGCCTTTCCTCTCTTGTTCGTTAGTATTAAAGCATAAATTGCACCATCTGTCATGTCCACCAAACGGTTTTTTTTGAAAAAAGTGAAGGTAGGGCGCGAGACTCGAGGGAATCGAAGGGTTCGAGGGAATCGAAGGATTGCAGTTTCCTGGGGATTGCGGTACTATCAGTGCCATGTATCTGCCTTGCACCCCCAAAGAGATCAAAGAACGCGGCTGGGAAGCGCCGGATATCACTCTGGTCTCCGGTGACACCTATATTGACTCCCCTTTCTCCGGCATTGCCCTGATTGGCAGAGTTCTGGAACAACGGGGATTCCGCGTGGCAATCATCCCGCAGCCAGCCATCGACAACCTTGCCGATATCACTAGGTTGGGAGAACCCCGGCTCTTCTGGGCGGTCTCCAGTGGATGCGTTGATTCAATGGTGGCCAACTATACCGCAGCAGGCAAAAAACGTAGGAACGATGATTTCACACCGGGCGGCATTAACAATGCCCGCCCAGACCGGGCGGTAATCGCCTACTGCAACCTGATTCGCTCCGCTTTCAAGCCCTGTAAGCCGATTGTGATCGGCGGCATTGAGGCCAGCCTGCGTCGCATTGCCCACTATGACTGGTGGTCCGACAAAGTACGGCGCCCAATTCTCTTTGATGCCAAGGCCGACATCCTCCTGTATGGAATGGCGGAACGCTCGATCATAGAGCTAGCCAACGCACTTAAAGAGGGGCAAGAGTGGCGATTGATCCGCGGCCTCTGCTATGCGCAGCCCACTGCCAAGGAAAGGCCGATGGATGCCTTGCTTCTACCGGATTTCACGGATGTCGCGGAGAAATCAGTAGTAGGGTACGAAGCCTTTATTCAAATGTTCCGGATCTTTACGGAGAATCAGGAGCCGCAGAGTGCTAAGACACTCATTCAAGCGGTTGACACCCGCAGCCTGATCCATAATCCTCCAGCTCAAACACTCACCACCGACGAGCTTGATAGCTGTCACAATCTCCCCTTTGAGCTGAATATCCACCCAGAGTGCCTGAAAAAAGGGGCGGTCCGAGCCATCGACACCATCAAGTTTTCGATCACAACTCATCGCGGCTGTTATGGTGCCTGTAACTTCTGCGCCATCGCGATGCATCAGGGCCGCCGCGTCATCAGCCGCTCAGAGAACTCGATTGTCGCTGAGGCCAAGCGCATGACAGAGCATCCTGACTTCCGGGGGATCATCAGCGATGCTGGCGGGCCGACAGCCAATATGTATGGTTTTGAGTGCAAGCACAAAATCAAGCACGGAGCCTGCGCTGACAAACGCTGCCTCTATCCAGCTGTCTGCCGCTCTCTTCAACCAACCCACCAGCCGCTGATCAACCTGCTGACACGCCTGCGCACACTGCCCAAAGTCCGCAAGGTCTTCACCGCCTCGGGCATCCGCCCTGATCTGGTAGTAGCGGATCAGCGGCATGGCAGAGAGTACATCCAGTGTGTTGCCCGGGATCATGTCTCTGGGCAGTTAAAACTGGCGCCCGAGCATGTCAGCCAGCGGGTACTTGAGTTTATGGGCAAACCCGACAACCGCTCCCTGCTGGAATTCAAACGGATCTTTGAGGAGAGTAGCCGTCGTTTACATCTCAAACAATTCCTCACCTATTACTTCATTGCCGCGCATCCGGGGTGTTCTCTGGAGGATATGAAAGAGCTGAAACGTTTCGCCACCCAAGAGTTGCGGCTCTCGCCAGAGCAGGTGCAGATCTTCACGCCCACGCCCTCCACCTGGTCAACGGCCATGTACTACACTGGAATTGACCCATTCAGCGGACAGAAAATCTATGTGGCGCGCGGCGCGCGAGACAAACAAATACAGAAAGATGTTCTGCAGGGCTGACGAGGTTAGGGAGCTGAAGGGTTGAAGTGGTGCAAGCATCCTGCTTGCAGGTTAAACTTCATCCCTGTTTGGCCTTTCGCCTTTCAAAATCGACGGCCCGTATGTTGCTGTTCGCTACTCAACCTTGATGATCTTGAAGAAGGCCTTGACGCGGTTGTTACGCGGAATGAGAACCTCAGTGATCTCTCCAGAGCCGCCTTGGAAGGGCTCGTCACTCAGTGCTGACCACACTTTGTCGGTGGTTAAGTACTGAACATGCTCAACCTTCCAAGAAGTGCCCATAGTCTCGCAGACCAGCACTAGGTAGGTGCTGTTCTGCTCGGTTTTGAAGGCGACCTTGATCATCTGGGGGATCAGCGTGACAGCCTCCACCGCCAAGGTTGACGCGAGTGCCACAAGCACCAACCCGGATTCAAAGATATGGTCGGCTTCGTCCACGATTCTAAACCGGTAGCTTTCACCTGGTGTCAGGCCAAAGGCTTCCACGGTATAGATGTAGGAGCCGTTGCCATGGATCAAATCAGCGGGCACTATGGCCACCCTTACCCAAGCGTTGGTGAGCATGGCATCGATCGTGATCTCATTCTTACCATTTTCATCGACCGTTGCTAACTCAATCATCACCTTGCTATCCTGGGTAGCGTAGACCCTGAAGTCAATCTGAGTGGAGAGCGGATTGCTATCAAAACCGAAGTTCTGAGGTTCACTGTCCATCGAGAGCGGTGAAGCAGCCGATTCGAGCGTCAGATCAATGCTAGCTTTACTATTGAGGTTTGTTGCGGCGCGGTTACGCATCGGATTTGAGGCAGCTGGAGTGCCTGCCTCCGGAATACCGATAACATTTGATTGGGCATCAAGCATATAGAGCTCTATCTCACCGGGCGGCACGCCCATGAATTCATAATATCCACTTGAATCGACCTGATTGGAGAGGATGGTGCCGTTTTTATGCGCTAAATAAACGGTAACTCCGGTAGTGCGTTCATTTTCATTTGATATGTCGAATATCAGGTTGTCATTGTTGTCTATAAAAACATATCCATTAACGTTCATCGGCAGATATAAGCCGATATCCGCATTAAAATTTGTTTCATTGGCTGCAACGTAAACACTCTCAATTCCGTAGATGACCTCAATCACAGGGTTGCCGCGCGCGGGCTCGCCTGTGGTTGGTGGTGGCGAGCCAGGAAGATTGAGATTATAGCGGGTGAGCTTGTAAAGATCAGGCTCTCCAAAATAGATGTCGTAATAGCCGGCAGGCATATTATCAAAGAGATAGAAACCCGCTTCATCGGTGTAATTGGTGCAGGCAACACCGGTAGCCTGAGAAATCGCAACCACCTGAATGTTTGTGAGGCCATTATTGTTTTCAAGGTCATCCTGTATGCCGTTGTAGTTGCAATCGAACCAGGCTCTGTTGCCGATTGCTCCATAGCCACTTCCCGCCGGCTCATCAATCTCAATCTCATCCAAGTAGAAAACATGATCCGCGTTGTTGCCGTCGTTGCGGCAGGTGGTTGGAAGGAAGCGCACCTTGATGTAGGGGCGATTTTTTTCAGCACCGCCGAAAAGGGAGCGCGGAACAACAAACTCATAGACGTAGGTGGGTAGGTCGTTTTCCAGCCGTCCGTCGGGGAAGTCCAGTCTGTAAACCTTTGATTGCACCTCGCCTTTGTGCGTTGCCGTGCTGGCGGAGTCTTGCGGGTCAAAATTGGTGCGCTCGCCTCCAGCATTTATGGCTGCGTTTTGGCCTAAGGCCAGGAACCAATCGGCATTTTCCGTTCGGTACAGCGAGGTGCCCGCATCCAAGTCGCGTACCGGGGGGCGCTTATAATTGAATGTGGCGGTTGAGCTGGCGGAGTTGGAGTACGTGTGGTTGAGCGTGAACCATTGGTTTGTGTCACGCACCTCATGGGTCAGGTCTATGCCGAAATCATAGGAGAATGTGGCACCGTCCTTTTCGCTTACCGGAGTATTCAGCCCAAAGTCAAATGCGATATCCCCTGCTGGAAGAACAGAGTTAGTCCGCGACGATGCTGTTTCAGGAATGCCCAGATCGCGGCAGAGTTTTCCAGCTGCATTGACCCATTCGTTGCTAAAGGGAGCTGAGGAGATGATCGAAATATAGAAGTAATCTTTGTCATTATCAAAGTACATGGCCTCCAGATCATAGTACTCGCCACCGCTGGGGTAGAAGTCGTTCGGCGAAGCACTGCCATCGGTTGTTGTGTGATCAACCTTGGAGTTGTATGGGTGAACATCGCCGCCTGGGGCATAGCTCCCAATGATGTCAAATCCAATTGAGGGAGTGTGCAGCCCGATCCAGTCGCTCTCGCCCCAATCCACGGTATTGGTGCGCAGGGTCGGAGCAAGTGATCGCCAGTCAAAGACCCATGTCTGATCCTGCGGGCGTTCAGCCCTGTCCAGGCTGCCGATTCGGTCGGAACTCTCGCTAATGGAGATTGAACCGTTTGTTCTGGCTGTTTCCACGCTCTGCAGTGCGGGATAGACTCCAAAGTATTTTGCCAGCAGACCGTAGTTGTTTGTAGAGGAGTATGAATCTCCCAAACCTTTAATGTCGATGGCAGCAGCTGCCACCCCCTGCCACATTACAGGCTCTGCCTGACGATATTGGCGGGTTAAGGCGCGACCTTGACCGGAGGTAATAGTGATATCTTCATCAGCAGGCTTTTTGCTTTGAAAAGAGCTGCTGTAAACAATGCGGTAGCTGCCAGGGTCAAGCATAAGCGATGCTCCGCTTGCGTGCCAGTTGGTAACACTGTTTTCCACAATGCCCCACTGCGCGGTGCTTTGAGCCGCCTGATCGTATATCAGATCTATGGTCAAGGCTTCGGGAGTTACTTGCGGCGTGTTTGCTGGCACCACATCGGCCCAGCTGCTGCCAACGCGAATCTCATCAAAAGCGGCATCAACCGTGCCGTAATACTGGAAGTCAACGGATGAGAAGGGCGCAATCACAGTGCCTGTAACCGTCGCGCTGGCCTCCGCACTCTCGTTGGTGGCTGAAAGCGGGTTCAGATAGGCTGTCAGCGAGGTGAAAGCTCCGGCGCCTCCGCCGGCGGTGGCGTCCCAAGTGTATTTCGCCACGAGCAAGTAGGTGCGGTTCGCCTGCGGGGATTCGCTGCACAGCTTTTCCTTTGAGGCTCCGTCATTGATGTACACCGTACTGCAACCGGAAGAAGTGCCCACATGGCCCAAGGCGGCACCCGAGTCTTTATTGGCGGCTTTCTGACCACAGCCAAGATAGTCCCAGCTGCCAGTGACAGTTGAATTATAGCGGGCCAGGAAGCTGATATAGAAGGTATTGGTCTGCGTGGGGATGGCACGCCGGTAGTAGGTAGAGGAGCTGCCGCCCACATTCGTTGTAATCTTAACTGCGTCGCTGCCGCCATTCACATAAACCGCCGCGTTCGAGTAGATCAGCGGAAGGGCTATGGGGCCTTTAGTGACAGCCATATTTCCCGACCAAGCACTGCCGGTCGGCCAGCCCGTGGCATTGCCGCCAAAGTCATCATGGCAACTGAAACCAGGCGGTGGCGGCGGTGGCGTTAATGCTGTATAACTCTGCGTGTAGGCAACCGCCCCGCCGCTGACTGCCAGCGTGTAATTTGTGGGAGCCTCAAAACCGGTGGCAGCATGGAAGTGTGCAATGTAGGTCCCATTAGTTAATTGAACGGTGCTGCCGCTGTTACGCCAGACAGTCGGCGCGTCAGACAGCGCCCACTGCGCCCCAGCGGCAACTGCCTCGGAGGGGGTAAGCGTGACGGTCACAGCGTAGGTCGGTACAGGCGCGGCTGCCTCGGTGATTACCAGTGCGACTGCTGCCAAGGGCGCGCAACTGAGATCAAAGGTGTTGCTCTGCGGCGGATCTTCGTCGTCAGTACTCGCAATCACGACGCTCTGCGGGATACTCCAATTCTCGGTGGTGAAAACCATGGCATTTGTTGAAGCCGAAAGGTCACCCGCCGATACGCGGTTGGTGATTGTGACTGTCACATTATGCGCGGGCATCGAAGAGAGCGACACCTGGACACCAACGGAGCCGCCAATCTCCACCTGCGCCGCGTCGGGGTCGATAACGATCGTCGGCAGCGTGCCAGTTGGCACAACCTGCTCCCAGGATGACCCGACCCGGAACTCATCGAAATAGACCCGATCGCCTGCTTTGGATTGGTGGGAGCCAAAATAGATCTTTGAAAAATCGGTAAAAGAACCATTGCTGTAGGAGCCGGACGGCGCTCCCGCCGTGGTGGCACTAACAGGATTAACCCAGTAGGAGACATTGGTATAGGCACTGCCGCTCCAGCTGAAACGGGTGACAACAAAGTAAGATGCGTTGGTAACATACGGTATTTTCTGGGTAGGATAGTCGTCATTCATGATTGCAGAAAAATCTTGTCCAGCGACGAACCCAGACTCCTTGTCACTCGGCGGTGTTCCGAAGGCATAGTGCGTACCCTTCTTCTCCGCCATCACCAAAGCGCTGAGGTACACATCCCCGCTCTGCGCTGGAATCGGTCGCGCAACATAGCTGAGGGTATCCGCCGTCAGATCAGCCAGCAGCGCGGCGTTTGTACCGCCGCTGATAAAGACATTGCCCGCCATATAGCCCAGCGGCTGCGCCCGCGCGGCAACCGCGCCATCACCGGAGTCCCAGCCATAAAAATTAGCCCAGGCCCCACTCCAGCCAGTTCCCCCGTTGCAGCCGACAAAATTGGCCCCCGCCGCGTAATCCTCGAAGCCCTCGTAGGCGATCGGAGGCTGCGACGGAGCGCCGCCGCCCAGCGGCACGATGCCATCCAGATACGCTTGCGCATTGGGTACACCATCACCATCCGGATCATCGGCGGCACCATAATCGGTTGTTCCCAGCAGTACGGTCTCCCAGGCGTCTGGCAGACCGTCACCATCGTTGTCACTCTGATCGGAGGAGCCGACCACCGAAAGGTCGCCGCCCGCTTGCATTGGGTAATCGCCAAAGGCGTCAACGGAGAGCGAGGCAAAGCTGCGGTCGGTAATTTCCACTACGGCAACACTGTTGGTCTTCGCCCAGCGATGGGTGATCGTAAGCGGGCTGCCAGCATCAAAGGTCACCTGTGTGACAACCACATCTGGGCAATCATACCCATCACCGCGGGTATTGCGCATGAAAACGCGGGTATTGCCATCAACTGTTTCCGCATACCAACTCAAGTCCAGCTGCGGCTGCCCCGCGCTGATGTGGCGATTGAAGAACTTCACAAAATCGGCGCGCTGCGTCAGGTCATCATAAGCGGATTCAGCCAATGCGTCGCGGAACTGGGCGGTCGTCGCCGAGCGCCCCGCATAGCGGTCGCGATAGGAGAGCAGGGCGGGCCAGAATAGCTCCTCATCCAGATAGCTGCGCAGATGGTGCAGCATCCATGCGCCGCGGTTATAGGTCAGGTGATGGTCAAACATTGTCCCCAAACTCCCATAATTGGGGGCGTTCAGCGGAATACTCCAGTTGCAGTCGTCACGGCTCCTGAGGTTCTCCAGCGCAGCGGCGGCTGTGTCGCGTGAGTCACGTCCAGTGGAGGCCAGCGCCTCGCTGTAACAGGCGAATGACTCATTCAGCCATAGATCATCCCAAGAGTTGCAGGTCACCTGGTTGCCCCACCACTGATGCGCCAGTTCATGCGCGACATACTGCACATTATTGGCGTCACGCATGGCACTGGCTGTCTGATGCTCCATGTAATCCGCCGCCGACCAGAATTGCACATGCGCGTATTTCTCAAAAGGATAGGGGCCGTAGCAATTGGTGAAAGTCAGCATATTGTCGCGCGCCCGGCGGGCACCCGCAGCCCAGCTTGCACTCGTCCCGCTGTAGTGCCAAGCCTCGACCGGCACCAGGGCGCCACCCACATCCGGCACATGGGTGTAATCGCCGGCGTAGAGCGCGATCAGATAGGGCGCCACCTGATTAGTGGTTGACCAATGAAAGGTACGCGAGGCACCGTTGGTCGAGACACCCGCGAGCGTGCCGACCGATATCGCGGATTGGTCAAGTGCCACGGTTGCGAAAACATCCACGCTCGCCTTGTCAGCCGGGGTGTCATTGCAGGGAAACCAGAGGTGCGCGCTGTTCGGCTGGTTCATCGTTGCCATGACATCAAGAGTTGGATGGAAAGCCATGCCCCAGGTATCGCTGCCCAAGTGTGATTGAGAGACCATCGCGCCAGCGTAATCCACGCGCACCGTCACGATGCTGCCGGAGGTCAGCGGTGCTGGCGGGATGATTTTCAGATAGGTCGCACGCTCACTATCTTCCGCCCCTGCATAAATCTCCAGTGTATAATTCACGGGGGTGTTATTCAGCGTAACAGCGGTCACGCCCGCCACGCTGCCGCCGGGCGGGGTGAAATCCAAGCAGATGCCCTCCGCGACGGTCAAGTTAGCAAGCGCCTGCAGTTCGATCACCGCCGAGGCCTCGGCAGAGCCGGCCCGATAATTAAAGCCAGCAAACGACAGGTTATAGTGCCGCACATCAATCGACGCGTTGCCGCCAATCGGATAGGCTGCATGCAGGGCGGGAAGCACTGCAAACAAAAGCGCGCAAACAGCCGCCAACTTGAATTGCGGAAAAGTCGTTCGCACGATTTTTATCACTGACAAAACACAAATTTTAAACATCTGAAGCCTCCTTTATTAAAAAAATTTTGTATGACGGCTTTATTACTATCACTTAAAATTAAATCAAAATGGTAAGACCTTTTTAGTCTTAAAAAGCATAAAATTTTACCATACACAACACGATAATGCCAAGGGTAACCTCGCTTCGCTCGGTGACTTTTTTGAAGGATGATTCGCGAAGTTACAGCCCTGTATATTTACTCAGTAAATCGAGCGTAGCTACCATCCTACGAACTGCGGGTAAGTATACGGCAAAGCATAACCATCTGTCAAGACTATTTTTTAAATAATTTCTAAACGTTAAATTGGCAGGAGCATCTGCACGAACCTGGGTTGTGGGTCTGTTTTTGCTGGAGAGGAGCAGGGTGGTAGAGACGGCCCCGCTCGGATACTGTGGTAGATAAATCCCTTGTTTTTATCCCAAATGCAAATGAGTTTAAAATCTGTTGACCCGCAACGGTTACAGCGCAAAGGCGTCTTCCCGACAGTATTGTCAATTGCTTTTTTACTGGGCATCCCATAGCGTTTTGAGAAATATTTGGCGGTGGATTCCGCCTTGCGAACAAGCTTTGCCAGAACATTACGCAGACGATCATAGATTTTTCGACGCACCGGTCGTGCGTAGACACCATAATAGCGCACCATTCGAAAGCCTTTAGGTGGTAGATTTTGGATCATCCGTTCGATAAATTGCACCGCCGAAACCTTCTCGCAAACTTGGCCGCGCCGATGGTCTTCATAACGATAACTCACATTCTTACCATCGTAATTAACAATCCTGCGCAGAGAAATAGGAGGACTGCTTACATATTTACAGAGATAACCAATCAAACGTTCGACTGCACCTTTGTCCGGCATGCAGTTGCAATCAAAGCCTGATTGGGTATTTTTTGAACATGGAGCCCAGCGTTGTATTCCAATATTTTTGATTCTTTGATCCACGGATAGCTTTCTTTAGCCCCATGATTACATGATATTGCCAAATCTTTCGTAGTTTTCGTGTCTCAAATGGAATCGTCAAAACGACCTGCCGATGTACGACCCCCTCAAACAGAACTGATCGAACTTGTTCAAGCCAATCGTCAACCGCGGATTTAACACACCTCAAGCACAAG
>JBAYXX010000061.1:0-24987 GCA_041673345.1 Kiritimatiellia bacterium
CGAGCCCGAACTTTACGCCTTTGAGTCTTTGCTGGTGGAAACTCTGAAACAACTCAGAGAACTCTGTGCCTCTGTGAGAGATAAAGAATTGGTTGCGGCTATGCTGCGCTAGGTATATTAGTCCCTATATGGCGCGCAAAGAACAATTAATTGTTCTTTGCGAAAAGTTGTCTATTGAACGTTAATAGTTGCTTAGTGTAGTAGTCGCTCTATGAGCGACATCTTAGTGTAGTAGTCGCTCTATGAGCGACATCTTAGTGTAGTAGTCGCTCTATGAGCGACGGCGCGGCCAACCTTCAGTAGCTCCCGATTACATCGTGGGCCTTGTCCGATTGGAAAGTAGCACAGCCTTTTCGGCTGTGAATTCCGCATGTGTCGCAGATGACATTAAAGTACCAAATCTCATTCAGGGTTGCAAATGCGCCTTTCTTATTCTTTCGTACAGAACCATACTCCTCGAATCAGTTGGACAATCTAGCGGTTAAAAAGTATAATAGCTCTTAATTAATTGCCTGACTTCATAACTTTTTTAACCATAGGAGCAAACTTTGAGCAGCGACAAGAAACTATTTGTAATTGATGTCATGCCACTACTATACCGAGGCCATTTCGTCTTTTTAAAGTCCCCGCGCATGACCACTACCGGCATTAACACTTCGGCGCTTTACATTTTCGCAGCCAGTTTGATTCAACTGCTCGAAGAGTATCAGCCCACCCATGTGGCGCTGGCCCTGGATTCCCGCACCAAGACCTTCCGGCATGAGATCTACCCAGAGTATAAAGCCACGCGTCAGAAGGTGCCAGAGGATATCTCGGCTGGCATTGGCATGGTAGTCGAACTGGCGGAGGCGCTGTGCATCCCTGTGATTCGGGTTGATGGCTTTGAGGCTGACGATGTGATGGGAACGCTGGCCAAACTTGCGGTGGATGCAAATTGGGCGGCCTGGCTCTCAACCCCTGACAAGGATATCGCGCAGCTGGTGGCACCTAATGTTTACCTGCACCGCCCTGGTAAAGGGGGAGCTAGCTCAGAGGTCTATGACGAAGCCGCAGTCTGCGAACGCTGGGGCATCCGCTCGGTCAGTCAGATGATCGACCTGCTGGGGCTGGCTGGCGACACATCAGACAACATACCCGGTATTCCCGGGGTCGGCGAGAAGACCGCGCAGAAGCTGCTGGCTGAGTATAACACCCTTGAGGAGGTGCTGGCCCATGCGGGCGACCTCAAGGGCAAGTTAGCGGAAAAGGTGCGCGACCACGCCGAGTCAGCGCGGCAGAGCTATCTGCTGGCCTCGATTCGAAGAGATGTACCGATGGATATCTCCCTTGATGATTTAGTGCGCCGTGAGCCTGACATGGAGCAGTTGAAGGCCGTGCTGGCAAAGTATGAGCTGAATACGATTGCTAAACGCTTGCTGGGCGACGATTTTGAACTGGCTGCAGCCGCGCATGATGATGTCAAGCGGCTGGAGGATGTTAAACATGCGTATGAGTTTGTGCAGGACGAAACGCAGCTTGAAGCTCTTATTAAAACCCTGAGTGAGGCTCCCTTGTGGGCCTTTGACACAGAGACCAATGGCTTGAATGCGCGTCATGACTCCCTGGCTGGAATGTCCTTTGCAATCAAGCCAGGTCAGGCTTGGTATGTGCCGGTGCCCGAGCAGCGTGAAGAGTGTGCAGCCTTTCTACAGCGTTTCAAACCGCTGTTTGAAGATGAGTCGACAATCAAACTCGGCCATAACATCAAGTTTGACATAACGGTCTTGAGCCAGTACAAGATTGAGGTGCGCGGCACGGTGCGCGACAGTATGCTGGCCCACTATGTCACCGATGCCGCTGATCGGCATGGCATGAACTATCTTGCCAGCCAGATACTCAATTATGAGCCAATCCCTATTTTCTCGCTGATCGGCAAGAAGAAACGGGGGGTGGAGCAGTTGACCATGGGTGAGATTATTCCAGAGGAGGTCTCTGATTATGCTGCTGAGGACGCGGATATTACGCTGCAGTTGGACAAGGTACTGCGCGCACGGGCCGAAGAGTATGGCTGCCTCTTTGCTCTGACCGAGTGCGAGGAGCCTTTGATCAGAGTGCTGGTTAATATGGAGCGCGAAGGGGTGCGGATCAACGATGCCGCACTGCATAAGTATGGCTATGAACTGGAGCGTGAGCTCCTACAACTGGAGATCGATATCCGCGAGATGGGGGGGAGCAACTTCAGCCCCTCTTCCCCCAAGCAGTTGGGCGAGGTGCTTTTTGAACGGCTCAAGCTGGATGACAAAGCTAAACGCACTGCCAGCGGGCAGTTCGCCACCGGAGAGGAGGTGCTGGTCAAGATCCAGGATCGGCATCCGATTGTACCAAAGATTCTGGATTTCCGCGCTTGCAGCAAACTCAAGTCAACCTATGTTGACAAGCTGCCCAAGTGCATTGATCCAGCAACCGGGCGGGTACATACCACGTTCAGCCAATCACTGACCGAGACTGGACGACTCTCTTCCTCTAACCCCAACCTGCAGAATATCCCGATCCGCACCGAGCGTGGGCGGCATATCCGCGCCGCTTTTGTGGCGCGTGACGAAAATCACCTGCTGATGTCAGCCGACTACTCGCAGATCGAACTGCGCATCATGGCCGCCTTCAGCCAGGACCCAACCATGTTGGCGGCCTTCAAAAACAAGTTGGACATTCACCGCGAAACCGCTGCCCGCGTCTATGACATGATGCCCGGCCTAGTGACAGATGAGATGCGCAACGCGGCCAAGATGGTAAACTTCGGCATTATCTACGGCATATCCGCCTTTGGCCTCTCACAGCGCCTGAACATCCCGCGTAAAGCCGCCGCGGAGTTAATCGACAATTATTTTGCGAAGTACCCTGGTGTGAAGAGTTATATGGATCAGTCAATTGCTGACGCCAAAGCGTGCGGCTATGCCAAGACGCTGCTGGGACGCCGACGTTACCTGCGCGACATCAACTCCCGCAATGGAGCCACCCGGCAGAGCGCTGAGCGCAATGCGATCAACACACCCATCCAAGGCACATCCGCAGATCTGATCAAGCTGGCCATGGTCCAGATGGATAGGGCGTTAAAGGAGCGCAATCTCAAAACCGCGATGGTGCTTCAGATCCATGATGAGCTGCTCTTTGACGTTCCTCGCAATGAAGCCGATGAGGTGCGCGAACTGGTTGCCAATGTTATGCAAAACGTTTATGATATTGGCGTTCCATTGGATGTCTCAGTGGGCGTTGGTGATACCTGGCTGGAGGCGCATTAAGGGAGGAGAAGGAGTCAGGATTCAGGATTCAGGAGTCGGGAGTCAGGAGTCAGGGCTCGGGGATCGATCCTTTCATCTTCGATTTTGATAGTGGCTTCAACCCCGAGTTACAGACACGAAACTGTGACAAAACGGCCGAGTTACAGGCAAGTCCTTTAACTTTGCTCTTCAGAAATGTTAGAAAGTAAGTGATATGAAAAATACAAGAACGTGGGTAATCGTCGTAGCTGTTGTAGTTTTAGCTTGTTCATGCTATTCGCAGGTTAGGGAGGTCGCAGATCCGGCAAAGGCAAAGCCTTTCAAAAACGTCATGGGTACACTCGGGTATTCAGGCTGGCGGGGCGGTATCGGTATAACATCCTGCAGGCTGGGCGACACCATCGCGGACTTTACAGAGCTTGGCTGTGAGATCAGCTGGGGAGCGGAACGCCCGCAGATCTGTAAAGCTCTGGATCTTGCGTCGTTCGAGTATTGGAACGGAATCGTTGAGATGAACTTGAAAGGCAGTGGCTATGATTTCAGTGCAATGGCCGATAAAGAGGATGCCGCCCGCCTAGCCTTCGACGCATGGGCTGAAATCAAATATGGCGAAAAAGGACTTTCGAAATACGCGACCGTCCAGTACGCCCCGAAAGGGAACTATGGGGATGTTTTGGGCAGGATGGATCTTGCCTCCGAGAACCCGCTCACGACCGCTGCTGTCAACACGCTGGCGCAAAGGCTGCTGGATAAAAAAATAAAGAGGGGCGGTATAGGCATCGACAATCTTCCGCCCACGGCCGGGCCTTTCATCACGCTCTTGAAGAACGAGCTTAACCCGCGCGGATTTGGGATAGCTGTTAACAGTACGCTCAGTAAAACGGCACAAAACCCCTCGATCTGCGACATTGATATCGCTGGCTCTGAGGGCTTCCAGTGTTCAATTGAAGAGGCTAGGGCGATCAGGGCAAAGGGGTTCAACGGGATTTTCTGTGAATTTATCATGCAGCATATGTCCGCCTCGGAGCTGGCGTCCTATCTGCAGTCAAAGTTGTTCTATGGCATCGTCTTTTTTGGGTATACGGACGGAGGTGTTGCGGCCAGCTCGCGTTACACTTCTTACAAGTCGCGACCCGATGTTTACAACCATCACCGCTGGGTCTTCCGGAAGTATGTCCCTATCTCCAAGGCGCTGTTCAATGCTGGCGGTCAGGAGGAGCCTTGTGCAGAGTTGGAGATCACGGTGAAAGACATCGCCCCAAAGCGGAGGGAAGAAAATGAGACGCTAGGCAAGCCTATGGTGCGCACGGATGGCTCTGGGGGCGTTTTTGAGCAGGGGCAGTTTACTGCCAGTATGCAAAAGATCACAGGGATGAAGCCTGACACCCCCGGCGGGATATTTCGCTTTGGCGACAAAATCGATGCTGGGATTTATTTTTTCATCAGTTCGCCGAGGAGCGAGAGTGTGATCTGCGACGTCCAAAAACTCCAGATCGGCTCTGACACAATGGTCTTCGATGAAATCAACGAACGGCTGATCGACGGAAAGCTGACGGCTGCATCCTTGCAATTCAGCACATTGCAAGGACCCGGCGTCGTGCAGTTGGGAACCAAAGAGGTTATCGCGCGAAATCTTGTCACACGCATGGAGTCCCTGTTTGCACAGGAGGATAAGCAAAAAAATCTGGAGGAACAACTCAAGTTTGACCCCTTGCGCAAAGCGTGGCCGATCTTCTGCTACGGGTGGTCATCCGATGTCAGCACCGGACGATCAGGTCAGGCGAGCATGAAAGTCTGGGGCGATGAACACTACTCCGCTAACAAAAAATATCACTATTACCGCCGTATGGGGGGGGCTCAGTTTATCTCGCTGGATCAGAAGGCACCGTCCCCGATCACGGTTTCAGCTTGGAGTAAGGCGGATGTTGTCTCCAGTTCGTCTTTCGCCGCCATCGTGAACAGGCGCGAGCACTTCATTTGCCGCACAACCAACACTTACGCCATGCATGTGTATCTCGATTATCAAAACGGTCAATGGCCGGAGACGCATACTGTCGCCTTCTCGGCTGGAACGCATGACTGGGAGCAGAGGACAATCACCGTAAATCCCGAAAAGCCGGTGAAAACAGCGATGATTCTCTTGGAGTTCCAGCAGCAATCAGGAACGGCCTGGTTCGATGATGTCTCCCTTGTCCAAGGCCAGGACGGGGTCAATCTGCTCGCCTATGCCGGCTTTGAGAAGGGGGGCGCCGAGCAGGCTAAGGCCGAGGGCACTCGTAAGGAATATGAGATCGGGCTGAACGCTTTACGCACCCTGATCGGCAATGCCGGAAGGCGGTCTCCCTTGATGGAGATGGAGATCACAGCTATTCGGAAAGAGACAGGCATGATCGAGGAGCGCCTTCGCAAATCAGGGGTAGCTTCCATGTTCGGGCGTGAGCTAAGAGATCTGAAGCATGTTCAACATTTAGGGGATGTGTGCATCAACATCCTTTTGGGAAAATAAGGGGGCGCATCTGTGAATCGGTGCATATTACCGGATAACCTTCAAAGTCATTGTTGTCCACCGCATAGCGGAGGACATACTTATGTTGCAACCAAAGTAAATCCGCCGTTACACGGTGGATTATTGCACCGATTCGCAGATGCGCCCGAAATAAGGTTAACGCCATTGAACATGTTTTTCTTTACCCTGGTATAGTGTGCCATATCAGTGAAGATCAAGCGGTCACTAGCAGGCTGTCGGACTTAAAAGTCCGGCAGCCTGCTAATAACAGCGGCAAAGCCGCTGACATACTAAAAAATGCTTAAGTCTGATGACAAGGCTTTAAAAGCAACCCAATGTGTGAGCTAGATTTCTGCATGCTATTGTGGTTTTATGATAATAAGCCTTCCAAACGAGCCGATATGCCTTTTTTTAAGTATTGATGATGTTAAAAAGCCGTTTGCAGTTATATGACAGAGTGACAAGATCCCATTCACTGCATACTGACTCAATGCCTCTCGTTAGAAACCTGCGGAGACCCATCACTTCTTTTATCCCAATCCCGCAAATCAGGCGGTAAAAATATAGGGGTGTCCCGGTCAATAAGTTTCAATCGTAATGCCATAAACAAAATCCTTTTAACAACTTATATAGTATCAAATAACGCTAGACATTGAAACTACATTAAGAGGTATTTCTTCTTTTTTTAGCAGTTTTTCGGACTTCGAAAAAGTCCGAAAAACTGCTAGGCGGAAGTAACGTAGGTCCGATTTCCAATCGGACATGTCCGGTTGGAAACCGGACCTACTGAAGCTCGGCTTCGCTTTTGGTTGACGATGATGTGCGACGATGCTGGTGGACGATTTTATGCACGATTCCAATCGTTCACCAGCATCGTCGCCGCTATCGTCCACCGATGCAGCAGCCTCCTTAGATAAGGATTGTGATTAGGATTACGATAAGGATTACCTCCATCCTAATCACAATCCTAGCCGTAATCCTAAGCAAATAACGATGATCAGGAATGCACCAAACAAAGATGATTGCGCTCATGGTGCTTCTTTGACAAAATAGTGAGTAATGAAAGACAACCAAGGCAAAAAATTAACCCGCCGCGACGCTGTCGCATGGCTGCTGCGTGGTGGAACCGCTGCTGTGATCGCAGGGATTGTGGCTAAGGTTTCGGCGCGACCCTCTGGCGATCGGCTGGTCTGGCAGATTGATCCGCGCAAGTGCATTCAATGCGGGCGCTGCGAAACCGCCTGTGTGCTGCAGCACACCGCGGTCCGCTGCGTGCATGGCATTGAGATGTGCGGTTATTGCAAACTCTGCTTTGGCTACTTCAAGCCCGATGCACCCCGTCTGGATGAGGCGGCTGAGAACCAGATCTGCCCCACTGGCGCGCTGGTGCGTAAATTTGTTGAGCCGCCCTATTTTGAATACGTGGTTGATAAGGAATTATGCACTGGCTGCGGACTCTGTGTCAAGGGTTGCACCAACTTTGGCAATGGTTCGCTTTATCTGCAGGTTTGTCACGATATCTGCGTTAACTGCAATACCTGCCGCATCTCTGAGGTCTGCCCCTCGGGTGCCTTTGTTCAGGTTCCAGAGAGCGAAGCGTATCTGCTCAAGGAGAAGCTGCCACGAACATGAGATTGATCAAGAGCAGGATATTGAGGGTTGGAGGTTGGATCGTGGCAGCCCTTGCGCCGCTATGCGCGCTCGCTTCCTCTCGGTTTCCGCAGCCGCAGTTTGACAGCGGGTATGTGGCTGAGAAAGTCGCTTATCCAATGCCGTCGTTTGTAGTTACCCCTATGATGGATGTGCTGCTTTTGGTGGCAGCGCTGTGTGTGGCGGTTTTTTTAGTGCGACAGGTGCGCTCACGACGCTGGATCTTATTTTTTGGGATGGTCTGCCTGGGATGGTTTGGTTTTGTCAGGCAAGGCTGCTTTTGTCCAATCGGCACCATTCAGAATGTGGCCCTGGCGCTCTTTAGTGGCGTACGGCTGCCGCTGGCGATTGCCCTTTTTTTTGCCGCGCCGCTGATTTTCGCGCTTTTTTACGGGCGCGTTTTTTGTTCAGTAGTCTGCCCGCTGGGAGCATTGCAGGAGTTCTTTATTGTCAAGCCGCTGCATGTGCCTAGGGCTCTGGACGCAGTGCTGCGTGTTATTCCACTAATTGTTTTGACGGTGGGAGTTGTCTGTGCAATCAATGGTGCCGGGTTTATTATCTGCCGCACAGACCCTTTTGTCGGCTTGTTCCGTCAGAGCGCCGCTCTGCCGATGCTGCTGACAGGGATGGGCGTGCTGCTGGTCGGAACCGTGGTGGCGCGTCCCTACTGCCGCTACTTCTGTCCGTATGGTGTTCTGCTGGAGATCTGCTCCCGTATCTCCTGGAAGCAGGTGGAGCTGACACCTAAGGAGTGCATCAACTGCCGGTTATGCGTGGGCATGTGTCCGATTGACGCGATTGATGCGCCGCGTACGGCCTTAAGTGACAGAGTTCGTGGCAGGCAGTTCCGGCAATTTCTTTCGCTCTTGGTTTTTCTTCCTCTGATCATCCTTGGCGGTGCCGGTGTGGGCTATTTGGCCGGAGCAGGGGTGGCGCAGCTGCACCCCGGGGTGAGCCTGGTCTCAAAGTGGCAGGGGGCTACGGAGGCTGATGAAGATCTGTTTCCTGAGATTGAGGCTTTTAAGCACGTTGGTGGAACGCTCACGCAGGCAGAGGCGCAGGCATTGGAGATCATTGATCGCTTTCAAAAGGGCTGCATGATCTCAGGGGTATTTATCGGATTGATTCTGGGATTGCGCCTGCTGGTGCTCTCTAAGCTGCAGGGCAGCCAGGTGCACCAGGCCAACCGCTACCGCTGTGTTGCCTGCGGTCGCTGCTTTGCCGTTTGCCCGAACCAATAACCCAGTTTGCCCGAGGCAGCCTGCTTAGGCAGCGGCAAAGCCGCTGACGGACTGAAAACGCTCAAGTCTGCTGGTAAGTCAGCAAAAGCAACCCTATGTGTGAGTCAGGTGCCTGTATATCGGCATCAAGGTAACGTCAGTTGAAAATCAAACACCGTTCCTTTCCTTATCTTTCCGGTGTCATCATCATTTGTCAGGCATGGCGGTTTTAAGATCATGGCGAGCCAACCAGTTGTATCTGAAAAAGTGAACTGCACCGTTATCCCCGTTACTCACCAGAAGATCCAAGGCTCCATCACCGTCCAGATCGCCGAGCGCCAATCCCACCTCATGATGCGAACTGACTCGCTTGGCGGTTGATTGCAGACGAACTGGCGCATCAAAGACCGGCTTGTTCTGTGAGCCAATATTTTTCATGTACTGAATAATTGTGCCATGTTCGCCGGTAAACAGATCCAGCAATCCATCGCCATCCCAATCCTTAAAACACAGACAGGTGCGGACACGTGATTTTATTGGGTCGCCGTTCTTGAAACTCAAGTTGACTCCCGCCGCCAATTGCCATTTGGACTTTGCGCCGATGTTCTTGAAAAAGGTTACATAGCATGGATCTTTGCCGCTACGCGTGCCAGTGCCCGTGGTAACAATTAAATCGAGCAAGCCGTCTCCGTCCAGGTCAACGACATCCGGTTTGGCCCGATATCCAGTGATGATCGATTGATCGGAATGCGTGCGTATGGGTACCGGCTTTTTAAAACTCATGCGGTCGTGCGTCCCCTCATAAAACAACAGGCAGTCATTTTTAAATCTGCCGGTCTGCCACCCTTCGGTTCCATTCTGACACCACACCACCAAGTCAAAGTGGCCATCACCATTCCAGTCAACTACCTTTACCTTGGAGTAACCACGGTGCTGCTCGCCTCTATCAGAACAACCGACGGTCTTAATGGGCATACCCCCGCATAAGAGCGGCTGCTTGTCCTTGAAGGACGGCTCGCCCTCAGCGCTTCTCTCCCAGAGGCAAATCCAGCCCTCGCCATCGCCGGAGACCATATCCAACCGGCCATCCCCGTTAAAATCAACCAGGTCCGGATAGAAAAAGCCGCCACTCCCCTCGATACTCGCGCGACCGAAATAATTGATTTTCGATCTAGTAAATGCGGGCTTCTTGCTGCTCCCCTGATTGAGATAAAGAAGCGTGCCGAAATATCGGCAACCAATATCGAAGAGCAAGTCCATTGCGCCGTCATTGTTCCAATCCACCATTCGTGTGCCCTGGTGATGCCCCCCTAATTCCGCGGAGAGGTCGATGATTTTCCCTGTTGCATCCGTGATCGGAACCCCGTCTTTAAAAACCGGATTTTGCTTGTCGCCGTTATTCTCGAAAAAGTAACTGCAATCCGTAAACTGCCCGGAAATGATATCCCACAGGCCATCGCCATTGAAATCGCCCACACAGGGCTGCCAATGCCCGAGCGTAGCGACTTTGTTGTCGATCATGAGAGGAATTTTTACCGGCTTTCCGGGCAGCGGTGTCCCTTTGGAACTCTTACCGCTTTCGGAAAGCAAATACAGATATTTGCGTCCGCTGTACGTGCCAAGCAGCAAATTCGTTTTCCCCGTTCCCAGCCAATCAACCGGTTCAATGAAAACGCCTTGATAAGGTGAATTATCGCTCTTGCCGTAATCATACCCGCCCAAGTCCTGGGCGTCGAAGATCCGCTCGGCTTTGGCGTAAACCGGTTTTTCATTTGATCCCAAATTACGGTAGAACTCAAGGAAACGGCACCATCCGCCGATCAGCAAATCCTTTAGGCCATCGCCATCCCAGTCAACAATAACAGGCAGTAAAAACCAGCCCCGGTTGGCATTGGAAATCAACGCTCCATCTTTGTCCGCGAGAAAAAACTTGTCGCGCTCGGAAAAAACCGGATTGGAGCCCTCGCCGATATTGCGGTACCAACAGGCGTAGCTGCCGATTCCATACTTCGTGGAGGCGATTATATCGCGCTTACCGTCATGGTCATAATCAATCATCCGCGCTGACTGCGCAGGCAGTGACGTAACGCTCTTCCCGTGAATGTAAAGTAAATCACCGTCGCCGATCAAAGGCCAGGGCAAAGGTTCAGCCGCCACCTGGTCGTCGGAATAATCAAAATAAACGTAAAAAGTATCAGTGGTTGCCATGGTCAACAAGGCGAGTTCAACCTGATCTCCAGAATTCAAAGATTTTGGCGAGAACCTTCTTGCGCAGCGTAGCGGCAAGGGCTGTTTTCCGCCTGTCGCGTAAACAGCGAGAGACCGCGGATTGAGAAAAGTCTCCTGTGCAGTCCCTGAACGCGCCTGGTCCCGGTATTGGCCAAAGTCGATCAGCACCGACAACGGCGTTTTAGCGGGGACCTTGCGGTCTGAAGTTAATTTCAGACGCAGATTGCCCTGGCTTTGCCATGCAACTGTTGTGGCCTTGCGCTCGGGGCCGCCGCTGACCGACAGATCAGCGCAGAAAGCTGTCGGAACAATGGCCGCCCATAAAAAAACAACAGCGAATGATTGAACGAATAACATTAAATTTTTTTTCATATTTCCCTTCCTTTTAATATGGGCTGAGCCCACAACCTTCTCCCCAGCCCTCTCCCAGATGACGGGGGATTAAATAACTTGTTCTTTGTTATCGAGCTGTAAGGGCCTAGATCCGCGCAGGGCGCAGAGGTCCCGTCTTCGTCCCGCAAGCGGAACTATGCCGTGGCAAGCGGCTTCGCCTCCGGTTTACGATAGCGGCGGCGGTGCTGGTGGACAAGCCCCCGCATGATCCCAATCGTCCATCAACATCGCTTGCCACACCGAACGACTGGAAAACGGGTCGCACAGTATCGTCGGCCAGCACCGGGTGTAGTAGCCGCTCTATGAGCGGCATGTGTCGCTCATAGAGCGACTACTACACTAACCTCTGTGTCGCTCATAGAGCGACTACTACACTAACCTCTGTGTCGCTCATAGAGCGACTACTACACTAACCTCTGTGTCGCTCATAGAGCGACTACTACACTAACTGTCGCTCATAGAGCGACTACTACACTAAATTCCAATAAATGTTCGACAGGCGATTTTTTGGAAGGAACAATTAATTGTTTTTTCTAGTCGCTTAAGCGACTAAGGCAGCAGCACCACTATACGGAAGCCAGAGGTGTATCCTCCCGCGCCGGGTGCCGCATATGACCGTGTGGAAGCGACGCACAGGGCGGGCTGATAGACAAGGGTCCCGCTTCTCAATGAGCGAGTCGCCCCTGTCAGCGGCCCTTCCGGATCAATAGCCGAAACTAACGTGTTCGTGTACCAGTCGCGGCACCACTCAAAGACGTTAGCGTGCGTGTCGTACACACCCCAGGCATTCGCCTGGTAGGAACCCACGAGCGCAGTGCCATATTCAGGAGCGCTGTTAGCCGGTGCCGCCGTTATGCCATTAACCAGTCCTCCGTTATATTTGTACCGGCCCAGCAACTCCATCCACGCATTGGTCATCGCGTTGTCACCGTCAAAGTTAACGCCCGCGTCGCCGTCATTGTACAGTGTCGATGTTCCGGCGCGGCACAGGTGTGCCCACTGCGCTTCGGTCGGTAGATCAAACGTGCTGAGTCCCGTCAATTGTCGCAGTTTGCCCAAAAAGCTGTTGGTGGCAACCGCCGTGCCCGTTGCGGGCCAGTTGATCGGAGGCGTTCCGTCAGCCGCTCCGCGAATGCTCTCGTACGACACCGTTTCCACTGGACGGGTTGCATAGTAGGCGGAGTTGTTGAATTTGCTGGGAGTGTTCCCCATGATCAGCTCCCATTGACGCTGCGTCACTTCAAACACCCCTGCGTAAAAGTCACGGGTCAGGGTGACCGGAGTGTTCGCTGACGGATTCATGAGGACCGTACCCGCGCTGACCCGGCGAAGGACAAGCCGGTCCGTCGCATAAGCGGGATCATTTGTCACGTCGAACCACACGTTAGTGTGGCGACCTTCCGTCACCAGTCGCCCGTCTCCTGGATAGATATACTCGACGCTGGCCAGCGATCCCGGCGCGTTGGTGAGGTCGACGATCATGTAAACCGGCGATGGCGATGGTGTCAGCATCGCTTTGAAGCGTGAGAGCGGCTGGTTAGTGTACTCTGTCTTCATTGGATCAAAAACCATGCGTCTCGCACCCCGTGCCACCCCGAACACGTCCCCGGAAAGTGCTTCCATCACGGGAATCGTGAGCGGCGTATCGCCTTCATAAGCCGCTAGGGCGACATCCATGCGCTGCGTGGAATCACACGTCAACACGTAATCGATGTCGACATGCCGACTCCATGGCCAGCGCTGCCGGACCACCACATCGCTGATTGTCGGTTCAACCGCCAGAGTGCTCACCGACACAAACGTTGCCATCATCCCGATCAATATTTTCTTCGTTTTCATCTTTTTTTTCCTTTCATCTCTCACACACATCAGACCTTCTCTTACTCACCGCCTGCGCGGTAATACAGGCAGCGCGGAAGGCAGGGGTAGTGCGCTGTTGCGCTATGGCAGGGTCATAACAAGGCGTAAGCCTGTGCTGCTGTTACCGGTCGTCGGGGTGTAGAAGGTGCTGTACGCCGATATGCTGTACGAAGCGGAGAGGGTCCAGACACCGCCCCGTAGCATGCGGCGCTGACCAAAATAAGCTGTGGCTTGCCAGTCCAGACACCATTCCCATGTGTTGCCGTGCGTATCGTACAGTCCCCACGCATTCGGCAGGTACGAGCCGACAATGGCCGTGCCGTTCTCCGGCCCGCAGTCCCTCGCAGGCGCGGTGCCGTTCGGCGGCAGATAGCCCCAGTTGAACTTGTACCGACCCAGCGCATCCATCCATTCGTTGGTGTGCTGGTTATCACCCGTCACGTTCGCTGCCGCGTTGCCGTCGTTGAAGATGGTCGTTGTTCCCGCCCGGCAGGCATATTCCGATTGCACCACAGTCGGCAGGTCAAAGTCGATCAACCCTGTCTTTGCGCGCAGCATTCCCATGAAGCTGGTCGGCAGAACCGAAGCACCCGTCTCCGGCCAGTCGACTGACGGAACGCTGCCCGTCGCCCCGCGGATCTCGTTGTATGAAACATCCTCCACCGGGCGGTTCGCATAGTACGCCGGATTGTTGCACCAGCTCGGCTTGGTTCCCATGATCAGCTCCCACTGTCGCTGTGTCACCTGAAACACACCTGCATAAAAGTCCTTTGTTGACGTTCCTTTCAAAATACGCCGCAGGACAAGCTTGTCGGTCTTATAAATATTGTTCGTTGTCACGCCGGTCCAAATCACGGATTTAACCGCGCTCCCTCTATTGGTCACCGGATTCCGCACCCACGCGCCCCAAAGGCCGTTCGTGAGATCCACCTCGTACACATACTCGAGCTGATTCGTCTCGCCCACCGCCTTAGTAAGATCCACGATCATGTATAACGGAACCGGGGCGGGAGTCAGCTCAACACGGAATTGGGTGAGCAGGTGGTTCGTATAGGCTGTTTGCGTTGGATCGAAAACAATCCGCTGGCTGCCGTTTGACACAGCGCACATACCCCCTGAAAACGCCTGTGAGTGAACCGTGAGCGACGTGTCGCCATCATACAGGACTACCGCGACATCCATTAATTCTCCAGCATCGCAGTCGAGCACATAATCGATATCCACCAGTCTGCTCCATGGCCAGCGCTGGCGGATATTGACATTGCTGATCGACGGCTCGACCGCATACACATTGATGGCAACCCCTATTGCCGCGATCCAGAAGATCGCGAGACTAAGCTTTGTTTTCATACTGCTTCTCCCGTTGAATTCCATCCATCCGGCCTTACACACCACTTTTTCCGGTTGTTTGGAGATCCTTTACTTTGTGAGTTCCTGTGCGAATGACCCGCCGAATGGTGGTCCTGCGTTCAAGGTCGCGTAGCAGGAGCCGCCCGTCGGGAGGGTGGCCATATACGTGCCCGCGCCCGGAAACCAGTCAGTAAGCCACTCTTTCTTCTGCTTCAGCTCCGTGACTTCGGCGATAAAGCTTTCTCGCGCCTCGATAGCGGCGGCCAACTCGCCGCGTAACGCGGGTGTCTTGTTCCGTGAGAACCGGTACTCCCGATACAGGGTGAACCCATTGGCAACGATTTTCAGATAGCGGTACTGCAGTTCGGTCAGGGCGAGCCATTGCCCGGCGAGGTCGTCCCCGGCGGCTTTCGCCTTCGCCTGGGCCAGGATGCTGTCCAGATTGGCTAGGACAGCGGGCGGGTAAGCCTCTGGAAAGTAGACGGCGACGGATCGATTATACAGGTTATGGGCCCGCTGTTTTACGGTTTGAGTATCCTTGCCGACAGTGACACGGGATTCGATCAGATCAAAAAACCGCTTCATCTCAGGGGCTGCGGCGTGATACACGCCACGGTAATAATCGTCTAGGACCGCGTCTGGATCAAGTGTCGGGTTCCACGAGAGCTTGGAGTACACGTAATAGGCCCCGCCTTCCAATCCCCACAGCGCGCCGCCTCCGCAGGAATACACCCCCAAAACGTCCTGGTCGACCAACAGGTTGAGATGGGGGATGACTTGATGCGCCATCATGTTGGGAGTTAGCCCCGACACATGATAAGCGCCCCACCAATACGCCCATATCGTTTTGTCGAACCCGCTGAATTGCTCGAAAAGCCCGGGATACTCCCGTGTCATGGCGATCATGACGTTGGGAGGAAAATGTTTGACCGCTTGCGACGGGATGAACGTGGGATGATATGCCAGGGGCACGATCTTGTGATCAGGATATTTTTTGTACAGGCGTTCGGCGATCTTACCGAACGGCACCCAAAGCCGTTCAGCGGGCGCACGCGTTTTGTCAGAAGGATCCGCCTCGCGGTTCCAATAGGCTCCGATTTCTTTTTCCAGTTCGTCCAGCCGGTCCATCGCGTTACACCGGCCACATTCGCAGCGCCGCCAGCCGTCGGCCTGATTGTATTCGACCCACTGATGCCCTTTGTCGAACAGCTTCGAGAAATACTGGACACTTATATTAATGAAATCCGGGTGGGATGAGCAGAGCTGGAAATTATGCGGAGTGTAGTGCCTCTTACCGTCGATGAGCGCGAAACGCTCCGGCTCTTTGTCGAACAGGGCCTTGGGGTCTCCAGCCTCACGTAAGGCCCCGTCCCAACTGTGCCCTAATGTCAGCACATCCACCGCCCGCCGCTGGCCGTTCGCCAGTGACCACTCTCCGAAATTCGACAGGCCAAGCGTGTATGCGAACAAGGGTTCTTCCCTACGGTCGATGCCATCAGGCACAGAAAAACGTTCCGCTTTGGGTACAACCACACCTTTTGGGGTCGGCAGGAGCCATCGGACCCCGCCGTAATCCTCCAGCAGGCGGTAGACACCCCGTGCGGTGCCATGGCACGCCGACTGCAAATTGTTTTTTCCCTTTGCCGAAGCGAAGGGTACGTCGCGGCCCGCGATGATGAGATCGTTCCCGACGGTCTTCCAAATAAAGCCGTCGTATTTAATCTTTGAGACATCGACCCCCGCAGTCTGGGCCGCCGCTGTTGCGCCCAGGAAGATGCGCTCCCCGCTCCCGCCCGCGTCTTTTTCGGAAACAATTTCCAGCTTGGCGCCTGTGGATTCAGCCACATATCTGACCAGAACCTCCGCGGCCAGAGCGGTCACGGGATTGGCGTCGTCTGGAATTACGACCTTCGCCGCGGGCCGCCCGTCCACCACAAACTCCATGGCCCGACACACTTCCGGCGTCAGCATTGCAGCCGACAGGATTATGAGGGTTCTTAACATCCATTGCTTCTGCGCATTCATACTGCTGTCCATCGGTTTCATTCTTTTTCTGCTTTTCATCCTCTTTATCGGCTCCAATCGTTCAAGGGTTTTATCTTTAATGCATGATTTCCAATTTGTTTTTTATAGCTTACCGTCAGCGTATACTAATTGCCGTCTCGTCCAGCGGGCGCGTCAGCTCCGCTCTCAATTCGCCGTCCGTTCTCGGGAATATCATTGTCAGGTCGAACGTGCCATAACCCCAAACACTATTTTTGATCTTCCAGCCATAATAACCCGCAACCTCGCTTCGCCTGGGGTGGCCTTTGCAGACAGCGGCGGGCGCGGGGAACAACCATTAATTCCTGTACTTTGTCTTTTCAGCCTACACTCGCGAACAGTCCTGAACAAATAATATTTCACTCAACCGTAAACAGATGCTATTATCTTTGCCACTCAGTGTCAAACACAATAATAAATAATTTTCATTGCCCTTGTTTTTCCGCGGCCTTGGACTGTGCGGCCATCTCAATCCCTGACTGGCGTTTTCGGGAGTCGTCTTTTAGTTCAGCTCCGGTTATTTGGGCGCCGCTGTTGCCGCTTCCCCATAATTTGATTTCACTTTGGCCATTCCAGGAGGGCGCTTTTTTGATGTTCTTGAAATTAACGTATTTCACTCCAGACTTCAGCCCTTCCAGTACAGAATCATGCATGATGAAATAATCGTTTTGTTTACTGCCCAGACAATAAATTGCGATTGCATGTTCTTTACCTTTCAGCACGCAGTTCTCCAAGGTCATACTGCATGGGGCACGCTGATCGTTCCAATTATGGAGATAAATAGGTAGATCCGCCGCCACTAGACAATCGCGCATGGCAATATGCTGGTCGCCCCGCAGACCGATCCCGAATGCGGCGACATAGGGCTTGGGTTCACCAACCGGATACTCGCGGCGCAATGCGCAGTTTTCAATATTCAGCACGAATTTCCTTCCGCCATCAGAGTGAATGCAGTATTTCACCCGGGTTCCCACAATAGTCAGATTCCTGAGCGTTGTGCTGCTCGTTGCCCACAGAGTGTGCTTTCTGCTGACGGGCGTGTTCGTCTCCGAACCGCCATCATACCGGATGATGCACGTATCCCGGTCCGCGCCAATCAGATTGACCCAGTTGCGCGTGGTAATTGTCTCAACATAAATGCCCGCCTTGATCTTGATGTCCACGGGGTCGGCCTCCGTCGCATCCTGAATGGATTTCATCGCCTCGTTGATTGACTTGAACTGACCTGTACCGTCCTGGGCGACAACAATCTGCCGAGGCTCCGCGGTCAGAGTGGTCAAGGGATTTGCTTTGTCTGAAATGACGACCTTCGCCGTGGGCTGTCCGTCCACCACAAGCTCCATGGCCCGACACGCTTCCGGCACCTGCGCCGCAGTCAACAGAATCATGAGGGTTCTCATTGTCCATCGCTTTAGCATATTTATGCTGCTGTCCATTTGTTTCATCCTTTTTGTCAGCTTCAACTATTTTGTCTTTAATATTTGGCAACTGCTCAGGTGCCTGTCGGCTGCGGATATCGGTAGGAATTGACTACAGCTAATTCCAATTATTGAAATGTTATCACTCCCCCTCCGCAAAATGCAATAGCGAAAAATTATTTTAAGTAAATATTCTCTGGCAATCGGTTTCAGAATATTGATACTATAGGAACATTGAATGACTTTTTGTTTGTGATAATTCAGGAAAAACTTAGAGGAGATTGTATGTCAAAAAGTAAGATAATTCAAAGCGCGTTTGATCAGGGAGAAGGCATTGTCAGGCTGGCGCCCAACTGGGTGCCGCGCTCTTTTTGTGTGCCGGGTCGGCGGATCAAGTTGCATCCGGATGACTACTATGCGTTGGGTGGTGAGCGCGGCGGCATTGATGAGCGTTGGTTCGCATCCACCACGCCGGCGGACAACGGTCCGCTCACAGGTGCCACCGAGGGGCTGAGCCAGATTGTATTTGAGGATGGCAGCGTCACGAAGCAGGTGCTGTTGGCTGAAGCGGTTCAGCAGCTCAAGGGCGCGCTGTTGGGTGATCGCATCTGGAACGAGCACAGCTGCTGGCCAATGTACTCCAAGTTTTTTGATAATAAGGGGGCCCTGCCGCACCACGTACACCACCGGGATGAACACGCCGCCCTGACTGGTCAGAAAGGCAAGCCCGAGGCTTACTATTTTCCACCGCAGGTCAATAATTACGGTGCGGATTTCCCTTATACTTTCTTTGGGTTCGCGCCAGGCACAACCAAGGATGAGGTGCGCCAGTGTCTGATGAATTTCTCCAAGGGTGATAACAAGATCACCAATATCGCCCAGGCCTACCGGCTTGAGCCAGGCACTGGATGGGATGTGCCGCCAGGAGTACTCCACGCCCCGGGCTCGCTCTGCACCTATGAGCCGCAGAAAGCCTCGGATGTGTTCGCCATGTATCAGTCGCTGACCGGCGACGCGATTGTGCCTGCGGAGCTGCTTTGGAAGAACACTCCCGCTAACCGCATGCACGATGTCGATTATCTGATGGAGGTTATTGACTGGGATCTCAATGTTGATCCATACTTCCGCAAGAACCGCTTTATGGCACCTAAACTGGTCAATGATCTGGAGGCCATGCAGGCGCAGGGTTACATTGATCAATGGGTGACCTATAAATCCGAGGCTTTCAGCGCCAAAGAGCTGACCATTCTGCCAGGTGCCACAGTGACGGTCAAGGATGCGGCAGCCTATGGCATGATCATGATGCAGGGGCATGGTAAAATGGGCATCTGGGATATTGAGACTCCTGCGCTGATCCGTTTTGGGCAGTTGACCCACGATGAGTACTTTGTCTCAGAGACCGCCGCGCAAGCAGGTATTGTGATTACCAATCCATCTAAGACCGATTCGATTGTGATGCTCAAACATTTCGGCCCAGGAAATCCTGATCTAATACTGGCGTGAAGACAGAGGTTAAGTATGGCTGGCTCAATAGAGCTTAACCAGTGCGCTAAAAAAGGGAAAACATGAAAAAAAAATTGAATATAGGGATGATTGGATACGGGTTTATGGCCCGCACACACTCCAACGCCTACCGTAAAGTAGGTAACTTCTTTGACCTGGAGTACACACCTGTTCTGAAAACAGTCTGCGGGTTGGTGGAGGAAGAGGCGAGGGCCTTTGCTTCACGCTGGGGTTATGAAAAGGTTGAGACTGACTGGCGTAAAGTGGTTGACGATCCAGAGATCGATATTATTGAGATCTGTGTGCCCAACAATTTTCACGCGCAGATTGCCATCGCGGCTGCTAAGGCCGGTAAGATGATCGTTTGCGAGAAACCGCTGGCCCTCAACGCAGCAGAGGCACTGGCCATGACTGAGGCAGTGGAGGCAGCCGGGGTTCCGAACCTAGCCTCCTTCAACTACCGCCGTATGCCCGCTGTGACACTGGCGAAGCAGATGATCGATGAGGGGCGTCTTGGTAAAATTTTCCACTACCGCGCCAACTTCCTTCAGGACTGGACCATCTCCGCTGATGTGCCCCAGGGCGGTATGGCAACCTGGCGGCTGGATGCCAAGGCTGCCGGCTCGGGTGTCACTGGCGATCTGCTGGCTCACTGTATTGACCTGGCCCTCTGGCAGAACGGTCCGATCACAAGTGTGAACGCCATGACCAAGATTTTTGTCAAGGAGCGCAAGAGTGTTGAGAGCGGCAGGATGGAGCCTGTTGGCATTGATGATGCCTGCACCTTCTTCTGCCGCTTTGGCAATGGGTCGATGGGCAACTTTGAAGCAACCCGTTACGCCCGCGGCCACAAAGCGCTCTTCACCTTTGAGATCAATGGCGAGTACGGCTCGCTGGCCTGGGATCTGCATGACCTGCAGCGCCTCGCCTACTTCAACCATAATGACGAGGGTATCACACGTGGCTGGCGTTCCATCCATGTGACCGACGGTGACCACCCCTATATGAGCAAGTGGTGGGTGCCGGGCCTCGCAATTGGTTATGAGCACAGCTTTGTGCATCAGGCGGCGGATTTTATTGAAAGCCTTGCGACTGGCAAACCAGTTGGCGCGACCTTCCGGGATGGACTGGAAACGCAGAGGGTCTGCGACGCGGTGTTGAAATCAGCGGAGAGCGGCGCATGGGTAAATCTCTAAAGCAGCTTTTTGCTGTAACCAAAATGAGTTTGTGTGTTGGTCGTGGGATTCACAGCCGAGACGGCTGTGCTACTTTCCAGTCGGACAACTCCCGATGCAATCGGGTGCTACTGGAGTTTGGCTGCGCCTGCGGTTTACGATAGCGGCGACGATGCTGGTTGACGAGCCCCCGCATGATCCTAATCGTCCACCAACATTGTCGTACAGCATCGTCAATCAGCATCGGGTGTAGTAGCCGCTCTATGAGCGGCAAATAATTCGGCTGCGCCGAATTATATGATTCCGCTTTGCGGAATAGCAATCGCGAGGGCTGATTTATGAGCCGCTTGATTTGGGAAAGTTACAGGTTAGAGGGTGATCACTCTTTATCACAATCTTACTCGTAATCCTAATCAAAAAACGTGATCTGGGATGGGCGAATAGATAAGGATTAAGATTAAGATTGAGATTAGGATTGGCCCACCGACAACATGTTTTTAAGGACCAACATGTTTGTCTTGCCCTTCGGTAAGCGACTAACAACCTGGCGTCTTCTAGGACGCTGCCAATATGGAGACATAATGACAACCAATAATTACCCGAAACTTCACAATGCGATGTGGCCCGGTTTAGTCGGCAAGGGGCCAGATTCAGAGCCTGTGATTGACCTGGATACTATGCTGGAGCTGACCGTCAACGCCGAGGTAGATGGACAAAAATTCGATGGGGTGGATTTTTTCCTGTGCGAGCCGCATGTGAATATCGACAGTACTGCCGATGATCTTAAAGTGCTGGCGGATAAGATCAGCACCAAAGATCTGGTGGCTGGGACACTAGTGGCTCCAGTCTGGGGCCCTGCTGGCGGCGGCTCGGCCATGGGCAACGCCGAGGATGTGAAGCGTTTTCTGACTCAGGTGCGCAAATCGTGTGAGATAGGCAAACAGCTCTGTGCACTAGGTGTACGGCCCTATGGTGTCATTCGGATTGATTCCGCCGCTGGAACTGAAGAGTGGGCCTTCGATCCTGTTGGCAACCAGAAAAAAATCGCGGCCACCTTTCGTGAGGCATGCACGATCGCCGCCGGTTACGGTGAGCGACTGGCGGCCGAGGGCGAGGTCTGCTGGGGCGGCATGCATGGCTGGCAAGATATGCTGCACCTGCTTGAAATGGTCGATCAGCCGAATATGGGATTTCAAGCTGATATGGCGCACACCTTACTCTATCTCTTGGGAGTGAACGCACCTGAACAGCGCATTCTACCGCAGGATTTTGAGTGGTCCGACACCGAAGCTCTGCAGGAGGGACTGCGCACGTTGACCGCCGCACTGCGCCCATGGACAATCGATTTCCATGTGGCGCAGAACGACGGCACTGTACACGGTTCAGGCAGCCATGACAAAACCGGACGGCACTGCACAGCCGCTGATCCCAACGGCAAGCTCGTTGTTGCCCGCGACGCGGGCCACTGGCTGCGCGATGAGAGCGGCGAGCTGACGCAGAAGATCCCTCATCTCTGCTGGGATGGCTGCATGTTCTCCAACGAGGTCATGCTGAAGCAGCAGACTTGGAACGATGTTCTGGCTGCAATGCTCAGCGTACGTGCGGCGCATGGCTGGTCGTCATAGCTGTGTGTGCCGGACAAAGAATAGTCAGTGAATTCGGGACTAGACTTTGTCAGAAATCTCGTATCCTTTCCGGTAGGTGGCCTTGAACATCGCGTTGGCGGCTGGATTATCGAACGTGCTGGTTTTGGCATCGTAATTCATCGAGACATTGCCGATCCGGTGAGCGATGTTGCCCATATGCGCGGTGAGGTTGCTGGCGTGCGCGATTGCGATGTCCGCATTGGGCTGTTTGCGGCTTTTCACGCAGGTGATAAAGTTGAGATAGTGTTCAAGATCGGGCGGTTGACCATAAATCTTGTCAACAATTTGATTGCTCGCCTTCACGAGACTTAATCCTCCGCCGTGCCGTCCCAGGATCATGAGCAGGTCTTGCCCGTAGATCTCGATACGCGTGGCGTTCAGCGTCCAGTCAGGAACACGGTTTTTGCTTTTGCGAAGCTCGTCAGTGGTTTTTGCCATATAACTCGGGTACTGGCTCATATCGAAAGCCATAACGAACGAACCAAAGTCCCAGGCGACATTCAAGACATCCGGAACCTCGGCATCGTCTTCCTTGTGGACGACGTACTGTCCGCCTAACGCGCGCACACTCGTGGGCAATCCAGGATCACCCATCACCATCAGCGCGAGGTCGAGCTGGTGGATGGAGTCGTCGGTCAGATCCCCGCCGCAGTAGTCCCAGTTCTTATGCCAGCCGCCCTGCCAGATCCGCTGGTGATAGGGACGTAACGCCGCCCGCCCGAGCCAGCGGTCCCAGTTAAAGTCCGCGGGCTGTGTGCCCGGCTCTCCCAGTTTGAAAGGCGAGCCGTTTTTGAGATTGAATACCTTGACCAGCCCGATCTTGCCGAGCTTACCGCTCTGCACAATCTCGCGTGCCTGATGGACATAATCGGCTGAGCGGTTTTGCGTTCCGACCTGCACGATGCGCTTGTATTTCGCGGCGGCTTCGACCATCAGTCCACTCTCCCACATGCAGAACGAGTGGGGCTTCTCCACATACACGTCCTTGCCTGCCTGACATGCCATGATCGTCAGCGGCGCGTGCCAGTTGTCGTGCGTGGCGACAATCACGGCATCGATGTCCGGCGACTCTAAGACCTTGCGGTAGTCCTTCTCGAAGCGTGGCTTGTTGGGCTGTACTGGCTCGATGAACGACCACATTTTATCCAATCGTTTGTCGCTCAAGTCGCAGAGGCAGACGCAATTCGCACCAGCATCCGCAATCATCACGCGCAAGATGAAACTTCCGCGCCCGCCGCATCCAATGAGTGCGACATTCACCCTGTCGTTGGCACCGATCACTCGGTCGGCACTGAGCGCAGTCCATGCGCTCAGACCCAGTGCAGCGCTGGTTGAACGTTGCAGAAACGACCTGCGTGTAACTGTCTTTTTTTCAGTCAGAGGTTTAATTGTGCTCTTATTCATACAGTGTATCTCCTTTTTCTGTTATTTGATAAATCCGTGTCATTTTATGGGCAGTTCAACGTTTGCACCGTGCTTATGCCGCAAAGGAGCAGCATCAGACCCATCCATACCCCGATTGACTTCCCGCACCAATGTTTCATTCCCTATTGTCCTTGATTAGCATCGGCTTGACCGATAACATAACGATACCCGTCTACCCGTTATTGGCATTTATTATGCAAGAGAGGGTGAAAAGAGTCAACTCTGAATTTTCTGTCAGGCATTAATTCAAGCTCGCAGTGCTGTAGTTGCGGGCCGTGACCGCGGTTGGCGTGTTTATGGCCAATCGCCAAGTGTCTCGGCTCGCGACAAAGAGAGAAAACACATGGGAAAACGGCGTATCCAGCGAAGTCAGCCGTTCTTTTCTCATGGGTGTATTATAAAAAGTGAAGTATTCACTATTTCGCCAGGATCTCAGCTTGTTTAACACGACGAATCGACCCTGTGTAGGTTCCCTGGTCATTTTTCCGCGTTGAGGCAACCCAAAAAACTCCCTTCTCATTGGTTCTGGCAATCCCTATCGCGGTGTCGAATTTATGCTTACTCAAAAGCTTGAACTGACCGTCTGTTATCAAGGTGCCTGTCTGATAGTAGCCTAACCACCAATTCCCATCGTCTCCATAGCAGATTGTCTGGATTCCCACATCCGTATACCCGCTCGGAATCACATGCTGCTTAACGAACTGAAAGATCTCTGTATACTCATACACATAGTTTTCCTGATAGCCCTTAGGCAGCCCACCGACAACAAAGAAATGTCCGTCATAATACTCCACACCCCCTGATCCATAGATAACCTCTGGAAGCGCACACGTAGAAATTAACTCAAAAGTCTTATCGTCATAAACATTGATCACAGATTTGGCTCCGCCGCCCTCTGTATTCCAGCGGCCATTATTAAAGGCCACATAAACCTTGCCGTCATGCCATGTCAGATCACCGGAGTGATAAGGGGTAACTATTTTGGACAACTCCTTGCCTTGCGCATCAGTCTTGACCAGCATAACGGTAAAAGACCAATAAAGATTGCCGCTGTCATCTGTAGTTATGCCTTGCAGATGACCTTTATAAGAGCCTGGGCAATGAACTTCTCCTCGAACAGCCGTCCCAGCAATCAGTATTCCCGCGATCATCAGAGTTTTTAATCTTTTTAACCTCATTTTTTGCCCACCTTTCATTTTTATGTTTGGTACTTGGGGTCGGAGTCGGGGTCGGTATCGGTATCGGTATCGAAAAGCGTACGAGGTCGACCCCGATACCGACCCCGACTCCGATGCGTTTGACCGTCGAGTTA